>DATJIG010000325.1:0-6093 GCA_035493495.1 Alphaproteobacteria bacterium
GGAGGAGGGGTCGGAGGAGAAGTCCCACTATCTGAAGCTGGTCAAGATGGGGACCAAGGTCGGCCTCACCGCCGACGAGGTGCACAACGCCAAGGCTCTGCCGACGACCCGCGCCGCGATGCACATTTGGGAGACCCTGACCAAGGACCGCCACTGGATGATCGGCTGCGCGGCCAAGGCGACCCTCGAGCAGGTCAACCAGGTGCAATGCGGCGATATGTCCAACGAGGAGGGCAAGCGCTGGATGAGGAGCCTCGGCCTCAACCGCGACGACGTCGAGTTCTGGCTAATGCACGACGAACTCGACAAGGAGCACGGGTCGGGCGCTTTCGACGGCGTGATCCGCCACCTGCCGAACCAGAAGATCGTTTCCGAGGCCGATGTCGTGCAGGCGGTTGAGGATTCGATCACGGCGTGGAAGATTTTCCTCGACGGGATCGCCGATGCCGTCGAGGGTCGCCGCTGATCGGCGGCCGCGACAAAAAGCCGGGGAGGTAAAATCGTGAAATGGGTACATGTCGCGCGGCTTGCATCAGCCATCGTTGCGGCCGCATCTGGTCTGGCGCTGGCGGGCAACGCCCACGCTCAGCAGAACTTCTATGCGGGTAAGCAGGTCAACTACTACATCGGCTATGGAGCTGGCGGCGGCTTCGATCTTTACGCCCGCCTGTTAGCGAAGCATCTCGGGCAACACATCCCGGGAAGGCCAGCCGTGGTACCGCAGAACATGCCGGGCGCTGGCGGGCTGAAGTCGGCCGGCTACATGTACTCGGTGGCCCCCAAGGACGGTCTCTCGCTCTGCACGACCGGCGAAGGTACCGTCATCGATCAGGTGCTGAACACCCCCGGCGCCGAGTACAAGCCGGAAGAGTTCAACTGGATCGGAATGATGACGCCGCATTACACGATCTTCTTCACGTGGCATACCTCGCCATCGAAGACGTTCGCCGACGTTCAGAAGCGTGAGACGCTGTTCGGCTCGCTCGGTTCCGGCTCGACCGACTATCTGCCGCGGGTGCTAAACAAGGTGGCGGGAGCCAAATTCAAGCTCATCACCGGTTATCGCGGCTCGGCCGACGTGCTGCTCGCGGTGGAGCGCGAGGAGGTCGAAGCGGGCTTCGGCCTGTGGCAGGACATCCGCGACCGCAAGGCCGAGTGGATCGCGGAGAAAAAGATCAACCCGATTATTTTCCTCGCGCCGCAACGTATCCCCGAGTATCCGGAAGTCCCGCTGGTGAACGAGGTCGCCACAACACCTGAGGGCAAGCAGATCCTCGATCTGTTCGCGCATTCCGAGGTCGGCAAGTCGGTGTTCACGACGCCGGGCGTCCCGGCCGACCGGGTCGCAATTCTTCGCAAGGCGTTCGACGATACGCTGGCCGACCCGGCGTTCCGTGCAGACGCACAGAAGAGCAACGTGTATCTGGAGCCAATGAATGGCGAGGATCTGCAGAAATACGTGCAGCGCATCGTCAGCGTACCCAAGGACCTCGCCAAAAAGGCTGAGGAAGCGCGCAAATAGGAGTTCCGTAAAAACAATGGGCTCCGCGGTCGCCGCGGAGCCCTCGTTGCACCCGGTACGTGGCATCCGCGTCAATCACACGTGATCGACTTCGCCGTCGTGCCGTTGCCGAGATACGCCACCGTGCAGGTCATGCCTGGCTTCAGCGCCTTCGCGTCGGCCTTGGCGCCGCCGACCGACACCGCGGTGTCGGGATCGCGTATCGTCACTGTCTCGGCGTTTCCGCTCATGACATTGATCGGCAGCTTGCCGCGCTCGCCCATGGCACCGAGCGTCGCCCGTACCGACCGGTAGTCGACCGTCGCCATCGTCGCGTTCGGCTTCTGCAGCGCGTTGACGCGCGCGACTAGGCTCGCCGGCAGGCTGTAGGCCTTCTCGACCAGCGCCTGCAGGCGCTCGGGCGGGATCGGGTTTACCTCCATGTTGCTCCGGCGCACCTCCTCGACGAACGCCGGGTCCTTCAGCGTCGCGAAGAACGCCGTACGCAGCGCCGCGAGACGCTCGGTCGGCAGCTCCGGCGTGGTGATGTAGGGACGGCCGAACTCGTAGGGCAGGAACGCGGTCTCGAGAATCAGCCGCTCCTCGTCGTTGCGGGCGAAGTCGAGCGCGAGGGGCACGTCGGGCAGCTCGGGATGCTTCTCCAGGCCGAGTTGGAACAGCACGCGCATCTGGCCGCTTTTGACCTGCTCGTAGCAGCACTGCTTGACGCTGACCCAGCCGCCGTCGATCCGGCCCTGCACCTCGCCGCGCTGCATGGCGAGGTCGACCTCGCCGCTCGACAGGTAACCGGCGACGACGCGGAACTTCATGCCCAGCAGGCCGCTGAGGAGATACGGGTTGGTGACCATTAGCGTGTCGGTACCGACGCCGCCGACCACCATCTCGGTGCGGTAAAGGTCCTGGTAGGTCTTGATCGGCGAGGTGTGCCACGCGACCGCGACCGAAATCGCGTTGGTGACGGAGCCGATCCAGTTGAACTTGCGCGGATCGAACTGCGCCTCGTAGCTCGCGCCTTCGAACAGCGGATCGAACGCCATGAAGTTGTGAATCGCACCCATGATCGTTCCGTCCTTGGGTGCGACGTTGTAGATGTAGCTGGTGCCGCGGCGGCCGCCGGCTCCCGGCATGTTCTGGACGATCACCGACGGATTGCCCGCCATGTGCTTGGTGAAGTGACGCTGCAGCACGCGCGAGTAGAGGTCGTAGCTGCCACCCGGAGCGGAAGGCACCACGATGGTGACGCGCTTGCCGCGGTAGAAGTCGACGGCGTCCTCGGCCCACGCGGCCGACCCGACCAGACCGATAGCGGCCGCCAGAGCGGCGACCCGCAGGCTGCGCGCAAAATTCGAAATCATCGAAGCCTCTCTGCGTGACGCGTCGCCGGCGTCTTATTGTATCGGCGACAACTTTACGGCGGACGTTCTGCGCCCGCCCGCAGTATGCTGGATGCCCTGCGGCGTTTCCAGAACGGCACTCCTGCCGTTGCGAATATCAAAAAAGTCAGGTGAGGCGGAGTTCGCGGAATGATCGAGTCGTCGGTGGCCATCAAGGCGAAAAGCAGTGAGGTCGTCAGCCCGGCCGAGATGATCGCGCGTGCGCGGGAACTCGCGCCCAGGCTCAAGGAGCGCGCCGAGCAGGCCCAGGCCGAGCGCAAGGTGCCGGCCGAGACCATCGCCGACTATCACCGCACCGGGCTCATTCGCATCGCCCAGCCGCACCGCTTCGGCGGCTTCGAGATGGGCTGGGACGTGTTGTGCGAGATCAGTCAGATCCTCGCCGCGGCCGATGGATCGCAGGCGTGGATCCAGCGTATCATGGCCGACCACGCGCAGATGGTATCGACCTTTCCCGCCGAGGCCCAGGACGACGTCTGGGCGACCAATCATCAGGCGCTGATCTCGGCGGCCTTCGATCCGGTCGGGCGCGCCACGCGCGTCAAGGGCGGCTTCCGCTTCTCCGGCCGCCATGGATTTTCGAGCGGCGTCGACTACGCCGACTGGATGATCTGCGGCGGCTTCATCGTCGATGGCGACAAGCTTGACGGCCCACACTTCTTCCTTGTGCCGCGCGCCGACGCGACGATCATCGACGACTGGCACACGATGGGCCTCGAAGGTACCGGGTCGAAGACGTTCGTGGTCAAGGACGCCTTCATCCCGGAGCACCGCCGGCTCGACGGCAAGCTCGCCCACATCGGGCAGGGGCCCGGCACCGCGGTCAACAAGGCGGCGGTCTACCGCACGCCGCGCGGCGGTATCACCTCGACGGGATTCGCGGCCCTCGCCGTCGGCATGGCCAAGGGCGTGCTCGAGGAGTGGCTGCTCTACACCGCGCCGCGCAAGTCGCGCGGCATCGCGGTGTCGGATCAGCCGGGCACGCAGATGATCGCGGCCAAGTCCTCGGCGGAGATCGAGAGCGTCGAGGCGCTGTATTTCGGCACCATCACCCGCGCCATGCGCGTGCTGGAGGCGGGCGGAACGCTGTCGTCGTTCGATCTCGCGACCGCGCGCCGCAACGTCGCGTTCGCCTGTCAGGTGTCGCTCAAGGCCGGCACCCGGCTGTTCAACGCCGGCGGCGGCCGCGCGCTCTACCGCGGCCAGGGACTCGAACGCCAGTACCGCAATCTGCTCGGCGCGGCGTCGCACCATTCCGCGGTGTGGGACGCCCAGGCCACCGCCTACGGCAAGGCGCTGCTCGAACGCTACGCCAAGTAGGTCCCGCGCATGCGCCACATCACCATCGCCTGCTGGGGCTATGACCGCACGCGTCCGCTGGAAGACGGCCGCGTCAACGTCGAGGGCTGCGAGGTCACATTCATCGACCTCGAGCCTGAGGAGATGTTTCATCGCGCGCTCCACTTCCAGGAGTTCGACGTCACCGAGCTGTCGTTCTCGAACTACCTGACCCTGACCGCGCGCGGCGACTGCCCGTACGTGGCGATCCCGGTATTCCCCGGCCGGCGCTTCCGTCACGGCAACATCTACATCAACAAGCGCAGCGGCATCCGCGAGCCGAAGGATCTGAAGGGACGCATCGTCGCGTCGCCCGAGTACCAGGTGACGGCCTCGGTGTGGATCCGCGGCATCCTCGAGGACGAGTACGGCGTGAAGCCGTCGGACATCCGCTGGCGCGCGGGCGGGCTGTGGGAGCCGAGCCGCACCGAGAAGGTCACGTTCACGCCGCCCAAGGGCGTCGAGCTCGAGCGCATCGGCCCCGACCAGACGCTGTCCCAGATGCTGGAGATGGGCGAGATCGACGCCATCATCGGGCCGCGCGCACCGTCGGGCTTCTACAAGGGGCATCCCGACATCGGCCGGCTGTTCCCCGACTACATGGCGCGCGAGCAGGACTACTTCCACCGCACCGGCATCTTTCCGATCATGCATCTCATCGCCGTGCACAAGGCCACGCTCGCCGACTGCCCATGGCTGCCGGCGAGTCTGTTCAAGGCGTTCGAGCGTGCCAAGGACATGGCGATCGAGCGCCTGCTCGAGGAGAACGAGCCGATGGCGACCTATCCGTGGATCGACGGCGTCGTCGCCGAAGCGCAGCAGATCATGGGCAAGGATTTCTGGCCCTACGGCTTCGACGAGAATCGCAAGACCGTGGAGGCGTTTCTCCGCTACCATTACGATCAGGGCTTGGCGAGTCGGCGCCTCGCGGCCGGCGAAATCTTCGCGCCCTCGACGCTCACTCGCTCGCGGATCTAGCTCTTTCGGATTAGCCATGGATCAACGCACCTACAATCCCCGCGACTGGACCCAGCATCCGCCGTATCTCGATCCCGGCTACAAGTCGACCGGCCTGCGGGCGCCAAAAAAGCCGCTCGTGCCGCTGCCGGAGACGCTGTCGGAGCTGACCGGGCCGGTGTTCGGCCACGAGGCGCTGCAGCCGAACGACTCCGATCTCACGGCGAACGGCGCCAACGGCGGTGCGCCGCTCGGCGAGCGCATCGTCGTCGCCGGACGCGTCGTTGACGAGAGCGGCCGCCCGGTCCCCGATACCCTGATCGAGATCTGGCAGGCGAACTCCGCCGGCCGCTACATCCACACCGCGGATCGTCACGACGCACCGCTCGATCCCAACTTCTTCGGTGCCGGCCGCTGCGTCACCGACGCCGAAGGCCGCTATCGTTTCGTCAGCATCAAGCCCGGCGCCTATCCGTGGGAGAATCACTCCAAGGCATTCCGCCCGGCGCATATCCATTTCTCGCTGTTCGGGCCCTCGTTCCTCACGCGCCTCGTCACGCAGATGTATTTTCCGGGCGATCCGCTGATCCCGCTCGACCCGATTCTCAACGGCATTCCCGACGCCGCCGCGCGCCAGCGCCTGATCTCGACCTATTCGGTCGACCTCACCGAGCACGGCCGGGCGCTGGGCTTCACGTGGGACATCGTGCTGCGCGGCAGCAACGCCACTCCGTTCGAGGCCTGATATGCCGAAGCAGTCGCCGTCGCAGACCGTCGGTCCGTTCTTCGCCTATGCGCTGGTGCCGGAGAGCTACGGCAAGCCCGGCATCGCGACCAACCTGTTGGCAAGTCCCGCCACCAAGGGCGAGCGCATCCGCATCG
>DATJIG010000326.1:0-20512 GCA_035493495.1 Alphaproteobacteria bacterium
AGGAAGAAGACTCGCTCTCAGCTAACGGCCGCTCACTGCGCGCCCGACGATTCCTTCAGGCGGTGCTCGAACATCGCTTGCGCATCGGCGGCGGGAGTGTTCGGCGGAATCGCCGCTGCGAAGAACGTCTTCAGCACCGCCTTGTCGACTGGCGACAACTCGTGCAGATCGAGCTTGGTGTTGAACACCGAGTTGGCCGCCGTCTCGTTGCGGCCGACACCGAGTCCCTTAACGATCGAACGCACGAGACAGTTCTCGACCGACGTCTCGGGTTTCGGCGACGCGGTGTAGACCCAGATCAGATGGAAGGTGATCACCCCCTGGGAATTGAGCGTCACGTTGTTGCAGAGCTTCTGGCGCGTCGCCAGGCTGTCGCGGAACTGCTTCAGTCCCTCGTCGGTGCGGAGGAGCTGCATCAGCAGCGAGCGGTAGTTGTTGATGCCGGCGTCGTTGTCGTCGACGAAGATGATGGCGAAGTCGGCGGAGTCGGTCGCGTAGGCGATCTTCACCGGGACGACCGGTTCGATCTCGGTCAGCGTGCGGCCGATCAGCGAGATCCACGGCGCCAGCGCCTGTCCGCGGGTCAGGATCGCGACATGGATGTCGCGCCGCCACTGGAGAGTCCTGTCCTGATCCCGCTGGGCCGGATTGGGAGAGGAGGTGATCTCCTTGAATGCGCGGACCACCTCGGCGTCAGGCGGGCGCAACTCCTGCGCCATCGCGGCGCACCCAAACGATACGAGCGTCGCCAATGCCGCACATCGAACGACGCTGTACCGTGTCACTGTCCCGGTAGCTCGTTGTTCCAGCCTTTCGTCCAGAGCTGTTGTAGTTCGTCGAGCACCGCCATGTCGAGGTCGTCGATGACGATCTTCTTGTTCGGGTTGCGCACCTGTTCGGGATAGTTGAGGAGCGCAGGAATCTGCAGGTCCTTGTGGGCGGAGACCGCGCCGTTCGCAGCGTGGAGGCCGAGCTGGCCTTCCTTCGATAGGAACCAGTTGAGGAAGATCTTGCCGCCGTTCTGGGCGGGACTCCCCCGCAACAGCCCGATCTGCGCCGCCGCCATCGGCACGATGCTCGGGCAGTGGAACGAGACGGGAGCGCCGCGCCGCGCGAACTCGGCGACGCGGTAGTCGCCCGACGGCGTCACCGCGGCCTGTTCGCCGGCGGCGGTGAGTTGCACCGAGGCGTCACGGCCCTCGTTGCGGCGCTTCGGCTTCACGTCGACGAACAGCTTGGTCAGGAAGTTGCGCGCCCACTCGCGACCGTTCGCCTTGTAGAGGACGGTCATCCATCCCGCGGCGGTGTTGCTGACTGCGAAGTGGCCATCGCGCCAGAACGGATTGGTGAGAATGTCGTCCCAGTCCTTCGGCAGGTCGGACGGCTTCACCAGGTCGGTGTTGTAGGCAATGCACCAGTAGGTGATGCGCTCGGACGCCCAATACCCGTCGGGGTCGGTCGAATCCGCGATGCCGGTCCCGAACGCCGGCAGCTCATGGAGATCGGCGAGCGCGTTCATCTCGCGCAGATCCTTGTAGATCGACGAGAAGCTGGTGATGACGTCACCGACGTAGCGGCCCTGCTTCAAGGCCAGCAGCGTCTGCACCTGGCGGTTGTCGCGCGACGAGCGGACATAATCGATCTTGATCGAGGGATAGCGCGCGTAGAACGACTGCGAGAGGGTCTTCCATTCGCTCGGGTTCCACGTGGCGAGCACCTGGACCGGCGGTTCCTTTTTGGCGGCGTCGAGCCACGCCTGCGGAATCGCCAGTTCCTTGTCGATGTCGCTCAT
Organism: Alphaproteobacteria bacterium; assembly: GCA_035493495.1. Taxonomy (GTDB): domain Bacteria; phylum Pseudomonadota; class Alphaproteobacteria; order SMXQ01; family SMXQ01; genus DATJIG01. Next base: position 1,793 of record DATJIG010000326.1, read on the forward strand.
CAGCGACTCGTCGAGCTTGAACTGAGCGAGCTGCTTTTTGGTCGAGGATGGCAAATCGGCCGCGGCGACGGCACCGCAGGCCAGAGCGACGGTGGAAATGATGAACGCGCGCGCGAACCAGACGCCAAAACGCATGAACGCCTCCCCGATTGAGAACAAGCAACCCTGATCCCGCTCTGCGGCGGGTGACGGGAGAGTAGGGCACGAACCGAGCGCGGGCAAACACCCACGCTCGGCGTGTTCGTGTCGAAAAGCCCTACGGCGCGTGAGGCCGATCAGAACTCCCGGCCGATCTTGCGGTCGAGCGAGTAGCGTCCGCTGCCGCCGAAGACGATGCCGATCGCCACCAGCAGCACCAACAATGCGACTTCGACGCCATTGACGGTCCAAACCCATCCGCGAGGACTGACGATGAACCATATGATCGTCGTCAGCTCGATCGCGAGCGCGAATGCGGCGAGGCGCGTGAACAGGCCGAGGATGAGGAGGATCGCGGCGGAGAATTCGACACATCCGACGAACCACGCCCACACCAGCGGCGGCTCGACGCCGACGCGGAGGATGTTGCCGGCGGCGATGCGCCCGGCGCCTCCCATGAACAGCTTGTCGATTCCGATCGGCAGGAACAGCAACCCGAGGAGGATGCGGATATAGGCGTAGGTCACGGCCGGGAGCGCTTTGCCGATCGACCGATCGAGCGAAAACCAGCCGCCGCCACGGACGACGAACGCGACGCAGAGCGCCACAATCAGCGCCGGGAAGTGCTCGGTGGCGCCGAACATGAACCACGACTTGCCCGCCGGGATGTGCGCCGAGAGCGCGACCGCGAGCCATTCCAGGGCGAAGAGGAGAGCGAGCGGGCGCGTGAGCAGACCGATGGCGAGCGCCGCGCCGCCGATCAGCTCGACGGTGCCGATCAGCGATGGCGAAAGCCCCGCGAGCAATGGCCCGAGCTCAGCGGTCTTCGCGCCGAAGAACAGACGCTGCGCGCCATGCATCAACAACACGAAGCCGGTGCCGAAGCGGATGAACGCATAAGCGTACGGCTCGAACGGACGATACCAAACGAGCGCGGGCACGTACTTACGTAACTCGGACTGATCCGACATCGACGCTTCCTCCCAGTTGTTGTCTTGTCCGCAAGCCTTACCCCGTTCTGCGACGGGCGTTGACAAGAGTAGGGCACGGACCACTCCGGAGCAAACGAGCGACGCCCGATGCGCGGCAAATAGCCCTAGGTTGCGTAAGGGCGACGAAAACGCTAGGCGGTTGTCGGAGATGATAAGGTCTCTGAGAGCGGAGAACGTCGATGCAAATATCCAAGGCTGGACATCCGATAACGACCGTTGATGATTGGCGGAAGTACGCTCCTCCGAAAAGCGAGATTCACTGGAAGGATGATCGCAGTGCGAAGGAGCTCGCCAAGTCCTGGCTATCCGAGACCCACCGTTCCATGCCAGGGAAGCTGATCGAAATCCTCCGGACACACCCTGACACCGCAAGCGCTGTGCTCGAATCCGCGGAGCCGGAAGTGGCGATTCAATTCGACAGCCACGGCGGTGAGCCGCGGAACGCTGATCTCGCGATTCGTGCCAATACTGCTGATGGTCCGTTAGCCATCACGATCGAAGCGAAGTCGGACGAGCCGTTCGATAAGCTCGTGTCGGACGTGTTGGCCGATGCCATTGATCGCTCGCTTCCTCACGGTCGAGGCGGCGGCGTTGATCGGGTACGTGATCTCGCCCTTGCGTTGCTTCCTCCGCGCGCGAAAGGACTCCCGAAGCTCGGCAAGCTGCGATACCAGCTTTTGACAGCCACGGCCGGCACGCTCGCTTGGGCGCGTTCGCTCAAAGCCCCACGTGGCGTACTGATCATCCACGAGTTCCACACGAAAGAAACGCTGCAGCCAAAGCTCGACAGTAACGCACGTGACCTAAATAACTTCATCGCGCGACTCACTGGCGGACATACGGCAACGGTGGCCGAGGGAAGGCTGATCGGCCCCATCATCTTGCCGGGCCATCCGTCATTCGATCCTTGCCTCTACATCGGCAAAATCGTCGAACGCCTGTCGCTGCCGCAGCGCAACTGAGTCGTTGCGCTCCTCCTCATTTTTCCCGATCCTAGCGCCCGACATGCCGCGACGAAGAATGCGCGGGAGCAGGGAAGGACTTTGGTCATGGGTGGTGTCGTCGCATTCGCGACCGGATTTCGTCGTCGCGTCGCTCTCGCGCTGGTCGCAACTCTGATCGTCGCGCCAGCGCTCGCCGATCAGCCTAAGTCCGACTGGAAGGCTGACTGGGACAAGACCGTCGAGGCCGCCAACAACGAAGGCCAGGTCGTGATCTCGGGCCCGTCCGGGCGCGGCTGGCGCGACTTCCTGACGCAACGCTTCCAGAAGGATTTTCCCAAGATCCAGCTCAAGCTGACGGCGACCGCGGGCCGCGACTTCTGGCCGCGGCTCGTCAAGGAGCGCGAGGTCGGCGAGTACCTGTGGGACATGCGCGTCGGCGGCAGCGACGACAACACCCATGTGCTCAAGACGCAGGGCGTATTCGACACGACACGCGACAAGCTGGTATTGCCCGAGGTGCTCGATGAGAACGCGTGGTGGGGCGGGCTCGACTCGCTGTTCGTCAGCCTCGATCACACGACGCTGATCGCGTTCGCGATGTACGAGCAGGGGATGGCCAACTACAACCGCAAGCTCCTGCCGAACGGCGTCAACCTGCAGGACCTGACCAGGCCGGAGTGGAAGGGCAAGATCTCGATGGCCGACCCGCGCGGCGGCTCGTCGCTCAACACCATGTCGGTGCTGATGAAGGCCTACGGCGAAGACTACGTCCGAACGCTGCTGACGACGCAGAATCCGATCATCACCAAGGACCCGCGCCAGCAGATCGAGTGGCTTGCCTCGGGACGCTATCCGGTCGCATTCGGTCTGCCGACCGCGGCGCTGATCGAGTACGCGGCGCGCGGCGGCGACATCGCCGACTTCAAGCAGAGCGAGGGCCCGCGCTCATGGACCCAGGGCGTCGGAGGCATCAGCCTCATCAACAGGGCGCCGCATCCCAATGCGTCGAAGGTGTTCATCAACTGGGTGCTCACGCGCCAGATCCAGACCGAGCTGATGCAGGCCGTGAAGCTCAACAGCCGGCGCAAGGACGTGCCGCCGGGCGATCCCGAGACGACGATCGACACCGCGCAGTTGTCCGAATACGTCGGCTCGCAGCACGAGGAAATCGACTATTTCCACAAGCGCACATCGGCGCTGCTTCGGGAGATTGGAAAATAGCCGGCGGCGTGAAGCCATTCTTTTTTCAAGTCGGACGGTGGCAATCCGACCTCGTTTGTAAGCCGGGCGGCGACGGCGCCGAGGGCTGGCTCTCGTCGCCCTCAGCCCGATCGCTGCGAAAGCGGAATGAAGCACTGACCACAACGTGTGCAAATGCGCGTGTCATCGGCCCATCTTTGTCCGCGTCGGGCGGCATCTCCTGTGGATAATGTGGATAACTCGTTAACGGCTACTGGCGCCGCTCCGGTTGCAGGACTAGCCTGTGGATATCGCTGAACGAGACCATTGGGCGTTGGCGACTGGGGGAGACCGCCGCAGGATGTGGCTGTACGCCCTCGCCCCCAAACCGAGTGGAGGGGCAGGCATGGACACTCTCAATCAGGGGATCAGCGTCCTTCTCGTCGATGACGATCGTACCTTCGTCGCCGCAGCGGCGCGCGCGCTGGTCAGCGCGGGATGCCGTGTGAGAACGGTGACCAGCTATTTCGATGCGCTCGACCTGCTCGACAAGCCGGAGATCGCAGTCGACGTGCTGGTGACCGACGTCGTGCTCGACAAGGGTAACGGCTTCGCGCTGGCGCGCATCGCGCGCTTCCACCGCAAGCACCTCAAGGCGGTTTACGTCACCGGGTCGAACGTCAGCCTCGAGGAGGCGATCGGCCCGGTGCTGCGCAAGCCGGTGTCGCTTGACGACGTCGTCATCGCGGTGCGCGAAGCGGTCGGCCTGCGTCAGGCCAACTGCGCGTAACCGCTCCCGTCGCGGCGACGTGCCGCGAACGAGCCGCTCGCCACCGGAGCGGCCGCGAGTCCGTATGGCTCGCCATTCCACCCAGCGGCGCAACTCTCTGTTACGCAAGTCGTTGTATTCACAGCGTGGACACGCTTCGGGCCGGGGACTAGATTCCCGCGAAAGCGCGCGGCTTAACGCCTCTGGGAGTAGAGTCATGATCACGCAGGCCGAGAACGATTTGATGACCCGCGTCGGGAAGGGAACCCCGGCCGGCGAATTGCTGCGCCGCTACTGGCACCCGGTCGCGCTGGCCGCGGAGCTGACCGAGTCCAAGCCGACCCAGGCGGTCACCATCCTCGGCGAGAAGCTCGTCGTCTTCCGCCAGCCGCCGAAGCCGGGCGAAACCCAGCCGAGCTACGGTCTGATCCAGGAGAATTGCCCCCATCGCCGGGCGTCGTTCGCCTACGGCACGCCGGACTGCGAGGGCATCCGCTGCCGCTATCACGGCTGGAAATTCGCCGCCGACGGCCATTGCCTCGAGACGCCGGCCGAGCCCGCCGACAGCCCGATGAAGGCGCGGATGCACGCCACGACCTACCCGGTGCAGAAGCTGGCGGGATTGCTGTGGGCCTACATGGGCCCGCAGCCCGCGCCGCTGTTGCCGCACTGGGACGTGCTCGCGCGCGAGGACGGACGGCGCTGGATCGTTGCCGAGTCGCAGATCGACTGCAACTGGCTGCAGGCGATGGAGAACTCGGTCGATCCGTCGCATCTCTATTGGCTGCACAGCGCGTCGGCGCATCTCGGCGACTGGATGAAGCACTACGACGAGAAGCACGAGTTCATCAAATTCGAGTACGGCATCCAGAAGCGCCGCACCACGCCCGGGAAGAAGCCGGGCGACGCGCCCTCGATCGACGAGCATCCGCTGCTGTTCCCGTGCACGCTGCGCCATGTCAGCAACGACGGCGCGCGCAAGGACGGGAAGAAGTACTTCCGGCACAATTTGCAGGTCCGCGTGCCGATCGACGACGAGCACATCAAGGTCTATCGGATCAACTTCGTGCCCTCCGAAACCGAGCGCTCGCCGGCCGACGTCGATCCACCGCACGAGTACCGGCCGCTCAAGAGCGAGACGGGCGAGTACTACATGGACATCGTCTCGGCCCAGGACTCGATGGCCTGGGAAAGCCAGGGCGCGATCGCCGATCGCACCCAGGAAACCTTGGGCGCGTCGGATGTCGGCGTCGCCATGCTGCGGCGGCTGCTCAAGGAGCAGATCGAGATCGTCCAGAAGGGCGGCGAGCCGATGGGCGTGGTCCGCGATCCGGCGAAGAACCGCGTCATCCACATCGACGTCGTCAACGAGCGCATGGGGCTGTTCCGCGGCGAGTCGCGTCCGAAGGCCGAAACCGTCGACGCGTAACCCGTTACCGCGGCGAACGTCCCCAGCGACGGATCGTGGCGGCGACGGCATCGCTCGTCAGCGCCCACAACGACGCCTCGCGCGGCGCGATCCGCGGCAGGTCGCGGACCAGCGGCGCGACGCGGTCGCGGAAGCGGTGCACCGACCATCCGTAGCCGCCCAGCCATGCCGCCGCGACCAGCGCCAAGCCCGCCGGCGATGTGAACAGGCCGACGGCGAACAGGACGAACGGCGCAACCAGCAGCCAGCCGAAGAACCAGAGGACCCACGCGCGCGTCGTCGGCACGCGGCACCAGGCTTCCGCGATCAGCCGCCGCAGGCGTTCGTCGGAGTCGACGACGTAACCGCCCCGGGCCGCTCCCTGCGGAAAGAACATCGTGACGCCGCTCTCGCGCACGAAGATGCCGGACAGCCGGGCGGGGATCTCGACGGGTGGCATCCACCTACGGTGCGGCGGGCCGGTTAATCGCCCGCCAACGAACGCGGTAATTTGAGGCGAATCGGCGGGCCGCTGCGGCCGGCGGCCGAGAGCCTGTCGTGAGACGGTGCCCCGGCGTGCAGGGCGCGGCCAAGACGGTCGCCGGTCAGCGTTGCTCGCGCGACTGGATGTCGACCGCGTAGCCGAGCGCTACGTTCTCGTAGTGGAGCGAACCGGACCATGGATCGCCCGCGCGAAGAGGATTGAACGCGGCACGGATCACGTCCTGGCCGTCGGCAACCACGCTGCGGTGTTCCGGTGCTGCGTGTAGCGTCCCCCCGATGAGGGCGATGCGGACGGACTCCTCGGGCCAATAGAGGATGACCATGTCGGCGAGTATTTTTTCCGGGCGAAGAGGCTCTGGAATCCAGGCCGCTGCCTCGGAGTAAACGCCGCCGCTCGTCCAGGTGATGGTCATCGCCTGGTTGCCGGACGAATCGAGGCTGACCAGGCGAACGCGGTCGGGCGTGATGCTGATGCGATTGTCGAACACGAATGTCTGATTGCCGTAGTGCGCCGTGACGTGCTGAACGGCGTTGATCGAACGGGCGAGGTCCCGCGGCCGCGGCATGACGATCGCCGTTTTTGGCGCGACCTGCACCACGTTCTCGGGAATCGGGCCCTCCACGACGGTGGAGCGGGGCGGAACGCACCCGGCTACGAGCGGAAGCAGCGCGAAGACCACGAAGGCTCGCACGAGGAGATCGCCCCACCGCAATCGGCCGGCGCGTTCGTTTCCATCTCGGCTCACGGGGATTCCGTCGGAGAGACAGAAGCGGCGCATTGTCGGGGAGCGCGGGAGCAAATCCGCGATAGAACGCCCGGGACGGAATGCGGGTGCGCTATGGTTCGGACGAGCAAGCTCCCGCGCGCGCGACCATTCAACGTCGACACGTGATTACTGCTTGTCCTGCGATGGGCTGTGCTTTTCCGCCGATCCGGTGATCGTCCGCCCGAGCGCGGACAGGTCTTCGCCGATGCCCTTGGCGGTGTTGCAGCCGGTGGCGAGCAGGGCGGCGGCGAGGATTGCCGCTGTGGTCAGTCGTATCCGCGTGCGTCGCATCGCTATTCTCTCTTTGCGGTGGCGAAATCGGCCTCTTACTAGCATATCGGGGCGGCAGCGCCCCAGTGTCCAGCGCGATCGGATCAGTACGGCGCTCCATTCTTATGGGTGAAGGCCCACGACCCAGGGGCGAGCATGGTCGCCTGGATGTCGTCGTCGGGGTAGGTCGCTCCGTCGCCGGCGGTGCGATCGCCCATCTCGAGATAGACGACGTCGCGGTCGGTGCGGTTGACGAGGTGGTGGGCGTCGCCGGTCCCTGATTTGAAGCCGGCGCACATGCCCGGCCGGAGTTGGGTTTCGCCGGCGTTCGTCACCAGCGTCGGCTCGCCCTCGAGGATGTAGATGAACTCGTCCTGCCTGGTGTGGGCGTGACGGAGCGCGGATTCGCCGCCGGGAAAGAGGCGCGTGAGATTGACGCCGAAGTTGGTCAACCCGAACAGGTTGCCGAGCGGCCGTTTCTCGCGCTTCGCCATGCGCGAAAAGAACGGTTCGGGATAGTTGGACTTCTTGGTGTTGGGCGGAGCGTCGGCGGCGGCGATCGCGGCTTTGATCTCGGTCATGGCGTGTCCCTGTAGGGGCGTATGCCAAATCATACCGTGCCCACGGAGCTGCTCCTCACGCGTTTGCGCATTGTTGCTATACTCACAGGATGATGCGTCTCGATCTGATGGTTTCCCTCGCCGCGCTCGTGGTCCTCACCGGCGGCTCGTTCGCGAGCCTGCGACACCCGCTGCCGCGCGACGCGCGGTTCTGGGCGCTGGTCGGCGCGGCACTGACCGGAACCGCGGCCGCCGCCGTCATCAGCCTGCAGGTCACCGGCTTCGGGATCGCGACGGCGCTGTGGCTGACCTCGGCCACGGCGCTCGCGGTGTTCGCCGGGCTGACCGCCGTGCGTCCGGTCTCCGCGCGCCTCGGCACGCTGCTGTTCCCGTACCTCGCGTTGCTCTCGCTCGTAGCCGTCGCCTTTGCCGGCGCGCCGGGCGAAACCGCCGAGACCTCGGCCTGGGGCGTCGCCCACGCCGGCATCGCGCTCTTCGCCAACGCGCTGGTGACGATCGCCGCGGTCGCGGCGCTCGCTGTGGTGATCCAGGAGCGCGCGCTGAAAGCGCGCCGACGCTCGTCGCTTGCCGGCGTTCTGCCGGGTGCCGCCGAGTCCGAAGGCGTCCAGGGAATGCTGCTCGGCTTCGCCGCGGCTGCGCTGGCGCTCGGCGTCGCGACCGGATCGGCGCTGCAGCTCGTCGAGACCGGGCGGTTGCTCGTCCTCAATCACAAGACGGTTCTCACCGTCGCCGCGATGGCTCTGCTCGCAGGATTGTCCGTCGCGGATTTCCGGAGCGGCCTCGGGGGCCGCAGGCTGGCGCGCGGCATTCTCATCGGATGGCTGGCGCTCACGCTCGGATTCCTCGGTGTTATCTTTATTAAACAAATACTTCTGGCCTGATATTCAGGCGTTTTCTCAGATATTACAGTTGCCGGACGAGAATGGCCCGCTTGCACCGCAGTGCTTGATCCCGGGTGCCCGTCCGCGTATACAGGTTTGGTGCACAACAAATGCTCATATTGCATTTGTGCCTAAAAAGTAGGCTATTCCGCCGATGGTCGCATCCGCTTCTCCCGCTCCGGATCCGTCGATAAGCCAGTTCGCCGCCGATCCCATCCAACGGTACGAGGCGATCCTGAATGCGCTCGCCGATCCGGTGGTCGTGGTCGGCGCCGACGAGCGCATCCTGCTCGCGAATTCGGCCGCCGAGCAGTTCTTCCAGGCGAGCGCGGTGATGCTGCTGGGGCGAGCTCTGCCGGAGTTGCTTCCGGGCGACAGCCCCTTGTTCACGCTGCTGGAGCAGGCGCGGGAATCGGGCGCCAGCGTCTCCGAGTACGGCGTCACGCTGGAGACGCCGAAGATCGGCAGTCATCTCACGACCATCCAGGTGGCACCGATCGCCGAGCTGCCGGGGGCGGCGGTGATCGCGCTCAGCGAGCGCTCGATCGCCAACAAGATGGACCGCCAGCTCACCCATCGGAACGCGGCCCGCTCGGTGACCGCGATGGCGGCGATTCTCGCCCATGAGGTGAAGAACCCGCTGTCGGGAATCCGCGGCGCGGCGCAGCTTCTCGAGCAGAACGCCGGCGCCGAGGATCGCTCGCTCACCCGCCTCATCATCACCGAGACCGACCGCATCTGCGCGCTCGTCGACCGCATGGACATGTTCGCCGAGAAGCCGAACATCGAGCGCGAGGGCGTCAACATCCACCAGGTGCTCGAGCATGTTCGCCGCATCGCCCAGTCGGGATTCGCGCGCCACGTCCGCATCACCGAGAACTACGACCCGTCGCTGCCGCCGGTGTTCGGCAATCGCGACCAGCTCATCCAGGTCTTCCTGAATCTCGTGAAAAACGCAGCCGAAGCCGTTCCGGAGAAGGGCGGCGAGATCGCGCTGTCGACCGCCTATCAGCCCGGAATGCGGCTCGCCGTCCCGGGCTCGGAAACCCGCACGCAACTGCCGCTCGTCGTCAGCGTCTCCGACAACGGCGACGGAATCCCCGAGACCCTGCGTGCAAACCTGTTCGATCCGTTCGTCACGACCAAAGTCAACGGGACTGGCCTCGGACTTGCATTGGTTGCCAAGATCGTGGGCGACCACGACGGCATTATCGAGTTCAGCAGTCAGCCGAGGCGTACCGTGTTCCGCGTTTATCTTCCCATCGACCAGACGGAGAGGCAGTGATGTCGGACGCTACCATCCTGGTCGCCGACGACGACTCGGCCATCCGCACCGTTCTGACCCAGGCGCTCGGACGGCAGGGTTACCGGGTGAGGGCCGCCGGCAACGCTGCGATGCTGTGGCGCTGGGTGGCGGACGGCGAGGGCGACCTGGTGATCACCGACGTCGTGCTGCCGGACGAGAACGGCCTCGACCTCGTGCCGCGCATCCGCAAGCAGCGGCCCGAGCTCCGCATCATCGTGATGAGCGCGCAGAACACGCTGCTCACCGCCGTCAAGGCGACGCAGCGTGGCGCCTTCGAGTACCTGCCCAAGCCATTCGACCTCAACGAGCTCGTCTCGGTCGTCAACCGCGCGCTGACCCAGCCGGCGGCGAGCGATACCCGCGCCGACAAGCCCGAGGACGCCGACGGCGAGCTGCCGCTGATCGGCCGCTCGCCGGCAATGCAGGAAATATACCGCACGCTCGCGCGCCTGGTCGGCACCGACCTCACGGTGATGATCGCGGGCGAGTCCGGCACCGGCAAGGAGCTGGTCGCGCGCGCGCTCCACGACTTCGGCAAGCGTCGCGGCGGACCGTTCATCGCCATCAACATGGCGGCGATCCCGCGCGAGCTGATCGAGTCGGAGCTGTTCGGTCACGAGCGCGGCGCGTTCACCGGCGCGACCCAGCGCCACCTCGGCCGCTTCGAGCAAGCCGAAGGCGGCACGCTATTCCTCGACGAGATCGGCGATATGCCGCTCGAGGCGCAGACGCGCCTGCTGCGGGTGCTGCAGGAGGGCGAGTACACGCTTGTCGGCGGCCGCACGCCGATCCGCACCAATGTGCGCATCGTTGCCGCAACGCACCGCGACCTGCGCCAGCTCATCCGCCAGGGACTGTTCCGCGAAGACCTGTTCTATCGGCTCAACGTCGTGCCGATCCGGCTGCCGCCGCTGCGCGAGCGCACCGAGGACATTCCGCTCCTGGTGCGCCACTTTCTGTCGCTGGTCGCGGGCGAGGGGCTGCCGCTCAAGCGTCTCGACGAGGCGGCGCTCGCGCGCCTCAAGGAGTACCGTTGGCCAGGCAACGTCCGCGAGCTCGAAAACCTCGTCCGTCGTCTCGCCGCGCTCTACTCCCAGGAGGTGATCGGCCTCGACGTCATCGAAGCGGAGCTCGCCGAGACCCAACCCGCGGTGGCGGCCTCGGACCCGCCGCCGGGCGAGAGTCTGTCGGGATCGGTCGAACGGCACTTGCGCGACTACTTCGCAGCGCACCGCGACGGATTGCCACCCTCCGGGCTCTATGACCGGGTGCTCAAGGAGATCGAGCGTCCCCTGATGTCGCTGACGCTCGCCGCCACCCGCGGCAACCAGATCCGCGCCGCCCAGCTGCTCGGCCTCAACCGCAATACGCTGCGGAAAAAGCTGCGCGAGTTGGACATTCAGGTAGTCCGCGGAATAAAATGACCGCCCGCGATCGCCGTCCGCCGCGGGCGGGCGACGTCGCGCTCAGGTGGTGCGGTGCGGACAGCTCTCCCAAGAAACAGCAGGGGACGTGACGATCAGACTCCGGCTCGCTCTGGCGTACGGTTGAGGCGACGCTTCCAGCGCCTCAGCGCGTGGATGGAGCGCACCGGGATCCTTCGTTATCTCGCCATCGCGCTCACCGTCGCCGCCGCGGTCTGCGGCGTCGCGACTTACGCGGCTCTGACGGGAACCGCGCCGTTCGGACCGAGTCCGAAGGTCATCCTCGTCCTCCTCAACCTCGACCTCGTGCTGCTGCTGACGCTGGGCGGCCTGGTCGCTCACCGCATCGTCTCGGTGTGGACCGAGCGGCGCCGCGGCTCGGCGGGATCCAAGTTGCACGTCCGCCTGGTCGTGCTGTTCAGCATCGTGGCGGCGGCGCCAGCCATCATCGTCGCTGTGTTCTCGGCGCTTTTCTTCGATCTCGGCATCCAGGCGTGGTTCAGCGAGCGCGTTCGGACCGCGGTCGAGGAATCCCTCGCCGTCGCCGAGTCGTACCTTCGCGAGCACCAGCAGGTGATTCGCGGCGATCTCCTGGCGATGGCCAACGACATCAATCGCGACGGACCGCTGCTGGTCGGCAATCCGAACGAGTTCAACGATCTGATCGAGACCCAGGCGGCACTGCGTTCGCTCACCGACGCCGTCGTCTTCGACGGCAACGGCCGCGTGATCGGCCGCTCGCGGTTCTCGTTCGTGATGCAGTTCGATCCCGTACCGCCCGACGCCCTCGAGCGGGCGCGGCGCGGCGACGTCGTTGTCTTCCTCAACGAGGGCGACAACCGGGTACGCGCGCTGGTCCGCCTCACGACCATGCCGAACGCTTATCTCTACGTCAGCCGCTTCGTCGAGGCGCGGGTGCTCCAGCACATGCAGCGCGCCCAGGAAGCCGTGAGTTCATATCAGAACCTCGAGCAGCGCCGCTCGGAGATCCAGATCACCTTCGCGATGATTTTTATCATCGTCGCGCTGCTGCTGCTGCTCGCCGCTGTATGGATCGGCCTAGCCCTCGCCAACACGCTGGCGCGCCCGGTGATGAACCTCGCAGCGGCCGCGGAGCGCGTGCGCGAGGGTGATCTCACCGCCCGCGTGCCGGAAGGTCCGGCGCGCGACGAACTCGGCTCGCTGTCCCGCGCGTTCAATCGCATGACCAGCCAGCTCGAGGCGCAGCGCCGCGAGCTAATCGAGGCCAGCCGCCAGATCGATCAGCGACGCCGGTTCATCGAGGCCGTCCTCGGCGGCGTCTCCGCGGGCGTCATCGGCCTCGACGGCGAGGGCCGGATTAACTACCCCAATCGCTCGGCGTCGTCGCTGATCGGCGTCGATCTCGACTCGCATCTCGGCGAGCCGCTCGCGGCCGTCGTGCCGGAGCTGAGCGAGCTCATCAACGCCTCACGGGGCCGTCCGGGCCGCCTTCGGGAGGCGCAGATCGAGATCGCCCGTGATGGCAGCTCCCGGATGCTGCACGCACGTGTGTTCGTCGAGCAGGAGGAGGGGGTGATCCGCGGTTTTGTCGTCACCTACGACGACGTGACCGAACTGATGTCGGCGCAGCGCATGGCTGCGTGGGCCGACGTCGCCCGCCGTCTCGCGCACGAGATCAAGAACCCGCTCACGCCGATCCAGCTTTCCGCCGAGCGCCTGCGCCGTCGCTATCTTTCCGAGATCAAGAACGATCCCGAAACTTTCGCCGCGTGCGTCGACACCATCGTGCGCCACGTCGAGGACATCGGCGGCATGATCAGCGAGTTCTCGGCCTTTGCCCGTATGCCTGCACCCGACAAGGAGATTCACGATGTCGAGGAGATCATCGGCCGGGTCGTGCTGCTCCAGCGGTCGGCCAACCCGGCGATCACCTACAGCACGCTCGCGCCCGCCCACGACGTGAAGGTGATGTGCGACGACCGCCAGACCTCGCAGGCCATCACCAATCTCCTGCAGAACGCCGCGGATTCCCTCAATGCGCGGCTCGCGCGCTCGCCTCAGCCGCCGGGCGAGATCCGCATCGTGGTCGACGAGCGCGAGGATTCGGTCAGCATCGCGATCGAGGATAACGGCCTAGGGCTGCCGCAGGAACACCGCGACCGCCTGACCGAGCCCTATGTCACGACGCGCGCCGAAGGCACCGGTCTCGGACTCGCCATCGTCAAAAAGATCATGGAAGATCACGGCGGTCGCCTCGAACTCGCCGATCGCAAGCCGAGCGGAGCCCGCGTAACCTTGATTTTCCCCAAGGTCGAGGGTAATACCGCCCTCGAGGCCAATGACACAGAGCCCGCGCACTCGGGCGCAGTGCGCAGTCACAGCCGGTCATGAATCACGACATTCTCATCGTTGACGACGAGGCCGACATCCGCTTGCTGATGTCCGGCATTCTCAAGGATGAGGGCTACGGGACACGCGAGGCCGGCGACAGCGAGACCGCCTTGGCGGCGGTACGCGCCCGCAAGCCCTCCCTCGTGCTGCTTGACATCTGGCTGAAGAATTCGAAGCTCGACGGCATGCAGATCCTCGGCGTGCTGAAGAAGGAGCACCCGGACCTCCCCGTGGTGATGATCTCCGGCCATGGCAATGTCCAGACCGCCGTCGCCGCGATCAAGGAAGGGGCTTACGACTACATCGAGAAGCCGTTCAAGGCCGATCGCCTTCTGGTCGTCGTGTCGCGCGCTGTCGAGGCCGCGCGCCTCAAGCGCGAGAACCAGGAGCTGAAGCTGCGCGCCGGCACCGACGCCGATCTCATCGGCCAGTCGCCGGTCATCCGCCAGCTCGACTCCTCGATCGAACGCGTCGCCCCGACCAACAGCCGGGTGCTGATCTCCGGACCGCCGGGATCGGGCAAGGAAGTCGTCGCCCGCCTCGTGCACCGCCGCTCGGCTCGATCGTTGGGAGCGTTCGTCGCGATCAATTGCGCAATCATGGATCCCGACCGCTTCGAAGCGGAGCTGCTCGGCGTCGAGGGGGCCGCCGGTGACGGCCGGGCCCGGACCGGCGTGCTCGAGTCGGCCCACGGCGGCACGCTGTTCCTCGACGAGGTCTCCGACATGCCGCTCGCGACGCAGGGCAAGATCGTCCGCATCCTGCAGGAGCAATTGTTCGAGCGTGTCGGCGGCAGCACCCGGGTCCAGGTCGACGTCCGTGTCGTAGCCGCCACCAACCGCGACCTCAAGGCGGAGATTGCCGTCGGCCGCTTCCGCGAAGACCTTTTCTACCGCCTCAACGTCGTACCGCTGCGCGTTCCGTCGCTGAAGGAGCGGCGCGAGGACATTCCAATGCTCGTGCAGCATTTCATGCGCCACGCCGCGATCGCCTCCGGCCTGCCGGAGCGCGAGATCGGCGAAGACGCGATGACGGCACTGCAAGCTCACGAGTGGGCCGGCAACGTCCGCCAGCTCCGCAATGTCGTCGAGTGGCTGCTGATCATGGCCCCTGGCGAGGGCAAGGGCCGCATCTCCGCCGAGATGCTCCCGCCCGAGATCCTCAACATCACGCCCGCGGTGCTACGGTGGGAGAAGGGCGACGAGATGATGCGCCTGCCGCTGCGTGAAGCGCGCGAGGTGTTCGAGCGGGAGTATCTCGCCGCGCAGATCGTCCGCTTCGGCGGCAACGTGTCGCGCACCGCCGCGTTCGTCGGCATGGAGCGCTCGGCGCTGCATCGCAAGCTCAAATCCCTGGGCCTAGGCGGGGCCGTCAACGGCCACGACCGCCCTCCCGCGTAACCTCCGGCCTTTCCTCCCATGTTCCGAATCGCCTACGTTAACGGTCGCTACGTCAGGACCGATGAAGCCGCCGTCCACATCGAGGACCGCGGATATCAATTCGCCGACGGTGTGTACGAGGTGGTCGCCGTTGCCAACAGCGCCCTCGTGGACGAGATGCCCCACATGGCGCGGCTCGCGCGTTCGCTCAAAGAGATGGACATCGCCTGGCCGGTATCGGAGCGCGCGCTCCGCCACATCGTCCGCGAAGTCGTGCGCCGCAATCACCTCGTCGACGGCATGATCTATCTCCAGATCACTCGTGGCGTCGCTCCGCGCGACCACGCGTTCCCAGCGAACGCACGGCCGGCGCTGGTGGTCACGGCGAAGCGGCTCGCGCCGCAGCGCCCGGAACTCGCCGAGAACGGAATCGGAGTGATCTCGATTCCTGACCTGCGCTGGGATCGCTGCGACATCAAATCGGTGTCGCTGCTGCCCAATGTGCTCGGCAAGCAGCAGGCGAAGAAGGCGGGTGCGTTTGAGGCCTGGCAGATCGCCGATGACGGGACGGTCACCGAAGGAACGTCGACCAACGCGTGGATCGTCGATCGTGACGGCGCGATCGTCACCCATCCGGCCGATTGCGCGATCCTCGACGGCATCACGCGGCAGACGGTGCTCCGCGTCGCCCGCGAAGCCGGGATGAAGGTTGTCGAGCGGACGTTCTCGCTCGACGAGGCGCTGACCGCCCGCGAGGCGTTCCTCACCTCGACGACGGCGGCGGTCCTGCCGGTGGTCACCATCGACGGGCGCCCGATCGGCAACGGCGCGCCAGGCTCGACCACGCTCGATCTGCGCGAGCGGTACCTCGCCGAGATCGAGCGCCAGACACGGACAGAATCGTGACGCCCTCGCTGCCGCGGCCGAAGGCCATCCTGTTCGACTGGGACAACACGCTGGTCGACAACTGGGGCGCGATCCACGCGGCGATCAATCTCACGCTTGTCGCCATGGGCCATAAGCCGTGGACCATCGAGGAGACGCATCGCAACGTCGCGCGCTCGCTGCGCGACAGCTTTCCGGTGCTGTTCGGCGATCGCTGGACGGAAGCGCGCAAGATCTTCTACGAGAGCTTCGAGGCGGTGCATCTCGAGCAGCTCCGCGCGCTGCCCGGAGCGGGGGCGATGCTGAACGCGCTCCACGACAGCGGTCTCTATCTCGCGGTCGTCAGCAATAAGACCGGCCGCTATCTCCGCGCCGAGGCCGAGCAACTCGGTTGGACCGGTCACTTCAAGCGCCTCGTCGGCGCCACCGATGCGCCGGCCGACAAGCCGGCGGTCGAACCCGTGGACATGGCGCTCGCCGGCAGCGGCATTCCGCGCGGCCCCGACGTCTGGTTCGTCGGCGACGGACCGATCGACCTCGAATGCGCCATCAATGCCGGGCTGACGCCGATATTTTTCGGGCAACTTTCGGGCCTCACGGGGAGCGCCCACAAGCCCGCATGGGCTTGCGAGGACTGCGGCAGCTTTGCTGACCTTGTGACAGCCGTAAATCGGCCCATATAAGAAGCGCCCTGCCGGGGCCAGCCCTGTCACAGGCGCGCTGCGACAATGCACAGGGTGCAGGTCCGGCACGGGCGGCGGACGGGACAAAAGCCGGCCCGCGTGATACGGAATCATTGGACCACTGGGTGCCTGTGCGCCCCAACAAGACAAGACCAAGAGCAAGATAAAAGGAGCCCCCTCAATGGCCGGCGACAAATCCCAGAACCTGCAAGATGTTTTCCTCAACAACATCCGCAAGAACAAAACCCCGGTGACCGTATTCCTCGTCAACGGCGTAAAGCTCCAGGGCATCGTGACCTGGTTCGACAACTTCTCGGTCCTGCTGCGGCGCGACAATCACTCCCAGCTCGTCTACAAGCATGCGATCTCGACGGTCATGCCGGCCGGCCCGATCCAGCTGTTCGAAGGCGAGAAGGAAGACGCGGCAAGCTGAGCGACCGCTTGACGAAATCTCCCCACGGCGACTCGAATCATCCATCCGTGAGTCCGGACGAGACCGGCGCCGACCGCGCGCGTCGGCGCCGCAAGGACGCGCGCGCAGCGGCCGAGGCGGCGCAAGTTCAGCTCGGCGCCGGCGTCCGGGCGATGGTCATTCACCCCGTCGTGCGCGAGCGCAACGTCGAGTCGGATCAGTTCGCGCGGACACCGGACGCCAAGCTCGAAGAAGCCTGCGGCCTCGCCGCCGCGATCTCGCTCGACGTGGTGCATTCCGAGGTGCTGCCGCTGCGCGCACCCAACCCGAGCACGCTGCTCGGAGGCGGCGCCGTCGAGCGTCTCAAGGCCCTCGTCGAGGAGAAGGAAATCGCGGTCGCGGTGATCGACGGGCGCGTGTCTCCGATCCAGCAGCGCAACCTGGAGGTCGCGTGGAAGTGCAAGGTGCTCGACCGCACCGGGCTCATCCTCGAGATCTTCGGCGCGCGCGCGCGAACGCGCGAGGGCCGTCTGCAGGTCGAGCTCGCGCGCCTCAGCTATCAGCGCAGCCGACTCGTGCGGAGCTGGACCCACCTCGAACGGCAACGCGGCGGCTTCGGCTTTCTCGGCGGCCCGGGTGAGACCCAGATCGAGGCCGACCGCCGCCAGATCGCCGATCGCATCGAGCGCATCAAGGAAGAGCTTGAGGACGTAAAGCGGATGCGCGGACTGCACCGCAAGGCGCGCAAGCGCGTGCCGTATCCGGTGGTGGCGCTCGTCGGCTACACCAACGCCGGCAAGTCGACGCTGTTCAACCGCCTCACCGGTGCCGACGTGTTCGCCAAGAACCTGCTGTTCGCGACGCTCGATCCGACCATGCGGCGGGTGAAGCTGCCGTCCGGGCGCACCATCATTCTGTCCGACACCGTCGGATTCGTTTCCGATCTTCCGCACGATCTCGTCGCGGCGTTCCGCGCGACTCTCGAGGAGGTGCTCGAGGCCGACATCGTGCTCCACGTCCGCGACATCTCTCATTCCGAGACCGAGGCGCAGCGGCAGGACGTCCTCAACGTGCTCGGCGAGCTTGGCCTGTCCGAGCGACAGCAGGACGCGACAATCGAGGTGCTCAACAAGGCCGATCTCCTCGATCCCGAGCAGCGTCAGCGCATCGAGCGTTTCGCCGCCGCCGACGAGACCGTCGCCGCGGTGTCGGCGTGGACGGGCGAGGGGATGGAGACGCTCCTGCACCGCCTGGACCAGCACCTCGCCGCCAACCACGACGTGGTCTCCTTCCGGCTCGAGCCCTCGGCCGGAGCCGCGATCGCCTGGCTGTATGCCCACGGCGAGGTCGTCGCCCGGCGCGACGGCCCGGCGGGCGTCGATCTGTCGGTCGCCTTGGAACCTTCCGCGCTCGCCCGGTTTTCGGAACGGTTCGGGGTCGAGCCCGAGGCACCCGGCCGGCTGCGCTCCGCCCGCACCGGCTGAGTCCGGCCTCTCTCCCCGTTGACAGCCCGGCAGTGCCAGCCTATAAGGCTGGCACTCATCAAAACTGAGTGCTAACAGGCCTCCGGGGTTTTCGGAATCGCTTGTTAATCCAACGCATTAGGAGAACCGGCATGAAGATCAGGCCTTTGCATGACCGGGTGTTGCTGAAGCCCGTCGAGGCGGAACAGAAGTCCGCCGGTGGCATCATCATCCCCGACACCGCCAAGGAAAAGCCCATGGAGGGCAAGGTCGTCGCGGTGGGCCCAGGCAGCCGTGGCGAAGACGGCAAGCTCCACGCGCTCGATGTGAAGAAGGGCGACCGTGTTCTGTACGGAAAGTGG
>DATJIG010000327.1:0-30313 GCA_035493495.1 Alphaproteobacteria bacterium
CCATTGCCTGCCGCGGAGGCCGCGATCCGGGCCGGTAGATCCTGCCGCAGCGTGGCCAGGCCGGCCGGGTCCGCCGAAAACCGCTTGGCGACCGCGATGTAGGTTTCGTCGTCCTCCACGACCCAGTCGTCGAGGCCAACAGCCTTGACGATGCCGCCCGCCGCCCGCGACGAGGTCGTCTGGCCGAGCTTGGCGATGACGGGCACGCCCATGTGAAGGGATTCCCAGGTGCCGGCGCCGCCGTTCTGCGGGAACGTATCGAGCGAGATGTCGATATGGGCGTATTCCTTGAGATGCTCCTCGCGGATACTCGCCCCCAGGCAGACCACACTATCAGGGCTGACGCCATGTTCGACGAACCGGGCGATCAGGCCGTCGCGGAGACCGGTATCGTCGAGGGAAGCGTGCTTGACGACGAGCTTCGATCCCGGCAGCTCACGCAACAGCTTCGACCACACAGCCAGCACCTCGTTCGAGATCTTTTCGATCCGGTTGAACGTGCCGAAGGTGACATGGCCGTTGCGCAGCATCGGCAAATCCGGCCGGTACAGGCCCGGTGCGGGCTCGATCATGGTCAGCATGCACGGCAGGTCGTGGATCTTCTCGGCGAATTCGGGCCGCGCCGCCAAGGGAATCGTGACCGGGTCTGCGAAGATGTAGTCGATGGTCTTCAGGCCCGTGCCGGTCGGCGCGCCCCAGGCGGAGACCTGGATCGGCGCGGGCTTGCGCGCAAACATCCCGAGGCGATTGCCCAGGGAGTGACCGGACAGATCGACCAGGATGTCAATCCCGTCGGCCTCGATATGGTCCGTCAATTGTTCGTCGGTCAGCGGTGCCGCATCGACCCAACGATCCGCGACCGCGCGGAACTCGTCGGTCATCTCGTCCTGGAGCGGAGACGACGAATAGCAGACGGTTTCAAAATTGGTGTGATCGCTATGGCGCAGCACCGGCATGAAGATGTACGCGGCCGAGTGGCGCCTGAAATCGGCGGACACGTAACCCACCACCAGACGCCTGTCGGGATCGAGGTCTCGCGGGCGAGGTTTTCGTTGCGGAATCCTGCTTCCGACGTTGTCCCACCAATATTTGCGCGCGCCCTGCAACAGCGCGAAATCCGCTTCCGGCAGGAAGTCGAGCGTGAAGATCTTCCGGTGGATCGCGTCCTCGAAGTCGGGCTTGAGCTCCAGCGCCCGATCGAATTGTTCGAGCGCGGTCGCGATGTCTCCGAAGCTGGCGAAACACGACCCCATCAGGCTGATCGCGGTCTCCGATTTGGGATTCTGCTCGAGCAGCTTGTGGCAGGCCGCCATCGCCTGCGTGGGCTTGTTCAGCAGGAGACCGACGCGGGCCTTTTCGCGTAGCGCCATCTCAAGATCAGGGTCGAGCCCAAGTGCTGCCTCGATGTCGCGCTCGGCCTGTTCGAGGCGCATCAGCCTGAGATGGAGCCGCCCCCGATGGGCCAGGACCTTGGCGTTGTTAGGCTGCCGCGCCAGCGCGGTGTTCAGAACCGCTTCCGCCGCAGCGTAGTGGCGCAACTCCAGCAAGGCCATGCCGCGGCCGACAAGCGCCTCGTGATGGTTCGGTTGGAACGCCAGCGCGCGCTCGAAGCTTTGCAAAGCCTGCTCGGATTGCCAGATCCGCAGCTCGACCATGCCGCGGTTGCAATAGGCGTCGGCATAGTCTGGCTTCAACCGGATGGCGCGCTCGTGCAGTTCGATCGCCTCCAGCGGCAGCATCAGATGCATCAGCGTATTGCCGAGATTGGTCAGCGCCATCGCGAAGTTCGGATTGAGCGCGATCCCCTTCTCCTGGCAGGCCCGCGCGTCCTGATAGCGCTTGAGGTCGAACAGCACCGTGCCGAGGTCGCAATAGACGTTGGCCGCGCGCGGGCTGATTGCGATCGCGGCGCGCAGGACCTGCTCGGCCTCCTCCAGCCGCTTCGAATTGGCGCTGAGGCAAACTCCGAGCAGATGCAGCGTGTCGAAATGTTCAGGGAGCACCTCGAGGATCCGCCGGCACAGCGTCTCGACATCTGCGAGTCGCCCGTTGGCATAGGCCTGATGGGCCGCCGCTAGCGCGGCATCCGCCTCTTTCTTGAATTTCTTCTGGAGCCTTGCGTTCTGGAAGGCGCGCGAGCCGACGGTCAAGCCTGATGTCCCCGGAAATTGCCTGTCGAGCTTGTAACACCATTGATTGATTCGGAGCCTCGAGGCAGTCGTCCGGCCGTAGCGATACGGTCCCACCTGGCTTCTGGCAGGTGTTTGCTTCCCGTCAATGCAACGTCCTTGACTTCACCATGTCCCCCCTTTAAGTCCCCCCTCGTTCCGCGCGGACACATACGCGTCACGCGGGAGTAGCTCAGTTGGTTAGAGCGCCGGCCTGTCACGCCGGAGGTCGCGGGTTCGAGCCCCGTCTCTCGCGCCATTTTTGGCAACACCTTCAAAAACTTAGCATCAGATCCTCAGCCTGATCGGCAGCGCGCTGCGTCGCTCGCGGGATGGCGGGAACACGCGGATTTGCTTGAGAAATCACGCGAAAATCCTGTCTCCGTGACGGCCAGCATAGTCAGTCCCGTCCCGAATCGTTTACGCCTGCGGGAACTTGGCAGTTTGGAAGCCCGACAAGCTTCCGTGCGACACCCGAGGAGACCAGACATGGCTAAGAAAGATTCGGCGAAGAAGGCAGCTGCGCCAGCCACGGTCACGCTCAAGCACCTCGCGGCCGACATCGCGGAAAGCCAGGACCTATCCAAGAAGCACGCCGAGGCCGTTCTGACCGACATGGTCGACCTGATCACCAAGCACCTCAAGAAGGGCGACCGCGTCCGTATCGTCGGGCTCGGCATTCTCCAGGTCCGCAAGCGCGCCGCCCGCACCGGCCGCAATCCTGCGACCGGCGAGGCCATCCACATCAAGGCCAGCAAGAAGGTCGCGTTCCGTCCGGTCAAGGAACTGAAAGAGGCGATCTAGAACATTAGTTTTCAGAATGTAACCGAGATTGTCCTAACCCCGCGAAATCACACGGATTTCGCGGGGTTCTTCTTTTTCGAAATGTAACCGAAAGCGCCTCAAAGAACATTAGTTTCGGAAAATGTAACCGAAACAGCGAGAAACGCCTGTGCCACAGGCATTTCTGCGATTCCATCGCCGCGCGTTTTCGCCGACGAAAATGCACGTACACAAGGCTCCGCCGACCTGACAGGCTCAGACCGGGAACAACCCGGAAACGAACCTTGATCGAGCCGACCCCATTCCGTACCGAACAGCTTCGCCTCGAAACCGGCGAGCGCTTCTCGCTGACGGTCGCCGCCAACGGCATGCCGGCCTGGTGGCCGAACCTCTACTGCCAGATCGCCATCCGCGAGAGGAACATCGGTTACTCCACGATGCAGGCGTACATGAACGCCATCTGCGTCTTCCACAACGTCTGCGCCAAACTCGATATCGACATCGACGCTCGCATCGAAAGCCTCGAACTCTTCCACGAGAACGAGATCGCGACGATCCGCGACGAGCTGCGCAAACGTCAGATCGTCAGACCCGGCGACTCGAACGCCGTGAAGGCCGCGCACTGGAAGAGCAGACTGACCGCGGTCAACGACTACATCGTCTGGCGGACCGACCCCGTCATCGACCGCGTCTCCACACGCGACCCGAGACTCGCGGAAGTCCGCCGTCGGGTGGACCGTCTGCCGAAGCGGCTGGTCGGGAAGATCGTCGTGAACAAGAACTCGTCCAAGGAGGGCATGGACGAAAAGACGGAGGTCGCGTTCCTAGACGCCATCACTCCCGCCCACCCGACCAATCCGTTCAATCCTCGCAACCAGCATCGCAACCAGGCGCTCTGGCTGCTGTACCATGCCGGGCTGCGCCGCTCGGCGCCCCTCACGCTCACCGGACGGCACCTGCATCTCAACGAGGACGAACCCTACGTCTACGTCCCGCGCGTCCAGGACGACAAGGACGACTCGCGCGCGCACGAACCGCGCAACAAGACGAAGGCCCATCCGGTGAACCTGAGCCCCGACAGGGCCGCCATCATCCATCGTTACATCGTCAACCACCGCCCCACGTACAAGGGCGCGAAAAAATCCAAGTACGTCTTCCTCTCCCAGGAAAGTTCGGCCACGGCGCCCCAACCGCTCTCGATCGGCTCGGTCGAGCACATGTACAAGCAGCTGCGCGCGAAGGTCCCCGGCATCCCGGAGAACTTCGGACCGCACATGGTCCGTCGCACCAACAAGGATCACATGAAGGACGCCGCGGACGAGCTCGAATGGACCCCCGACGAGGAGGAAGAGGTCGTCAACCAGGAGAGCGGTTGGACCCGAAACTCCAAGACGCGCCTCAACTACCAGCGCCGCAGTCTCCGGAAAAAGGGCAATAAGCTCGCGCTGAAGATGCAGGACATGGCGACGAGGGGTACGCGAAAATGACAAGCCGCGCGCTCCGCCCCGCGACCACCGAGACCGACACGTTTCCCGTTGGCCAAGGCACGATCATCGATCGCGCGGGATACAACGTGGACGCGACCGGCTGGACGTGGAAGCTGAACCATCCCGTCAATTCCGACACGCTGAACTTCCGCAGGCTCGGCATCGAGTCGACCTCGCTGCTCGCGTCCGTCGCCCGCTTCGTCGCGGACCTGATCAAGGTCACGTCGAACGACAACCTCAGAGGGACGTTCGAAGCACTGTGCCAACTCATGCAGTCGCCGCACTTCCGCGAAATCGATCGCGCGGGCGGCGCACTCGGCGAGACCCTCATCAGCGATCTGCGCCGGATCCCGGAATTCCTGGAATACAGGCTCCACTACGTGAGGTCCTGGTACTGCTGGTGCGCCGATCAGGGCATGGAGCAATTCCCCGAAGCCTTCGCCACGCGGATTCGCGCGTTGAGCATTCCGGGTAACGAGACCGGTCGCGCCGTGCGGACTCAGGACCCCGTCGAAGGCGCTTTCGACGACATCGAATTCATGGCGATCACGACGAGGTTGACCGAACTCGGCCCCGAACGGCTCACGACGCTGGAGAACGCTCTATGCTGGCTCGCCGTCGCCTGCGGCGCCAACCCGCTTACCTACGCGCTGGTGCGCGAAGAGGACTACAAGCCACTGCAGGAGGAGGAGACGGGCCGGATCCACGCCCTGCTCGATCTGCCGCGCATCAAGAAGGGGGACGTCCTCTACCGGCAGCAGTTCCATCCCCGGATGCTGAACGACGAGATAGGCGCATGGGTCACTCGCCTCGTCATGGAAAACCGGGCCCACCGCGAACAGCAGGGATGGCCGGACGGCTGTGCGTATCCGCTGTTCCGACGCTTCGACCCGGACCCGGACCGGGTGAACGGCCCCTACCACGCATACGCCATGCACATGGCACCGTCCGACATCACCAAGACGATCCAGCGCGCCATCGCCAAGCTCGGAATCATCAGTCATCGGACCGGCGAGCCCCTCGTCGTCACCATGCGGCGCTTCCGACGCACGTTCGCGACCCGCGCCGTCGAGGCCGGCGCGACGCCGGTCGAACTCGCCGTGATGCTCGACCACAGTGACCTCGGGACCGTAATGGCCTATTTCGAAGGACGCGTCAGCCAGGTGCTGCGCCTCGATGCCGCCACCGCCATGCAGCTCGGACCGATCGCCCAGGCCTTCCTGGGCAAGATCGTCCGTTCGGAGCGTGAAGCTGCCAACGGCGGCGATCCGGCGAAACGCATTCCGTGGTTCAACCGCCATCCGGACCGCGATCCCCAAAGGGCGGGGAACGTCGGCACCTGCGGCTCCTCGTCCGGATGCGACCTGTACGCGCCGCTCTCCTGCTACACCTGCAAGAAGTTCCAGCCATGGCGAGACGGTCCGCACCGGCAGGTACTCGACTTCCTCTGCGGCGAGCGGGAGCGCAAGCGCAAGGAGGGCCTGGACGAACAGATGGTCCGAAGCGAGGACGCGACGATCCTGGCCATCGGCGAGGTCGTCAAAGCATGCGAGGCGGCGCAACCATGAACGTTCACGCGCTTCCCGACCTCGGAATTCTCGACGCCGAGACCTCGCTCGAGCATCTCGTCGAACGCGCACGCGCCTTGAACGCCTTCGGCTCAACCGTCGACTTCGATGCGCCGGTCTGGAATCTTTCCGGCGTGAAGATCAGCAAACCGTCAGCGCAGAAGACCCACAATCTCTACTTCACGCGGATCACCGAGCGCGAGACCCGGAGCATGGAAGGACGGGTCGCGTTCGAACCCGCGTTCGGCAACCTCGTCAAGAGCCTGATCGCGCTCCGCGAATTCTCGGGACGGCTCGGCGCAGACCGTTACCGGAAACTGCTTCAGGCCAGCCGCCTGCTGTACGAAACGATCGAGGACCGCGGCTTCGCTCCGGCCCGACTGAAGAGCGACGACTTCTACGCCGCCGCCCGCTCGATCCGCGGAAAACCCGGCTACAGGTACAATCTCGGCCAAGATCTGGAAGTGATCGCGGAGTTCGTGAACAAGAACGGGCTGGCCAAGGGTCGCATCAACTACCGTAACCCCCACCCTCCCCAGCGGTTCGACAGCAAGACCAACGAGGAGTCCCAAGCGCATCGCGCCAGCAAGATGCCGAGCGACGGCGTCATCGACGCCGTCATCGCCATGAGCCACGTCGTGCGCGAGAGAGGCGAAGAGCGCGACATCCTGCGCGCCTCCGTCATCGAACTGCTAATGTGCGCTCCTTGGCGCATCAACGAAGCGCTGATGATGCTGGCCGACGCCGAGCGGACCAAGACCGCATTGCATCCCAGGACCGGCGAACCCTACGAAGGCTACGGGTTCGTGTACGACGGCTCGAAAGGCGCGGAGGACAACATCAAGTTCTCGGCGCCGCAGATGGTCGAGATCGCCAAGCGCGCTTTCGCGGACATCGTTCGCATCACCGAACCGACGCGCGAGATCGCGCGCTGGATGGAGCGGCATCCCGGCCGAGCCTATCTGGCCGAACCGTTCAGATTGGCCGACCCGGCCACGCAGCTATCGATCAGAGACGTGATCGTCGCCCTCGGCTACAAGAGCCAAGCTGCGGCCGTCGATTGGCTGAAACACAACGCGGTGGCCGTCGATAAGCGCGACGGCAAATGCTGGTGCACGCTCGCCGACGTGGAGGCCGCAATGCTGCGGCTGCAACCAGAAATTCCGCCCCATCTGCCGCAGCAGCTATCGAAATACCTGTTCCTGATTCCGCAGCACGCTCTGCGCGACGATCTGAGCACACAACACGGCGTAGTGACCTTCCTGAGAGACTTTCAGATCAGCGACTTCCTGACTTCGCATGAGCGGAGGAATCCAGCCACCGGAAAGACCAACTGCCGTCCGTCGGTCTTCGAGCGGCTCGACATCCTCGCCGCCGACGGCAAACCCTACCGCGTGACAAGCCACGTCTTTAGGCATTACCTCAACACGATCGCGAAGGATGGCGGCTTGAGCGAGCTCGACATCGCACGCTGGAGCGGCCGCAAGCTCGTCGAACAGAACGCCGCGTACTACCATGGCGATGGACGGCGGGTGAAAAAGCTCGCACGCGACATGCTCAGCACCGGCAAGATCGAGGGCCCGATCGGTCTCGCCGTCGCCACTCTGCCTCCCCTGGACCGCGAGGCCTTCATCAAGGCCCGGGTCAACACGGCACACGTCACCGACATCGGCGCCTGCATCCAGGACTGGTCGCAGGCGCCCTGCCGGAAGCACTCGCAGTGCGCCGGATGCGGCGACCACCTCGTCATCAAGGGCAATCCCCAGCACAGGGCCCGTACCGAGCGGCTGCTGGCAGAACACGAAAGCATGCTCGCCCAGGCCAAGGCCGAAATGGGCGAAGGCACCTACGGCGCCAGCGACTGGGTCGCGCACAACCAGAAGATCGTCGACGGCCTCCGGAAGACGGTCGCGGTTCACCAGGACCCGGACATCGAGGACGGGACGATGGTCCAGGTCTGAATCACCCAGGGACAGTTGTCATGAGCCAATCGATCCTGCCCGAAATCCTCAAGGACCTCGAAAGCTATCTGGACCGTCAGGCCCGAGCCTGGATGGCACAGTCCGGCGAACGGAAACCTACCCTGCCGACGACCGTCGACGGCAAGGTGAACGCACGAGCGATCATCGCCGCGCTCGACCGCCCGCAGTCGCAGGAACAGCACCTTTTCAAGAAGGCGGAACTGAAATCCGCCATCAACGCCGTGGCGCTCGAGCAGGGTCTCAAACCGATCGGCAACCGATCGCCCGCCGACGAGCTCGACAAGGCCGTCGCCGACCGCATGCGCCGCACCGACAAGCGCAGCAGCGAGGTGTCGAAGCTCGCCGCCGAACAGGCCGCCGTCATCGAAAGGCTGCGCCGGGAAAACGAGTGCCTGCGCGAGCAGGTCCGGATGTTCGAGCAGACCGGCCAGGTTCTGCGCACCGCGCCGGTCCGCCCGTGAGGATCCAGGTCGATTGCCTGATTTCGGAGAAGCCGTTCGGCGTCATCTTCGCCGGTACGGTCGTCGATGCGCTCGACCGCGGCCGACAGGTGCGCGTGCGCGCCGGCTTCGACCATCTCCTCGGCGTTCCGGTCGCGGGCGACACCTGGGAGATCGACGGCGACGTCGTCGATACGTTCTACGGACCTCAGATCGTCACCGCAGCGGGGCGGCGGATCCTGCCGTCCGGAGACCTGATCAAGCACTTCCTCGCCTCCCATGTCCCCGGCGTGGGTCCGGAGCGTGCGAGCCGCCTCTGGGAGGCCTTCGGCGAGAATCTGCCAGAGGTGCTGTCGTCCGACGACATGCTGGCGGAGGTCGCCGCGGTCATGTCGCCCGACAAGGCCATCCTCGGCCGCCGTCTCGCCGTGCTGACCACGTCGGCGTGGAGGGCCGCCGCCGGCGAAGCCACCCTCGTCGCCTGGCTGACCCAGCAGGGCGTACGCGACCTGAAGACGGTCCGGCGGATCCATCGGGTGCTGGGCGACGCCGCGACCGTGACCCTGGCCGCAAATCCCTACGTCCTCGTTCCGTTGTTGCCGTGGAAACAGATGGACGAGCTCGGCACGCGCCTGCTGCGCGAGGACGGCTCCGATCCGGAGACGGACGCGCGCAGGATGGTCGGCGCGGCCGACCAGGCCGTGAAGGACATGCTTCGGCGCGGCGACACCGCGGTCGAAGCCGAGGACTTCGCGATGCACCTCGCGGTCCTGCTGAAGACCACCAAGCGGCCGAACGTCGAAGCGGCCCTCGCCGCGGCAGCGCGAAACGGCGCCGTGCTTCCCGCCGGCCGATTCATGAGGGCCCCGGGCGCCGCCGCCCTGGAGGATTTCCTCGTCCACCGGTTCGGCGCGCTCCGGCGCGGCCCCGTCGAGTCCCGCATCGCGCCGCGGAGCCCCAGCCGATGGTCCGAGCTGCTGGCCGACCTCGCCGGGCCCGCCCGGCTACCCAGCGACGAACAGCTCGCCGCCGTCGTCGAGATGCTGTCGCGCCCGGTCGCCTGCCTGGTCGGCGGCGGCGGCGTCGGAAAAACCTACACCTGCAAACTCGTCTGCGACGTATGGATCCGGCTCGGCGGCCGCGTGCTCCTCTGTGCCCTCGCGGGCAAGGCCGCGCTCAAACTGTCTCGATCGACAGGACGGCTGGCCAAGACGCTCGCGCGGACGCTGGCTGAGTTGAAGGAGCGCGACGAGACCGAGGACTTGCTTGGCGATCCGGACGTGACGGAGAGCGAGGCCGCCAAGTTGAAGACCAAGCTCGAGTCCCTGAGCCAGATCGACGACCGGACCCTGGTCATCGTCGACGAGGCTTCGATGGTCGACCTGCCGACCGTGCACACACTGGCCAAACGTCTCGTCGCCGGCGCGCGGATCCTGTTCGTCGGCGACCCTTTCCAGTTGCCACCCATCGGGTTCGGCAAGGTCTTTCACGACCTGGTCGAGGATCCTCAAGTGGCGCTTCGGCTGACGCAGGTCCATCGTCAGGCCGCGGCCACCGGCATCCCCGCAGCGGCTTCCATCGTCCGCGCGGGCGGCGTTCCGGAATTCGCGTCCTTCGCCGGGCCGGGACCCGGCATTTCGTTCGTCGATGCGGGGCATGCCAACCTCGCCGCCGCCCTCGACGGCGTGGTCATCGCTCTGGGCGATGCATGGGACGTGCTCGTCGTCACTGCGACCATCGGCGGCCCCGCCGGCGTCGAAAGCGTCAACGAGCGTTTCCATCGACGTCATGTCTCCGGCGGCCAGGCCGAACTCGTCGGCTTCTTCGGTCGCCGCTTCTCGGTCGGTGAACCGGTCATCAGCCTGGCCAACGACTACAAGGCCGGCTTGTTCAACGGCCTGTTCGGCCGCGTGGTCGCCATCGACCAGGACGAGCGCACCGTCGACGTCCTGTTCGACGGCGACAGCGAACCGAAGCGGCTTGGCGACGAGCACCTCGTCGACCTCGATCTCGCCTACGCGGTGTCGTGCCACAAGTGCCAGGGATCGAGCGCCAAGCGCGTCGTCGTCCCGATCTACGCGAACCGCCTGCTCGACCGGTCTTG
Organism: Alphaproteobacteria bacterium; assembly: GCA_035493495.1. Lineage (GTDB taxonomy): Bacteria > Pseudomonadota > Alphaproteobacteria > SMXQ01 > SMXQ01 > DATJIG01. The sequence continues at coordinate 10,533 of DATJIG010000327.1, forward strand.
GCTGTACACCGCCATCACCCGCGCCGAAGAACAGGTCGTGCTCGTCGGCGACCGGCCGGCGTTCGCAGTCGCGGCGGCGAAGCCTCCCGCTGCGGACAACCGGGTCACCGGCTTCCGGTGGCCTCCCCGTGAAACGACAACGGCTCCCTGATTCTGCTCTTCATGATCCCCGGTGTCGCCGTCGCAGGCGACCCGCGGGCAACGCCGCGCGCAGCCCGTCAAGGCCGTAGAGCGCAGCGTGCCTTGCGGGCGAGCACGGCGGTGCCAAGGACGAGCCGAAGACGGCTACACCGGGGATCATGCGTCATGATCCCTGGAGAGCCCGAGCGTCTTCGCTCGGACATCATTCCGCAACTGCGGAGACCGCTCCGTCTTCTTGGCAGCTTGCGGCGAAGCTCCGAGCCACCTAACTGTATACTTTTGGGGCGCGTTGCAACCAACGGTTATCGGCGATGCCTTCGCCGCATTGCGAAAAGGAGGGCCTGTGTCCGCCGAAAAGGTCACGCCGCTGGGCTATTTGAGCGATAAGGAAACCAAGGTCGATCTTCTCAACAATGAGGCGATCGCGAAAACCATCGTCAGGCTAATCGCGGAGACGGCCGATTCCGCCGTGACGATCGGCGTCCACGGTGATTGGGGTGCAGGGAAATCCAGCGTGCTGGAGATGGTCGAGGCCGCCTTCCCCGACGGAGGCGACGTCCTCTGCCTGAAGTTTAGCGGCTGGCAGTTTCAGGGATTCGAGGACGCCAAGATCGCGCTGATCGAAGGCGTCGTGAACGGCCTCATCGAAAAGCGTTCGCTCACGACCAAGGCAGTCGAAGAGGTCAGGCGCGTGCTGAAAAGCATCGACTGGCTGAAGGTAGCCAAGAAGGGCGGCGGCCTCGCGCTCACGGCCTACACGGGCATTCCGATGTTGGGCCTCGATGACCTGGTCGGCTCCGTCGTCGATCGCGTGAAGAACGCCTTGACCGACAAGGAAGCGCGCGAAGCGGCCATCAAGCAGATCGAGGAATTCAAGAAGGAAAAGAGCGACGAGGCCACCAGCAAAAGCGTGCCTACGGAGATCAAGGAATTCCGCGAGGCCTACAAGGATTTGATCAAGAAGGCCGGCATCAAGCGCCTCGTCGTGCTGATCGACGACCTCGACCGCTGCCTGCCTCAGACCGCGATCGAGACGCTCGAGGCCATCCGGCTGTTCGTGCTGTGGGACAAGACGGCCTTCATCGTCGGCGCCGACGAAGGCATGATCGAGATCGCGGTTCGCGACCATTTTAAGAACCTGCCCGAAGTCGACGTCGCGTCCAGCAACGCACGCGATTCAAATCAGAACTACAGGAGGTCGTATCTCGAGAAGCTGCTGCAGGTGCCGTTCCGCATCCCGGCGCTGGGCGAAACCGAAACCGGCATCTACGTGACGCTCCTATTGCTCGGCCGGGCTCTCGGCGAGGACTCGGAGGAGTTCACAAAGTTGCTGGCTCTCGGCAGGGCAGCCTTGAGCAAGCCTTGGGAGGGCAAAGGGATCGATCACGACGCGATCAAGACCGCGGCCGGAAAGCGGTTCGACGAGATCGTCGATGCCCTGACCCTGGCCGATCGCGTAAGTCCCGTGCTCGCGGCCGGAACGAAGGGCAATCCGCGGCAGATCAAACGCTTCCTGAATGCCCTCGCCCTCAGGCTCGCGATCGCGGAAGCTCGCGGCTTCGGCAGCGCCATCGAACAACCCCATCTGGCGAAGGTCATGTTGGCCGAGATGTTCCTGCACACGACTGTGTTCGATCACATCGCCACCACGGCCGCCAGTTCGGAGGACGGCATCTGCCCGGAGATCGCGCTGATCGAAAAGATCGCCGCCGGCGGTAGCGGACCTGCATCGACGAACGAAGAAGAAGTGACCCAAGCGGGCAATGCCGTGATCGACGAATGGAAGACGCGCCCCGACGTCATGCGGTGGGCGGCGGTCAAGCCGGACCTCGGCAAGGTCTCGCTCAAACCGTACCTCTTTGTGATCAAGGACCGGAAAAACTATCTGGGCTCCGCAGCACCGCTGCCGCCCAAACTCGCTGCGCTCCTGGAGAAGCTGCTCGGCGGCGATATGTCGGCCAAAGGCGCCCTCCCCGACGTCAAGAGCCTCAATCTCCCGGAGGCCATACTGCTGTTCGATGCCTTGGGCAGGAAGGTGCGGGAGGCGCCGAATTTCGAGGCCCGACCGACAGCGATGCCGGGCGTCGCCGTGGTGGTAGAGGCTCACCCGTCCCTTCAGGGCCGGTACGTCGACATCCTCGAAGCCCTGCCGCCCGACCGCGTCGGCGTATGGGTCGCGACCGGACATGCCATCGTGACGGAAGCAGCTCCGAAAGCCCGGATCGAGTCCCTCCGCGAGAAGTGGAAACAGTCGACCAAAAATCCGTTGCTGAAGACCGCATTGGAGCCGAAGAAACCGGCGCGAGGGGGCCGCGGCCATGGGAACGTCTAATCCCTTCAACGGCGGCAACAACCGGAATCCTCTCGTGCCCGACTGGGTCGGCGGGGCCGGACCGGGTGCCGCGCCCCCCGGCGCTCCTCCGCCCGGCGCAGCAGGTGCTCCGGGTGGCGGCAATCCCGGCAACGGAAATCCCGGCGGCGCGAACCCAGGTGGAGGCAATCCGGGCGCCGCGCCTGCGGCCGGCGGAAACGGCGGCGCTGCGGGCGAAGGCGACGCGCCGGCGCCGAACCGCTTCCAAAGCGCCCGCACCAACTTCTTCAAGTTCGCCAAATCCGGCGGCGGCGGAGGCGGAGGTCGCGGCGGTGGAACCAACCGCAACCTGCGCCGCGCGGTCCGGTCGTTCGTCGGAAAGTCGAGCGGCGGCGCGCGCCGGGCCACGCAGCGCATGGCGGCGGAGCGCAGCGCCACCGCCAGCCTCGGACGGATCCTTTCCACTGCCGGAACCGCCGGCATCCAGGAGACCGTCCGCCGGCTCGGCTTCGCGCAGTTGGCGACGCTGCCGGTGCAGGACATATACGCTGCCCTCGTCGACGTAATCTGCGAACCCGGCGGCGAACTCGACGAGTCGTTCGCCAGAGAGGCCTACATCAAAGCGTTGGCTGAAATCAGCGAGGCACAGGCAGATCTCGAACGCCCGTCACCCGAGACCACCGTCTCCTTCCTGGCCTCCTTCATCACCAACGCGATCCAAAACCGATTGCTCAACGCGATCGGAAACAAGGTGGTCGCGATTCCACGCGATGTCGCCGCGGTTCAGAACCTCGAACAGCAGATCAACGACTTCATCCGGGGCAACGTGAACGACGCGATGACGGAGGCCGGCAAAGATTTTCCCGTCGACGTTATCGTGTCGACCATCGACGATATCTACGAACGCTCCGTGGTTCTGTTGGAGGGGTCGGACCAGGAAGGTCCGGACGTCGGAACGGGTGACGACCTCGAAGTGGAAGCCCATGAGGAGATCGCGTGATGACGGCCTACGCTTTGATCGGTCACATGGGGCCAGCCGACCAGGCACCCGATCTCGCAGGACGCTGGCATGCCCAGTTCCGCATCGACCTTCTGAGCGGCAACAGGACGCTGGGATACGGGATGGGCGGCGTCGTCCGGAACCTCGGAAGGCTCGGTGTCTATCCGAGCGAAGTCGGCGTCGACGTTCTGGTCCTCGCCGCCATGGTGCATGCCGCCGACACGCGCATCAATCGCGTGCAGACGTCGCAGGACGCGTGGACGCGCGAACTCGGCATCTGCGTGCCGGTATCCGATCCCGAGCTATGGACCGGGCAGCGCGCTTTGCTCGAGAAGACGCTCAGGTTTCTCACCGGAGACCATTGGACGGTCTCGTTCAAGCCACGCCCGGAAGGAATGGCCGACTTCGTCAGACGTCCCGTCGCGGGTCTACAGGACCACGGCTTTGACGGGGTTGCCCTCTTCTCGGGCGGATTGGACAGCCTGATCGGCGCGATCGACCGTCTTGAGCAGGGCTCCTTTCCCCTGTTCGTGAGCCATGGAGGCGACGGAGCGATCAGCAAGCCTCAGAAGGATCTGTTCGTGGATGTCGCCGCTGCGTATCGCAACGGCAAACGCGAACCGAGGCGGGTCCGCCTCGGAATGAGCTTCACCGACAAGATCACGCCGGGGATAGGACGCGAGGAAAGCACCCGCGGCCGGTCGTTCCTGTTCATCGCACTCGCCGCCGCGGCTGGGTCCGGGCTGGCTCGTCGCTTTTCGCTCGAAGTCCCGGAGAACGGCCTGATCGCGCTGAACGTCCCGCTCGACAGCGTCAGGCTGGGATCGTTGAGCACACGCACGACCCACCCCTTCTATCTGCGCCGCTGGAACGAATTGCTGTCGCAGGTCGGAATCGACGGCGTCATCGTCAACCGCTACTGGGACAAGACCAAGGGCGAGATGATGGAACGCTGCCTCAATCCGGACCTGCTGCGCGAGCTCGCCGGCGCGTCCCTCTCCTGCGCACACCCAGCCGCCGGCCGCTGGGTCAAGTCGGCGGCCGGCCGGCATACCCATTGCGGCCATTGCGTCCCGTGCCTCATCCGCCAGGCTGCGTTCGACCACGCATGGGGCCGAGGCAACGATCCCACCGGATATCGGGTCGACATCCACCAGACTCGCTTGAGTACGCGGGCGGCGGAAGGCAAGCAGGTGCGAGCGTTCCAGTACGCGGTGGCCCGCCTCGCGGGACGCCCCGATCTCGCCCGCGTCCTCGTTCACAAACCGGGACCGCTGCTCGAGGACATCGCCCAGCTCGACGGCCTTGCCGGAGTGTATTCGCGCGGCATCATGGAGGTCGGCCAGTTGCTACGCGACGTAGAGACGTTTTCACCGGCGGCAGAGGCCGAGATGACGGCATGAGGCTGGTCGATTTCCACTGTCACCTCGACCTGTATCCCGAGTTCGAGACGCTCGTCGCCGAAAGCGAGCGGCTCGGCATCTTCACGCTCGCGGTCACCACGACCCCGAAGGCCTGGGCGCGCAACAACAAGCTGGCCTCCTCGACCAAGTACGTCCGAGCAGCGCTCGGCCTGCATCCCCAGTTGGTGGCGGAGCGGTGGAGAGAGATCGACCTATGGGAGCGTCTTCTCGACGAAACGCGGTACGTCGGCGAAGTGGGCCTCGATGCCGGTCCCCGGTACTACTCGTCGATGGATCGCCAAACCGAGGTTTTCCGCCGCGTCCTGCGCCGCTGCGCACAGGCGGGCGGCAAGATCCTGTCGATTCACAGCGTGCGCTCAGCCCCCAAGGTGCTCGATCTGATTGAAGAAGAGGTTCCGAAGGGCCGCGCGAAATTCGTCTTCCATTGGTTCACGGGTTCGGCCGCGGACGCAAGGCGTGCCGCGGGTCTCGGCTGCTACTTCTCGGTCAACAGTCAGATGCTGCAGACAGACCGTGGGAGGGCGCTGGTCTCCTCGCTACCGATCGAACGTCTCCTCACGGAGACCGATGGCCCCTTCACATCCGATGGCGACCGCCCTGCCCGGCCGCGCGATGTCGCGACGGCCGTGAGGCTCTTGGCGACGGCGAGAGGCATATCGAGCGAAGAGAGCGCTGCCGTCGTTCTACGGAACCTGAAGACGCTGACGGCTTAGCTGTCGGGGCCTGATGGGCTCCAGGCCGAAGCTGCAGCTTGGGTCGTAGCAGATCGAGATGCGGTCGGACTGAAACACCCCTCCGCAGCACGCCATCGGCTGATCGGCCCCTTTCCATCCGGAACGACGACGACGGCTCCCGCCCTGCTTTCCGCCGACGACAACGGAGGAATGCCTAGCGATCAGCCCGCAGCGGTAGGAACGATCGCTGGCACTCGCGTCCGGAGCAGCATCAACGCGACCAAGGCCGAGAGGCTCAGACCTGCGGACACGACGACGACACCGCGCCCGAGCGGCTCGATCAGCAGTCCGAATCCGAGCGGCGCCAGTGCCTGAGCGATGCGCGACGGCGCGCCGATGAGCCCGAGCCGATAGGCGTAGTTCTTGGGTCCGAATACCGCGAGCGGCAGCGTTCCCCGCGCGATGGTGAGGATGCCGTTGCCGGCACCATGCAGCAGGGCGAAGGCCGCGGCGGCGCCCCCACCGAACAGGCCGATGACGCAAGCGCCGATCGGGTGCGTGATACAGGCCAACCGCGTCGAGACGAGCGGATGGAAGCGCCCCAGCACGCTGGCCTCCATGAGGCGCGCGGCGACCTGGGCGGGTCCGATCATCATCCCGGCGAACACGGCCTGCGCCGGCGTCGCGCCGAACGCCTCGACGATGCGAGGCAGATGCGCCGCCATCGCCGACGTCACCGTCCAGGCGGCGGCGAACGCGAACGACAGCAAAACCATGGTCCGGTCGATCGGAATGTGCGGCTTGACCGCCGGATCCTGCGTCGCCGCGGCCGGTCCCGCCCGCGGTAGCGTCAGATTCAACGGCAGTCCGATCACGATGTGCGCCGCGGCCCATGCGAAGCAGGTCTCTCGCCAGCCGATCGTCTCAAGGCCGAGGGAGCTCAACGGCCAACCGACGGTGCTGGCGAAGCCGGCGATGAGCGTGATGCCGGTGATCGCACTGCGCGCGTCGCTGCCGTAGATGCGCCCGAGCGTGCCGAAGGCCGCATCGTAGAGGCCGAGACCCATGCCAGCGCCGAGCAGCAGCCACGCGGCCGACATCATCCACACCGAGGTCGACGCGCCGAGCAGCGCCAAGCCGGCTGCGAGAACGATATTCGAGATGCAGAGGACCTGCCGGCCGCCGACGCGGTCGATCTGGCGACCTACCCGCGGCCCGAGCAACCCGGAGATCACCAGCGACGCCGAAAAGGCGGCGAAGAACCAGTTGCTGGAAATGTCGAGATCGCGGGCGATTGGATCGGCCAGGATGGCCGGCAGATAGTAGCTCGATCCCCACGCCAGCGTCTGGGCGGTGCCCAGCGCGACAATGACCCCAAATCGTCCGCGATCCACGTGCATCCCCTCTCTCGGCGGCCCGCTATCCGGCGACCGCGCGTTCGTTCGCTTTGCCCGAGCGGGCCCACAGAAGCGCAAGCGGTCCCATCAGGATTCCGGCGGCGAGCACCATGAAGACCAGCAACCACCCTTCCGCGCTCTGAGGACCTCCGGCGAAATCAAGCGCCAAGCCCGTCGTCCAAGCACCGGCGGCCGAGAGCCCGAAGCCGACCGTGGAGTGAAGCGCCAGCGTGGCACCGCGATGGTGGGGCGTCGCCGCCGCCGACATTCCCGCCGTCAGGGCGCCGGAATCCGCAGGGACGGTCAGGCCGTAGGCCAGAAGCAGGAGCGCGAGAACCCACGCCGGTGCGCTCACGCTCCACCCGAGCAGCACTGCGACGGCAGCCGAAGCGATCATGACGATCGTGATCGCGCGATGACGACCGAATTTCAGAGCAGCCTCATTTCCGAGAATGCTTGCGGGCATCGAAATGATGGCAAACAGGAAGCTGACCAAGACCGCGGAGAGCCACGAAGGGGCGCCCTGATGGGCAATCACGAAGGTCCAGAATCCGACGAGCCAAGTCCGGATCCCGTAGAGCTCGAAGCAGTGAGCGCCATAGCCGAGGATATAGCCGAGCGCCTCACGGTTGGTGAAAACGGGTTTGAAGTCCAGTAGGCGCCCCTGCTTCCGCTCGGGCTGGCGCGCGTCCATCAGGAGGCATGCGATCACCATCGCAATAGGTCCTGCGCCGGTGAGAACGAAGGCCCAGCGCCAGCCCCACGCGTCGGCGATCACCTGGGCGGCCAGGAAGGAGATGCCGACGCCGAGCGAGAAGCTCGACGTGTAGAGCGTTACGGCCCGCGAGGTGTCGCCGGGCGGCAGACGGTCCGTGAGAGCCTTGAGGCCAGGCATGTAGGCGCCTGCAAAGCCCAGCCCGGACAGGGCCCAGATGGCGGTCCCGGACCAGAAACCCTGTGCGAGCATTCCGAACGCGATCGTCGCCAATCCGCTGACGATCGAGCCGCAGAGCAGGACCAGACGCGCATCGATCCTGTCCGTGAGTGTCGTCAGGACCGGAACGGCGAGCATGTAGCCGAACGCGTAGCCGCTCGCCATGAGCCCACCCTCCGCGGCGCTCAGCCCCCAAGCCGGCATGAGGTGCTGCGCGAGGTTGGCCGAGAGAGCGACATGCGGCAGAAGATTTCCGATCTGCCCGAGGCACATCGCCACGATCAGAGACCTGCTGCTCAGGCCCGCGCTTCGACCGTTCATCCGACTACGAACATCCGCAGCCGGCGGCGCCTGCCTTCTTCGCGCTCTCGTCCGCGGCGCAGCACGCGGACACATCCTGCTTTGCGGGGCCGCCGCAGCATTCAGATGCGCCGCCGCCCTCGACGCCACCGCGCGTGCACACACCGGTCTCGGGCAGTTCGAGCTCTACGCGCTCGGCCGCCTCCCTGTCTCCGGCGATGTCGGCGGCGATCGAGCGGACCTGTTCGTAACCCGTCATCATGAGGAAGGTCGGGGCACGCCCATAGGCTTTCATGCCCGCCAGGTAGAAGCCGCGATCGTCCTGCTCCAGCTCGCGCGCTCCGTGGGGGCGCACGGTACCGCAGGAGTGCTCGTTCGGATCGATCAGCGGCGCCAGCGCGACCGGCGCCTCGATCGCCGGATCGAGCCGCAGCCGGATCTCGCTGAGGAAGCTGAAGTCCGGGCGGAAGCCGGTCGCGACCACCAGTTCGTCCGCGACGATGCTGCGTCCGCAACAGGCGGACGAGGTCGCGATCCTGAGCCGCCCATCAGCTTGCGTGATGGCGGCGACGGGAAAGTCGGCCTGGACCTGGACCTGTCCCGAGGCGACGAGCGAAGCGAAGTGCGCACCGAGCTCGCCGCGGGCGGAAAGCTTGTCGTTCGCACCGCCGCCGAAAGACTTTTCTGGATTGCCGCTGCGGAGCAACCAGATGGGCCGGGTGCCCGGCTCCTGTTGCGCGAGGGTGACAAGGTCGGTCAGCGTGCCGATGGCCGAGTGCCCGCCGCCGAGCACCGCGACGGTCTTCCCCGCGTACCGGCTGCGATCCTTACCGAGCACGTCCGGCATGCCGTAGGCGATCCGCGATGTAGCCTCGCGCTCGCCGATGGCCGGCAGTCCGCCGGCGCCGGCCGGATTCGGCGAGGCCCACGTGCCGGATGTGTCGATCACGGCGTCGGCACGGAGCGCCTCCGGGCCCTTGCCGTTCTGATAGCGGATCTCGAACGGGGCAGCTTCGCGACCCTTCGTCTTCGCCTTGTCGAAACCGAGGCGTCCGACAGCCGTGACGCGGCTGTTCGTCCGGATCACGTCCCGCAGCACGGTCCGGGTCGCAAGCGGCTCGATGTACTGTTCGAGGAGCTCGCCGCCGGTCGGATAGACCTGAGGGTCCGGCGAATTCCAGCCCGTCGGCGCCAGCAGCCGCGCGGCCGCCTTGTCGACGTTGTACTCCCAGGGCGAGAATAGCTGGACGTGCCGCCACTGGCGCAGGGAATGGCCGGCTTCGCGCCCGGCCTCCAGCACGATCGGCGTCATGCCGCGTTCGAGCACGTGGGCCGCCGCAGCAAGGCCGACCGGTCCGGATCCGATGATCGCCACCGTCTTTGCTCCGCCGCTCATCTTTCCTCCTATTGTTCTAGAATCATCGAAAAAGACGTCAAAAAAATCACGCCGCGGGGCGAGCCGTAGCGCCGCACTCGGCTTCTTCCGCGCAGCATTCGGCGACCAGGAAATCCACCAGCCCGCGCATCGTGTCGTACTCGGCGTGACAGACCAGGGTCGTGCCTTCGCGAACTTGATTCACCAGGCCGACGGCAACCAAACCCTTGAGATGATGGGACAGCGTGGAGGCCGGGATCTTCAGCCTCTCCTGTAGGCGTCCGACCGGCAGGCCCGCATGGCCGGCGCGAACGAGCGTCCGATAGATCTTCAGCCGGGTCGGATTGCCCAGCGCTTCCAAGCGTGCCGCTGCATCGTCGATTTTCATGTTTTCATGATGGTCCACGCGGAGGGACATGTCAACGGTATTTCTAGAATATTCGAAATATTGGCTTGCATTGACATCGACCGATTATTTCCATAAATCTCGATATATGGAAGACGAAAAAGCAATCCTGGCTCTCGCAGCCCTCGCCCAGTCCACGCGGCTGCAGGCGTTCCGGACCCTGGTGCAGCACGAACCCGAGGGCCTCGCCGCCGGCGATCTCGCCCGCGCGCTCGAAGTGCCGCAGAACACGCTGTCGGCTCACCTGGCTATTCTATCCCGTGCCGACCTCGTCACCTCCGAGCGGCACAGCCGCTCGATCGTCTATCGCGCCAATCTTCCGGCATTCCAGAGTATCGCGCTATTCCTGCTGCAGGACTGCTGCGGCGGACGGACGGAGATCTGCGCGCCGGTCATCGAAAGCTTGAAGCCCTGCTGCCCTCCGAGGGGGAAAAAGGAGAAGTTACGTGCGTGACGGGTGCAACTGAGAGGGCCGGTTGATGGATACGTTTGACCTTCCCCGGCGGCTGGCCGCCGAGGCGCTGGGCACGGCCATCCTCGTCGCGACCGTCGTCGGCTCCGGCATCATGGCCGAGACGCTCACGAAGGATGTCGCCATCGCCCTGCTCTGCAACACATTGCCGACTGGAGCGATCCTCGTCGTCCTGGTCACCGTGCTCGGCCCGATCTCCGGAGCCCATTTCAACCCCGCCGTCACGCTCGTCTTCGTCGGCAAACGCGAACTGCCACCGAGCGAAGCCGCGTTCTACGTGATCGCGCAGATCGCCGGCGGCGCCGTCGGCACGATGGCCGCCCACCTGATGTTCGGACATCCCTTGATCGAGTTCTCGATGAAGGTGCGCACCGGTGGCGCACAGTGGTTCGCCGAGGCGGTCGCGGCCTTCGGCCTGGTTGCCACCATCCTCGCCGGCATTCGCTTCCAACGTTCGGCCGTGCCGTGGCTGGTTGGCCTCTACATCACGGCGGCGTACTGGTTCACGGCATCAACCTCGTTCGCCAACCCCGCCGTCGCGATCGCGCGATCTCTAACGAACACGTTCTCGGGGATCCGACCCACCGACCTACCCGGCTTCATTCTGGCCGAGCTCGCCGGCGCATTCGTCGGCATGCTTTTGATGACCTGGTTGCTCGGCCGTCCGGCGATGCGCGGCCCCGTCGCTATCGCGGAGACCCGAACATGAGTGTCACGATCTATCACAACCCCGCCTGCGGCACCTCGCGCAACACGCTCGCCATGATCCGCCAAAGCGGCGTCGAACCGACCGTCGTCGAGTATCTCAAGACGCCCCCATCTCGCGAGACCCTGAAGGGTCTGATCGCCGCGATGGTGATCCCGGTGCGCGCCCTGCTGCGCGAGAAGGGCACGCCATTCAAGGAACTCGGGCTCGACGATCCGAAATGGAGCGACGACGAGCTACTCGACTTCATGATGGCGCATCCGATCCTGATCAATCGGCCCATCGTCGTCACACCGAAAGGCGTGCGGCTATGCCGTCCCTCGGAGGCTGTCGCCGACCTGCTCGACGGGCCGGTGGGCCGGTTCGTGAAGGAGGATGGCGAGATCGTGGAAGGACACTGACGAGCTTCCATCGCTCCGATCTACCGCTACCATCGCCCTCCAGTCCCCAAGGTCCCAAGGAAGATCGCGCTGCGCACCACACGGGCGCGTGCTAGATTCCGCCCCCACGGTTTCCACGGTTCCCCAGGGATTCGATGTTTCAGGACACCAGCAGCCTGGCCGCGATGGCCGAGGCCTTGAGCCAGTCGCCGGACTACCGCGTGCTGCGGCGCTTGGTGGCGCGGCCTCCCTTCACGCCGTCTCCGGACCAGGAGACCAAGACCGCGATCATCCTGGACACAGAGACGACGGGCCTCGACGCGCAGCGGAGCGAGATCATCGAATTGGGGATGGTGAAATTCGACTACACCCCCGACGGCAACATCGTCGGCATCAGAGACACGTTCTCGGCGTTCAACGAGCCCTGCGATCCAATCCCCGCCGAGATCACCGACTTAACCGGCATCAGCGATGAGTTGGTCGCCGGTCACAGCATCGACGACGTAGCGGTGGAAAAATTCGTAGACGACGCGGTCGTAATTATCGCGCATCACAGCCAATTCGATCGCGGGTTTGCCGAAAGATACTGGCCAGTGTTCGCACAGAAGGCATGGGCCTGCAGCGCGACCGAAGTCGAGTGGCGCAAGTACGGCTTCGAGGGCGCCAAACTGGGCTATCTGCTGCACGGCGCCGGCTACTTTCACCAGGCCCACCGCGCCGTCGACGATTGCAACGCCTTGCTCGAGATCCTAGCGCTCGAGCTGCCTACCATCGGCCGCCCAGCGCTCGCCCTGCTGCTGGAGAACGCGCGGAAGAGAACAGTTCGCGTATGGGCGGAGCAATCGCCGTTCGAGCTCAAGAATGTCCTCAAAACCCGCGGCTATCGATGGAGCGACGGCAGTGACGGAAGACCCAGGAGTTGGTACGTCGACGTCTGCGAGACCGCCCTGGCAGACGAGATCGCTTTTCTCCGAGGCGAGATCTACCTGCGGGACGTCGAACCGCGGACGCAGACGCTGACCGCCTTCACACGGTTCTCGGCGAGAGTTTGAGGACGGGATGCGCTACATCGAGATCGAACAGATCGGCAGCCCGATCCGCCGCCGCCGAGACCAGCGCGAAACGCTGATCGGGCTCAAGCTGAACAGGATCGGACGCGTTGCATGGCCGCCCGACACGCCGGCGACCCGGGGCATGATCCACAAGGTCCGGCACCTCGTGAAGATCACCCACGATCCGGCGGCGCCCAGGGTCTCGGCGGGCGCGCCGGCTCCGGACGAGGCTGCCGACATCCAGCTGCTACGCGACCTGATCTGCGATGCCGCAGGCATCGTGCTCGAGCCCTACGACAAAGCCGCCCTCAACGCCGGCAAGACGCCCGACTTCAAGCTGATGAGAAACGGCGAGCTCGTCGGTTACTGCGAGGTCAAATCCTTGTTCGACTTCGAAGTCCTGGAGGATCCGCCCGAAGGCGAAATGGCGGTCCGCAGGAACGTCCCCTTCTATCGAAAGCTGGGGCAACGCGTCATCGGCGCCGTCCAGCAGTTGGAAGCCGGAAATCCAGAGCACGACAAACCGAACGTGATCGTGTTCGTAAGCCACACGCCGGAGATCGAGCGGCGCGATCTGATCGCGACGATCGCGGGCCTACCCGTCCAGGGCGGGCCGCCGCTCTTCATGCTGGGCAAAAAAATGCAGGGACAAGTTTGGGACGCTGCGCGCAAGATCGACATCTTCCTCTGGATCGATGCGACCGCCCGGACCTGCCAACACCTTACGTCTCCGGACGCCAAGCATCGCGCCACTGCGCTCGAAATGTTCGGGCTGGCCGCCTAGGTCAGCGCTTTCGATCGTTCACACGGCCCCCTCGATCGAGATACTCCCTGGCTATCTTCTCGAGCAGCAGCGACGCGGTGGTCTGCTGCGCAGCGGCTGCCACCTTGATGTCCTTGATCACGTCGGCGTCCATGACGGCCAGGAATTGCTTCCGGTTCTCGGCATTCGGCGGGAGCGGCCGTCCGGTCTTCTTCTTCGCCTTGTCTTCGGTCATCTACTCGTTTCCGCCATCGCCACGCCCTAACGTCCACCACCTGTAGTGCCTCTGTCCAGATGCACCCCCACATATCAACAAAGATATATATTTATAATAACTATGTTGCCATTCGCGAAGAGACCTGCCATTAGTGTCGAGCGTATTGGAACAAAACAAGAACACGTATCGAGCGTCATATGTCCCGTTTTGCGTTCGCTTCTTCCGCCGGGCCCGATGCCTTCGCATCCGCCAAGTGCGTTCGATCCATTCCCTCCGTCGGCGGCCTCGTCAAGGATGCGCTCATTCAGGCTACGCTCGCCGCGGAAGTTCGGGCAATCGACTACGTCGAAACGACGATCGTTTCCGACCAGGCCGTGGCATTGGACGCGATCGTCCTCGACCGGGCCGACGGGCGTTTCCACCTCGACGTCGTCGCCGCGCGCCCGTTGCGGACGATCGAGCAGGAAGGCCTCTTCCTCGTCGGACTCGAGGATCTCGGTCTGCGGTCGCTTGTGCTGACGTCGGCCCACATCATGGAGCAGCCGCGTTTCGCGACCGCGCGCGCAATCTGGCGCTGCCGCAACCATCCCGTCCCCTTCGACTTGCGCTGCCGGGTTCTCGGTCATCTCGAAGACGTCGGCCCCACGAAGCTTGGCCGGCTGCTCAAGACCGTCGGAGCCGAGCCCGACGGCGGCGCGGCCATCTTCGCCATGGCATGCGCTGACAGGCTCTGCATCGATCTGGACGAGCGCACGCTCGGGCCCGATACCATGGTCATCGCGAGGCGCCGATGATCCGGCCCAGCAACCCGGAGCCCGAGGACGACCTGCCCGCAATGGAGGAAACCTCCGAGGAGCGCGCGGCGATGTCTCCCTTCCGCCGTCCGTCGGCACCGCTTGCCCTGTTTCGCGCCGTGTTCGAGACCACGCTCGACGCCGCGCAGCGCGCCCTCCTCGAAAGCTCGGTGAATCTCGCGATCGTCTTCACCGTGCCGAGCGCGGCGTGGGTGAAACCCGCCGAGAGATTCTGCGCGTCGCTGAGCCGGTCGTCATGGGTCTGCATCGCGAGGGACGGGACCGACCGCTTTCGGCACAAATCCTCGCTCGGAAACGACGAGGTCGCGTCCGCGCTCGGCAGGGGCTGCTGCGCCGTGGGGATCGCACCATCCAGCGACCTCCTGCCGGCGGCGCTGCTCGCCGCCGCGGACCATTCGATCTCCATCACCGGCGTGAACGGCAAGGCGCTGTCACGCGCGATAGAACTCTTCACCGGCAACAGCGCAAAGCTGCCCGACGACAGTCTGTGCGCCGGGCTGGATTTCGACGAGATCGCCACCGCCTTTCGCCCGGGCTCGGACGCCGAAGCGATCGTCGAGCGGTTGACCAGGGCGCGCGACCGCGGCCCCGTCGCCACGGTCACCGCAGGTCTGCCCGACCTCGAGTCCGCGCACGAACTCGGACCTCTGCGGACGTATGGTCTCGAGCTCAAACGGGATCTGGAAGCCTACCGCGCCTCGTCGCTGCCATGGACTGACGTCGGCCGCGCGATCCTGTGCCACAGCGAGCCCGGCTGCGGGAAGACCTACGGAATCAAGCTGGTGATGGACGCGTGCTCGGTGCCGATGCTGCCGATGTCGATCAGCGAACTTTTCACGAAGAGCGCCTACCTGGACGAGGTCATCCGAGGAATCCGCGGGGTCTATGCGAAGGCCGCCGCGATGAGCGCCGCGACCAGCGACGGATCGGGCGGTCCTCCCCGCCCGGTCTGCGTCCTATGGGATGAGTGTGATGCCCTCCCCAATCGTGCAACCTTAGATAGAAGAGGGGCCGACTATTGGCGGCCTGTAATCACCGAGTTCATGCTCTCGGTAGATACGGCTCTCGCCGGCCCGCGTCGGACCAGCAACGGAACGGAAGGCGGTGCCATTATCCTGGCCGCCGCGACAAATTACCTCGCCGGCGTCGACGCCGCGCTGCGCCGCCCCGGCCGTTTCGAGCGCATCATCGAACTGGGCCGACAGGATCGTGCCGGCGCCGCCAACGTTCTGCGCCACCATTTGCGCGGGTCGCTCGGCGAAGCGGACATCGAAGCCGCTGCCCGCATCGCTGAACGGCTGACCTCGGCCGAGATCGCGGGGCACGTTCAGACCGCGCGGCGCAGCGCGCGCCAGGCCAATCGGGCACTACACGTCGACGATCTCGTCGCCGCCATCCTGCCCGCGAATCCGATGTCGCTCGAGAAGCTGTTCCGGATCTGCATCCATGAGAGCGGTCACGCGATCGGCTGCCTGGCCCTGGGGTACGGGACGCTGCTGTCCCTCTCCGCGGCCGAACGCGGCATCTCGCTCGGGCGCACGGACATCGATCCTCCCGACGACGACCAGTTCACGCGCGTGACGATCGAGGATCACGTGACCGTGGACCTGTGCGGCCGCGCCGCCGAGCGTATCTTCCTGTCCGCGGAGTGCGTGGGATCCGGAGGCGAGCAAGGCGACCTCGCAACCGCCACGCGCTTGATCGCCGGCCTCCACGCGAGTGCCGGCCTCGGCGACAGCATCGCCTACCTCGCAAGCTGGGAGAACGCACTTCAGGCGGTCCGGGCGGACCGCCGTATTCGCCGCGCCGTCGAGCGGGACCTCCGGCGCCTCGAGAGCCGCGCGCTCGACATCATGCGCGCCAACCGACACGCCCTTCTCGAACTCGCCGAGCTGCTGATGGAGCAGCGCCACGTCGACGGCGACGAGGCGCGCAAGATCTTCGCCGCGAGCGGCACAGCCGCCGATCGCATCCTCTTCCTCGGAGAACGGAGGCCCCATGCTGGCCGTTACCATTGATGAAGTTCCGGACGGCGACGAGACGCGCCGGCGTCGGTTGGTGGCTATGCGCATCGAAAGCGTTTCGGCTCCGTATTCGATTTGTGAGGTCGATGTGTGCGCCGTCGAGGACAACGGAGGCTTGGCCGTCACCTCCTGCGTGGTCGAGATACACGGCCGCGGCGACATCTGGTCCGTCGTCGAGAACGCGTGCCGAGCGATCGCGGCCGCTGAGCGCGATTGCGGGTAAGTCTGCTGAGCAAGGATTCGGAAATTCACGCATTCAATTTCGAATCCTTGAAATACTCTCGTTGTTTCAATGCCTTGCGATGATTTTCCTTGTCGAACCCATCGACTCAGCGGCGCGGGTTGCGTAGGATTGGGAGGAATGGGAACCAGTGGAAAGGAGTTGGCAGCCCCGCCCAAAAGCAGAAAGGACGTCCGTTAGCGGCGGACGCCCTTTCCAGAGTGGAACCGGAAACACCTCGGGTCGCAAAACCCATGGGGCCGAGCCCAACCAACAGACCGACTCTATCTCGAGGACTCGAGATGACAAGCGGCCGGCGCTCAAAATTTCTCCTGTTCCGCGATATCAATGCACCCCCGACGTCGGAGCCATTACTCCGGCGAACGGGGGCGCGTGGCTCGATGGCGGGCCGCATGTCATGGCGAAGCACTCCGTTCCCATCAACGCCACTGCGGCCAAGGGCCCGTCGTCTGTCGCGGAACGGGTCACCGTTGGCGCCCGCACCACGCTCCCCCCGACGTTACCGGAGCAGGATCGTGCCGTCCCGCCCTCCGATCGCTTCACGTTGACGCCCGCGATCAGAGCATGGATCAAGAAGGAAATCCTCGCCTGGGACGCGGAAGCGTTTTCATGGGAATTGGTATGCGAGCTCGTTCGGAAGAAATTCCGCAAACCTTATCCGGACCTGAAGATCAACCGGCAGACGCTTTGGAAGCACAAGGCGCTCCGAGAGGCCTTCGACGCCACGAAAGTCCGCTACCGCAACGCTCGAAAGAGCAAAGACGACGAACGGAAATCCCAAGCGGGGAACCCACGCAAGTCACGCCGCTCCTCCGGCATGGAGGAATATTTCGAGGAGCAGATCAAGTCCCGCGACAACCGCATCGCTTTGCTCGAACACGAAAACAAGAGCCTCAAACAGCAGTTCATCCGCTGGCAGCGAAACGCCTTTGGAGCGGGGATGACGATCACGGAGCTCGAAGAGAAGCTGACCGACATCGATCGCGGCCAAGAGGACGAGTAAGCTCGGTTCCGGCCGGCATTCTCCAAACTGTGGACTGAGGTTGCGTCCAACTTGACGGCAGCGCTTCCCGCAGATTCCCTGAAAACATCAATCCCATAAAACGGTCGGCGGCGGCTGCGCTGCGGTCCGATCAGGAGCAGGAGTATAATGTATGAGCGGGCCGGTTACGTTTCCTCACCAGCACCCCGATTTCGTGTTGAATCACAGCTACATAGCTCCCGGTTACATACATACTGGGATTCTTGCGATCTGACGCTACCTTTCGTTAAGGCTGATCCGCGCCGTCCCGGCCGCAACGCCGCCCGCTTTTCTGATATACTGTCCGCTTCCCCAAAGACCGGCGGTTTGACCAGAAATGTCCCTGACCTTCGCGCATACCGTGACCGAGCGCTTCCTGCGCTACGTCACCATCGACACCCAATCCGATCCGAATTCCCCAGCCTCGCCCTCGACCGAGAAGCAGAAGGATCTTGGCCGCGTGCTCGTCACCGAGCTGAAGGCCATCGGAATCGCTGACGCTCATCTCGACGACTACGGCTACGTCTACGGAACGATCCCGGCCAATACGACGAAGAAGGTGCCGGTGATCTGCTTCTGCTCCCACATGGACACCTCGCCCGACGTCACCGGCAAGAACGTCAAGCCACAGGTCGTAAAGAACTATCGCGGCGGCGACATCACCCTTCCGGCCGACCCCACCCAGGTGATCCGCTTCGCCGAGCACCCCGCGCTGAAGAACCAGATCGGCAACGACATCGTCACCACCGACGGCACCACGCTGTTGGGTGCCGACAACAAGGCCGGCGTCGCCGAGATCATGGACGCCGCGCATTTCTTCATCAACAACCCCGATGTGAAGCACGGCACCATCAAGATCCTGTTCACGCCGGACGAGGAAATCGGCCGCGGCGTCGACAATGTCGACATCAAGAAACTCGGCGCCGATTTCGGCTACACCATGGACGGCGAGAGCGCGGGCAGCGTTGAGGACGAGACCTTCTCGGCCGACGGCGCCACCATCACCATCACCGGCGTCAGCGCCCATCCCGGCTATGCCAAGGGCAAGATGGAGCACGCGATCAAGATTGCGGCCGCCATTGTCGAACGTCTTCCCAAGGAGGGATGCTCGCCCGAGACAACCTCGGGCAAGCAGGGTTTTCTGCACCCAGTTGGCATCGAAGGCGCGCTGGAACAGGCGACCCTCTCCTTCATCGTCCGCGACTTCACCGAGGAAGGGCTGAAGGAGAAGGAAGCCCTGCTCGAGAACATCGTCAAAAACGTCATGAAGGACTATCCCCGCTCGACCTACAAGTTCGAGGTGCGGGAGCAGTACCGCAACATGAAGCAGGTGATCGACCGTCACCCGCACATCCTCGAATACGCCATCGAGGCGATCCGCCGCGCGGGCTTGCGTCCGATGCGCACCGCCATCCGCGGCGGCACCGACGGCTCGCGCCTGTCCTTCATGGGACTGCCCTGCCCCAACATCTTTGCCGGCGAGCACGCGTTCCATTCGCGGCTGGAATGGGTGAGCCGACAGGACATGGAGAAGGCGGTCCAGACCATCGTGCATCTGGCGATGATCTGGGAGGAGAAGGCTTAAGCCGCGCCCGCGCCACGAAATTGTCGCGGCGTCGAGCCGGTCCAGCGGCCGAATGCGTTCGTGAAGGAGCTCGCCTCGCGATAGCCGAGCAGCCAGGCGATCTGCGAGATCGGCAGCTCCCGTTCGCTCAGATAGCGCTTGGCGAGCGCTGACCGCAGCTCGTCGAGCAGCTCCGAGAACGTCACACCGTCCTCCGCAAGCGCTCGTGCAAGCGTGCGTCGGCTCATGCCGAGACGCCCGGCAATCACGTCGGCGTTAGCCTGGCCGTGCGGCAAGGCCTGAGCGATCGCCTCTTCCACGCGGGATCGAAGACTCTGTCTCGGTTGCGCGCGCTTGCCCAGCGCTTCGTTGGCATAACTCAACAGCAGCCGGTTGAGGTAGGCATCGGCATCGATGGATCGGAGCGACGCGGCGCTTGGGGCAAAAATGATCTCGTCCGCATAAGACCCGAATTGGACATCGCAGCCGAGGAAGTTTTTGATTCCGGCAGGTAGTACGGGGCGCTGGTGCTTCACCCTGATCTGTTGCGGCACCAATCGATCG
>DATJIG010000328.1:0-7976 GCA_035493495.1 Alphaproteobacteria bacterium
TACGCGTTCGACTCCGACGCCGAGCTCGGCAAGATCGCCGACGCGGCCCCCGGCTCGAAAGTGTTCTGCCGCATCCTGACCTCCGGCGCCAACGCCGAGTGGCCGCTGTCGCGCAAGTTCGGCTGCGACGTCGAGATGGCGCGGCAGCTCCTGATCGCCGCCGCCAAGCGCGGCGTGATCCCGCACGGCGTGTCGTTCCACGTCGGCTCGCAGCAGCGCGACCCGGCGCAATGGGACGCGGCGGTGGCGCAGGCCGCCTGGCTGTTCCGCGAGTGCGAGCAGGCCGGCGTCCAGCTCAACATGCTCAACATCGGCGGCGGGTTCCCGACCCGCTATCGCAAGCTGGTGCCGAAGATGGCCGACTACGGCAATGCCATCTACGAGTCGATCGGCCGTCACTTCGGCAACCGGATTCCCGACATCATCGTCGAGCCCGGCCGCCAGATGGTCGGCTCGGCCGGCGTGATCCAGACCGAGGTCGTGCTGATCTCGAAAAAGTCGGATGGCGACGCAAAGCGCTGGGTCTACCTCGACATCGGCAAGTTCGGCGGCCTGGCCGAGACGATGGACGAGGCGATCCAGTACCCGATCGTGTCGGGCCGCAAGGGCGCCGCCCAGCCGGTGGTGCTCGCGGGTCCGACCTGCGACTCGGCCGACATCCTGTACGAGAAGGCGGACTACCGTCTGCCGGAGGACCTCGAGATCGGCGACAAGCTCGAGATCCGATCGGCAGGCGCGTACACGACGACGTACGCGTCGGTGGCCTTCAACGGCTTCGAGCCGATCAAGACGTACTGCATCTAAGGGCAAAGCAATGGTCACATTGACCCCGGAACGGCCCGAACACGGGCCGGCCGTCGATCGCCTGCTCGACTCCGCGTTCGGCAGCGAAGCGCGGTGGCACAAGACCTGTCAGCGTCTGCGCGACGGACAGGAGCCGCTGCGCGAGCTCAGCCTCGTCGCCATCGCCGACGAGCGGCTGGTCGGCACCGTCCGCCTGTGGCCGGTGCGCGCCGGCGGCCGACGCGCGCTGATGCTCGGCCCGCTCGCGGTCGACAACCGCTGGCGCGACCACGGCGTCGGTTCTGACCTCATGACCGAGGCACTTCGCCGTGCCCGCGCCGCCGGCGAAAAGGCCGTGCTGCTGGTCGGCGATGAGCCCTACTACAAGCGCTTCGGCTTCACGCCGGCGCCGATGAAGGGCCTGTGGATGCCCGGTCCGGTCGACCGCGCCCGCTTCCTTGGCGCGGAGCTGACCCCCGACGCCCTTACGGGTGCGCGCGGACCGGTGTTGCCGCTCGCCGCCTGAGCGATCGGGCAGGCCCACGAAAAAACGGCGCCCGTCGCGAGACGGGCGCCGTTGTCGTTTGGGCCGACGCCTAGCTCGGCGTGCGGACCCGCCTCGTTGCGCGCTCCCGTTCGTCGATGTAGCCGCGGATCGTGGGATCGACCGCGCCCATACGGCCGCCGAACCACGCCGCGATTCCACCGAGCACCAGCGCCACGAACCCGAACAGCGCGGCACGCGAAACCACGCGTGACGCGGTGTCCGCCGCCTGGGCCGCGTCCTGCTTCGCCCGCGCGACGGCATCGCGATATTGCTGCTCGTACTGCGAGAGTTGCTGGTTGGCCTGATCCTCGGAGATGTTCTGGGACTGGGCGAGCAACTGCACCGCACGGTCGTGTGCCTGCTGTTGCTGCTGCGGATCGCCGCTCACCGTCGCCCGCACCGCCTGAGTGGCGGCGTCGCGCATCTGCTGCGGATCGGTTCCGCCGGTGCGGCTCCGGATCTGATCGGCGATGCCGCTGAACGGATCCGGATTGTTGGCGACCATCGGCGCCGCGGTCTGAGCTGCCTGGCCGACGGCCTTGCCGAGGCCGCCGGTGATCGAGCCCAGCACGTTGAGGCCGCCGCCGATCACGCTGCCGATCGCCGTCGTCAGCAACCAGAACACCAGCAGCGTCGACAGCGCCCAGGTGGTGACGCCGTGCCAGCCGGTGGTCGATTCCTTCGGCCGGCCGGACAACCGCCCGGCGACGATGCCGCCGCAGAACGCGGCGATGATGCCCGCCACCGTCCACCAGATGCCGGCGCCCAACGAGAACGACTCGGCGTCGGGCGTGCCGCTCCCCATCGGGTGGATGGTCGCGGCACCGATGCCGATGCCCAGCATGTTGAGGAGCAGTTGCACCACCAGCGAAATCACGACGCCGGCGAGCACTGCCCCCCAGGATACGTTGTTGATGAGGACGGTCCGCATATCCTCCGCCGGGGTGACGGGGCTCATATGCGGCGCGCCCTCGGGACGACTGTACTCGGCCATGACTGCCTCCTTGCGGGTGGAAATTGCTGCTCACCAACCGCCCGGCTCGGGCAAGGTTCCGAACGCCCGCCGAGCTTCGCAATGTCACCGAACTGCCTTATAAGGAGGCGGCTTCGCGCAACGGGGGAGACACACGATGGATAGTTTGAAGGGATCAATTCTCGAATTTCTGGAAAGCACGCCGAAGCGCAGCTTCGTGCTGTACCCGATCGTGGTGATCGTGTTCGAGCTGCTGATCCACGACGGCCACCTCAACTTCGTGATCTGGGGCGTGCCGCTCCTGATCTGGGGCTACGGCCAGTACCGCCTGATGCGCGGCTATCGCGGGCGCCTCGGCGGCGGCGGTCCCGGCCTGCAGGCGCAGCCCGACCACATCGTCGACACCGGGCCATACGCCTACACCCGCAACCCGATGTACCTCGGGCACCTGATCTTCATGACAGGGCTCGCGATCACCTTCCAGTCGTGGCTCGCGCTGATCATCCTGCTGGTTAACATCCCGTGGTTCCACAAGCGGGTGCTGGGCGACGAGGTGAAGCTCGAAAAGCGGTTCGGCGCCGAGTACGTCGCCTACAAGGCGCGGGTGAAGCGCTGGATTCCCTACGTCGTCTGAGGTCCCCCGGCGCCACAAGCCCAGGTCCTGCGCCGGCGTCCGGGCTTTCCGGACGCCGGCCGGAGCCCGCCAAGTCCGCCCTGAACTTTCTGGCCGCCGCCCTATAATCGGCGGCCATCTCAGCTAGCGGATCCGCCCATGCCCCGAGCCGCCCGCCCCGCAGCCCCCGCAGACGATCTCGCCACTGCGGCGAAGGCTCGGGACTCCGGGCACGGGCCATTGACGGCGGAGCTCACGGACTTCTGCCAGAGCGGCATCAGCATTGTCCTTGGCTCGCGGAGCGCCGACGGCTTCCCTGTGGCCGGACGGGCGCTCGCCTGCATCATCGGGCCTACCGGCGTCGTCCGGCTGCTGCTGGCGCAGGCACCCAACCGGCCCCTGCTCGCCGCCATCGCCCGGGGTGGCGCGATCGCCGCCACCTTTACCCGGCCACAGAATCACCGCTCGATCCAGCTCAAGTCGTCACGCGCGCGGCTTGGCGAATGCGCGCCGCACGAGCGCAGTGTCGTCGAAGCGCAGTGCGCCGGCCTGGTCGACGAGCTGATGGGCGTCGGCTACTCCGAGCCGTTCGCGGCGACCTATTGCGCGTGGAAGGACCGTGACCTGGTCGCCATCGAGTTCGCGGTCGAGGGCGCCTTCGTCCAGACGCCGGGCCCCGGCGCGGGCAGCGCCCTGCCATGAGCGGCTTCACGATCGAGGACATCCGGTCGTGCCTCGAGGGCGCGGTGCCCTCGATCCTCGCCACCTGCGACCGGCAGGGCGTGCCGAACGTGTCGCTGATCTCGCAGGTCCACTACGTCGACCGTGACCGGGTCGCGCTGAGCTATCAGTTCTTCAACAAGACGCGGCGCAACATCCTCGACACCCGCGCCGCGTCCGCCACCGTCGTCGACCCGATCACGCTCGCCCAGTACGCTCTCGACCTCGAGTATGAGGAAACCCAGACCGAGGGACCGCTGTTCGAGAGCATGAAGGCGAAGCTTGCCGGCATCGCCTCGCACACCGGCATGGCCGCCGTGTTCCGCCTGCTCGGCGCCGATGTCTTCCGCCTCAAGGCGATCACCCCGGTCGAGGTCGAGACGCTCGCTCCGACGGCGGCCAGCCGCAACCTGATGGGCGCCGTCCGACGGAGCTGCGCCGAGCTGGCCAAGGCCGCCGAGCTCGACGACCTGCTCGATCTCACCCTGTGCTGTCTCGAGCGCAACTTCGGCATCCGCCATTCGATGGTGCTGATGCTGGATCCGGAGCTCGACCGCCTCTACACCGTCGCGTCGCACGGCTACGAGCGCTCCGGCATCGGGTCGGAGGTCGCGCTCGGCGAAGGCGTCATCGGCGTGGCAGCGCGCGAACGGGTGCCGATCCGGATCAGCTTCATGACCTCGGAGTACCGCTACGGCGACGCGATCCGCGAAAGCGCGGCGCGGGCCGGCGTCGCCTTCGATCCGGCGACCGAGATTCCGTTTCCCGGCCTGGCCGAGCCGGAGAGCCAGATCGCGCTGCCGATCCTCCACGGGGGGCGGACGCTCGGCGTCCTGTTCGCGGAAAGCACCGAGCCGATGCGGTACTGCTATGAGGAGGAGGACGCGCTCGCCGTCGTCGCCGACCATGTCGGCGCGCTCGTCTCGCTGCTGCCGGGCGACGTGACGGGCGTAGAGTCCGCGCCGCCGGCGCGGCCGGCAATCGACCGCGCCCGCACCATCACGGTGCGGCGATATCCCACCGACAACAGCATTTTTCTCGACCACGGCTATCTCATCAAGGGAGTCGCCGGGGCGATCTTCTGGAAGCTGGCGACGGAATACACGCGGCATGGCCGCACGGAGTTCACCAACCGCGAGTTGCGCCTCGACCCCGCTCTGCGGCTGCCGGAATACGTCGAGAATCTCGAAGCGCGGCTGCTCCTTCTGCGCCGCCGCCTCCAGGAGCGCAACAGCGGAATCCGCCTGGAAAAGCATGGGCGTGGCCGGTTCCGCCTGGTGCTGGACTGCGGCCTCAAGCTCGAGAACATGAGCGCCGGATCGACCGCGCCGCCGGCGGTTTAGCAAACTTTTAGCATTCGCTGCGGGAAGTCTTAGCAACCGCAGCGCGCCGGCCTCGCGTATGAGTCCGCTTCAACACAGGCTTGGAGCGGACGCACATGACACCGGAGCTCAAACGGCTGGCCCTCGAGCGCATGATGCTCATCAGGGCCCACGAACAGGCGGCGGTCGCGCTGCAGCAGTCCGGGCAGGCCCCCGGCACCTGTACCTCGGTGGGGCAGGAGGCCTCCGCCGTCGGCGTCGTGTGGGCTCTGACGCCGCACGACGAAATCCTCACCAACCATCGCAGCGCCGGGCACCTCCTCGCCCGCGGCGCCGATCCGCGACGCATCATGGCGGAGATCATGGGCCGGGCCGACGGCTACTGCGGCGGCAAGAGCGGCTCGCTCCACATCTCCGTCAAGGACCTCGGTGTCCTGCTGACGTCGACCATCGTCGGCGGCGAGCTCGGGCTGGTCACCGGCGTGGCGCTGTCGCGCAAGATGCAGCGCCGGCCGGGCGTCGTCGCCTGCTTCTTCGGCGACGGCGCCGCGTGCGAAGGCCGGTTCCACGAATCGGTCAACCTCGCCGCGGTCTGGAACCTGCCGATTCTCTACGTGTGCGAAAACAACGAGTGGCAGGCGTTCGTGCACCGCCGCGAGACGATGCTGACCGAGCGGATCGGCGACCGCGCTGCCGCCTACGGCATCGACGGCGCCTCAGTCGACGGCAACGACGTCGCCGCCGTCCACGACGCCGCGCGCGCGGCGATCGCGCGCATCGCCGAGACCGGCAAGCCCTTCCTGCTCGAAACGGTGACCTACCGGCTGCGCGGCCACTACGAGCCCGACGACCAGGCCTACGTAGACCCGGCCGAGCTCTCGCACTGGCTCGCGCGGGATCCGATCCACACCCTGCGCGCCCGGCTCGAGGCCGACGGGCATCTGTCCACCGCCGACTTCGAGGCCATGAACACCCGTGTCGCCCGTGCCATCGACGACGCGATCGAGTTCGCCCGCAACAGCCCAGCACCTTCGCTGTCGCAGCTCACCACCGACGTCTACGCCTAGGAGACCGCCATGACCGGAACCATGAACGACGCGATCGAGCAGGCGCTGGCCGACGAAATGCGGCGCGACGAGCGGGTCATCTTCGTCGGCGAAGGCGTCGCCACCAAACGCGCGGCGATCGCCCGCGAGTTCGGCGCCGAGCGCGTGCGCAATACGCCGCTGGCCGAGGGCATCATCGCGGGAACCGCGGCCGGCGCGGCCGCCACCGGCCTGCGCCCCGTGATCGACCTGCTGTTCGCGCCGTTCCTCTGCTACGCGATGGACGAGATCGTCAACAGCGCCGGAAAGCTCCGTTACATCTCCGGCGGGCAGTTCTCCTTCCCGATGGTGGTTCTCGCCGGCACCGGTTCGGGCTGGGGAGTCGGCGCCCAGCACAACCACAACATCGAGGCGTGGTTCGCGCACAGCCCCGGCCTCAAGGTGGTGATGCCGTCGACTCCCGCCGACGCGCGCGGACTCCTCAAGGCCGCGATCCGCGACGACAACCCGGTCCTGTTCTTCGCCGATCTCGCGCTGCTCTACGTCCCGGGCGCGCCGGACGATGCCGATATCGCCCTCGGCCAGGCGGCGATTCGCCGCCCGGGACGCGACGTGACGCTCGTGTCGTACGCCAAGACCGTCGGTGCCTGCCTCGAGGCCGCGGACCAGCTCGCGGCGGACGGCATCAGCGCCGAGGTCATCGACCTCAGGACGATCAAGCCGCTCGACGAGGAGACGATCCTTGCTTCGGTCGACAGGACCGGGCGCGCCATCGTGGTCCATGAGGCGAGCCGCATGTGCGGAGTCGGCGCCGAGGTCGCGGCCATCATCGCCGAACAGGCCTTCGAATCGCTGCGGGCCCCGGTGCTCCGGCTCACCGGACCCGATGCTCCGGCCCCGGCGAGCTTCGTCCTGGAGCAGGCGTTCGCTCCGGGAGCGGCGCGCATCGCCGACGCGGCGCGAACGCTCTGCCAATCGTCGCGAGCGCCGACCCGGGATCTCGCCGACGCCTGATCGCACCCACCGGACGGGCTGGTCCGGATTCGTCGTCCCGTTCACAGACAGGAGGCCGTCATGGTCACGTTTGCTCAGGGATTTCGTTCCGCGTTGGTGGCGTCGCTCATGACACTGGCAAGCGCTACGCCCGGCCATCTCCGGGCGCAGCCCGCGGCGGGCGAGCCGAGCCTCGACGAGGTGGTGAAGGCGACCGAACGGTTCCGCGACGTCAATGTTGCGCTCGCCGAAGGCTTCATCCGCGATCCGATGAACAAGTGCGAGGACGCGCCGATGATGGGTCAGCCCGCGGCGCTGGGCGCGATGGGCGTTCATTACTTCCGCCCCGATCTGCTCGGAATCTCCGGTCCGCCCAACCCGCGCGTCGACGGCACCGGTACCCACACCGATTTCCGGAAGCCCGCGATCCTGATCTACGAGCCTCAGCGCGACGGCTCTCTCCAGCTCGTGGCGGTCGAGAATCTGGTGTTCATGAAGTCGTGGAATGCCGGCCATCAGGCGCCTCCATCGTTCCACGGCATCGCTTACGACCGCATGGTCGACGATCCGGCAACACCGGTCGACGAGGCTCACATGTTCGAGCCCCACTACGACCGCCACGTCTGGATCTACCGGACGAATCCGAATGGCGTCTTCACCCCGTTCAATCCGGCGGTCAGTTGCGAGCATCATCGGAAGGACTCCGCACACGCTCATTGATTTTCTTCAACCGGACCGGGCGCAACCGGATCCCTTTTTCAGCGCGGATGGGGTGCAACCATCCGCTAGGCCGCCATCCTTTTCCTTTAGAGGTAACCGGGTGCAACCGGTCACCGAGAGCCCTCGCTCCTTTCTTAAGGGAGCGAGGGCCTGGTGAGGGGCCGAGTGCGCCAACCCTGCCAGGCGGACGCACTCCGTCGTCGGCGGCTCCGGCAGGAGCCGCCTTTGTCGTCCCCGTTGCGGGGCGGTGGGGTGCCGA
>DATJIG010000329.1:0-5145 GCA_035493495.1 Alphaproteobacteria bacterium
CCACCGAGCCTCAGGAGACGCTATCCGTGCGCAAGAACATCGCCTTGGTCGACGACGACCGCAACATCCTCACCTCGGTGTCGATGCTGCTCGAAGCCGAAGGCTTTCAGGTGAAGACCTATCCCGACGGCGCGTCGGCGCTCGAGGGGCTGAACCAGACGCCGCCCGACCTCGCCATCTTCGACATCAAGATGCCGCGCATGGACGGGATGGAGCTCCTGAACCGTGTCCGCAAGACGCAGCAGTTCCCGGTGATCTTCCTCACCTCCAAGGACGAGGAGATCGACGAGGTGCTGGGCTTGCGCATGGGCGCCGACGACTTCATCCGCAAGCCCTTCTCGCAGCGCCTGTTGCTCGAGCGCATCCGCGCCGTGCTGCGCCGCGCCGACGGCGGCGGCGCCAAGGGCGAAGGCCAGGCCGAGCGCATCGTGCGCGGCGAGCTGGTGCTCGACCCCAGCCGCCATCAGTGCACATGGAAGAGCAAGGAGGTGCATCTCACGGTCACCGAATTCTTGCTGCTGAAGTCTCTCGCCGAACGGCCGGGACATGTGAAGAACCGCGACCAGCTCATGGATGCCGCCTACGGCGAGACGATCTACGTCGACGACCGCACCATCGACAGCCACATCAAGCGGGTACGCCGCAAGTTCCGCGAGGTCGACGGCGAGTTCGAGCAGATCGAAACGCTCTATGGCATCGGATATCGATATCGCGACACCTAAGGCGGCCGCGCGGTCGCCGGTCGCGCACGGCGGCGTCATGGCGTCGCTGAAGCGCCTGCTTGTCGCGTTGCGGCCGTCTCGGCGGCGGCGAACGACGCGCGACGAGACGCCCTCGACGGTGCGCCGCCGGCGGCGCTCCAGTCGGCGCTACTCGCCGCTCACGCGCCGCATCCTGCTGCTCAACATCGTGCCGGTGGCGCTGCTGGCGCTGGGCGCCGTCTATCTCAGCGACTACGAGGACGAGCTGATCGACGCCGAGCTCGCGTCCCTCCTGGTGCAGGGCGAGATGGTGGCGGCCGGCATCAGCGAGGTCGCCGTCGTAGGCGGCGAGACGACGGTGAACCGGCTCGACGCCGATACCGCGCGCCAGCTCCTGACCCGGCTGGTGCGGCCGACTGGCGTGCGGGCGCGCCTGTTCAGCGAGACCGGCGAGCTTTTGGGCGATTCGGCGCTGCTGAGCGACGCCGGCCGCATCCACGTGACGCCGCTGCCGCCCTTGCAGCAGGCGCCGCCGGAGCCGAGCGACGAGCGGTTCGGAGAAGGAGTTGCCGACTGGATCGCCCGCCAGCTTTCGCACGCCGACCGCTACCCGCATTACGTCGAGCAGCCCTCGCCCACGGTGCGCGACTTTCCCGAAGCGGCGAGCGCGCTGCGCGGCTTCAATGCTTCGGCGGTGCGCGTCGTGTCCGACGGCCGGCTGATGCTGAGCGCGGCCGTGCCGGTGCAGCGCTACAAGCAGGTGATGGGCGCGCTGCTGCTCACCCGCGACAACCGCGCGATCGCGGCATCGCTGCGCGAGGTGCGCTACGACATGCTGACCATTGCGGTGGCGGCCCTTGGCGTCACGGTGTTGCTGTCGCTCTATCTCGCCGGCACCATCACCCAGCCGATCGCGCGGCTGGCGCGTGCGGCCGACGCGGTGCGGCTGGCCCGCGACACGCGCCCCGAGATGCCCGACCTCGGCCGCCGCGGCGACGAGATCGGCGACCTGAACGATGCATTGCGCTCCATGACCGACGCGCTGTGGCAGCGGCTGAACGCGATCGAAAGCTTCGCCGCCGACGTGGCGCACGAGCTCAAGAACCCACTCACCTCGCTCAGGTCGGCGCTCGAGGTCGCGGCGCGGCCTGACCTCGAGCCCGACCAGCGCGCACGCCTGATGGCGATCGTGAACGAGGATATCACCCGCCTGAACCGGTTGATCTCCGACATTTCCGACGCCTCTCGCCTCGATGCCGAGTTGATGCGCGGCGAGGTGAAACCGGTCAACCTGCAGGCCCTGCTCGCCGACATGGCGCACCATTACGCCATCTCGACGGCCAACAAGTCGGGCGTGACGATTGACTTCCGCGTCGCGGCCAATCCGCCGTTTGCCGCGCACGGCCACGACGGCCGCTACGGCCAAGTGTTCCGCAACGTGGTCGACAATGCACTCTCGTTCAGCCCGCCGGGATCGCGGGTCGTGATCGAACTCAGCCGCGAAACACGCGGCGGGCCGTTCGTCGTGACGATCGACGACGAAGGACCGGGCATTCCTGAAGACAATCTCGAATCGATCTTCCAGCGCTTTTACTCCGAACGGCCGACCGAGCATTTCGGCCAGCATTCGGGTCTCGGCCTCTCGATCTGCCGACAGATCATGGAGACCTATGGCGGCTCGATTTCCGCCACCAACCGGCATGCGCCGGATGGGCGCGTGCTGGGCGCCCGTTTCACCATCCGAGTCCCTGCCGCCGCCCGCGGCGGCTGATGCAGCGATGCTGATGCACGCGACGTCGGTGGCGCTGAAGGGTCCGGGCCAATCCTGGCGGACGGTGCTGTTGCGTGGCCCGTCGGGCGCGGGCAAGTCTGACCTCGCACTGCGGCTGATCGATACCGGCGGCCGCCTGATCGCCGACGACCAGACACACCTCGAACGCAAGGGTCGGGCGCTGATCGCCTCCGCGCCGGCCGCGATCGCCGGACGCATGGAGGTTCGCGGCATCGGCATCGTACGCCTGACACGCACGCAACTGATCGCGCGGGCACCCGTTGCCCTGCTGGTCGATCTCGTGCCGCCGGACCATGTCGAACGCATGCCCGAACCGGCACAGGAAGTGCAGGAAGGCGTCAGCCTCCCCGTCCTTGCCCTCGCACCGTTCGAAGCGTCCGCGCTGGCAAAGTTGCGGCTTGCCTTGAGGCAAATCGCCAACGCATGATCACGCATCATTGATGTCCGAGCAGCGTCGCCCCTTCGTGCTGGTCACTGGCCTCTCCGGCGCCGGCCGCGCGACGGCGTTGCATGCACTGGAAGATTTCGGCTACGTCGCCGTCGATAACATTCCGTTGCGGCTGATGAGCGACCTGATGCGCTCGACGAGCGGCAGTGCCGGCGAGATGGCCGCCCCGCTCGCCTTCGGCATCGACACGCGCACCTATGGCTTCGATGCTGCCGAACTGGTGCGACGTATGCAGGATCTGCGCCAGCGGACCGATCTCGCACCGCGGCTGCTTTTCCTCACGGCCGACACCGAGACCCTGCGGCGTCGCTACACCGAGTCACGGCGGCCGCATCCGCTGGCCCCCGACCGCCCGGTGATGGACGGCATCATCGACGAACGCGACCAGATCGGCTTCGTGGCCGATTCGGCCGACGTCGTGATCGATACGTCGTCACTCACGCCACATCGGTTCAAGCAGATCCTGTCCGGCCACTTTGCGCTCGGCGGCGCGCCCGGCACGCGGCTCGCGGTCATGTCGTTCTCGTTCCGCCGCGGCCTGCCGCGCGAGGCCGACCTGGTATTCGACGCACGGTTCCTGAAGAATCCGCACTATGTGCCTGATCTGAAACAGCAGAGCGGCCGTGACGCTGCCGTTGTCGCCTTCGTCGAAACGGATCCCGATTACCACGCGTTCATCGACCGGCTGCAGGCGTTGGTCGGGCCGCTGCTGCCCCGTTTCGATGCCGAAGGCAAGAGCTATTTGACCATCGCGGTGGGCTGCACCGGCGGTCGTCACCGTTCTGTGGCGGTGGCTGAAACCCTTGCGGACTGGTTGCGAAAGACCGGCCGCTCGGTCACTCTCACCCACCGTGATGTCGACTTGGGGAGAGGTCGACAAGGGGGGTAGCTTTCGGGATGCGTGTATGATTGGGATCGTACTCGTGACCCACGGCAATCTTGCCCGCGAGTTCCTCGCGGCGCTGGAGCACGTCGTCGGTCCGCAGCAGTGCGTCTCGGGTGTCTGCATCGGCGCCGACGACGACATGGAAAAACGCCGCCTCGAGATTTTGGAGCAGGCCCGAGCCTGCGACACCGGTGATGGGGTGATCGTGCTCACCGACATGTTCGGCGGCACGCCATCCAATCTCGCAATCTCGATCATGGAACAGGCGCGGATCGAGGTCTTGGCGGGCGTCAACCTGCCGATGCTGGTGAAGCTCGCCAGCGTCCGCAATCGGCCGATTGCCGAGGCCGTGCGCATGGCGCAGGAGGCCGGGCGCAAGTACATCACCGTCGCCTCACGGATCCTCGCCAAGGAAGCCTCGTGAACGATGGCTCCGCCGACGCCGCCGTCGGCACGCTCAAGCGCACGCTCACCATTGCCAACAAGCGCGGACTGCACGCCCGCGCCGCGGCCAAGTTCGTGCGCACCGTGGGCCAGTATGACGCGGCTGTCCGCGTAAGCTTCAAGGGCCAGGAAGTCTCGGGCCTGTCGATCATGGGCCTGATGATGCTGGCCGCCGGCATTGGCAGCGAGATCGAGCTTGTGTGCTCGGGCCGCCAGGCCACCGACGCGATGGCTGCCCTCTCCGCCCTCGTCGAAGGCAAATTCGGCGAAGATTGACAACGATAGACCTCACCCTGAGCAGCCGCGCGGAGCGCGGCGTCTCGAAGGGCAGCTACGCTAAGAATGTCCGACGAACCTGGCGCCTACATATACATGCTGCAATGCTCGGACGGCAGCTACTACGTCGGATCGACGCGTAAGGAGTTGGAACAACGGATCAGCGAACATAATGCCGGCACCTTCATGCCGGCACCTTCGCCGGATACACGTCGAGTCGAAGGCCGGTGACGTTGGTCTGGTCGCAGCACTTCGCGAACATTACCGATGCCATTGCGATCGAGCGCCAAATCAAGGGATGGTCGCGAGCTAAGAAGGAAGCCCTGATTCGCGGTGATTACGCTGAAATCCAAGATCTGGCGAAGCGCCGAACGTAAGATCCTTGCTGACTCCACCTTCGAGACGGCCGCTGTGCGGCCTCCTCAGGGTGAGGTTCTTTTCCGTAGACACCAGGAAAACATAAAGCCTGGCACATATCGGCATAAATTCTTGCTTATATGTTGATGGCCCGCGTTGAGGCTGACGCGGGGCGCTGATAAGACGGCCTCCGTTCGCAAAACCGTCGGAGCGCCCCATGGCCGCAAGCAAAGCACAGGAC
>DATJIG010000330.1:0-10030 GCA_035493495.1 Alphaproteobacteria bacterium
GAACGCGGCGCCGATGATGCCGGCGATGATCGCAAAGATCAGGTAGAGCGTCCCGATGTCCTTGTGGTTGGTCGAGAACAACCACCGACGCAAGCCGGTCGGGTGATGAGCGTGATCGGCGTGATCGTGGTCGTGACCATGAGCCTGATAAGATGTGCCGTAACTCATAACCGTCCTCTCAAATCCTGCGCCTGTAAGCGTCTGCCGTGTCGTGTGCGTCAGTGCGCCGCGGCGACGGTGGTGTCGCTGGGCAACGCCGAGACGCCGTACTGCTTCTGGGCGTCTTCGACCCACTTCTTGAACTCGTCCTGCGACACGACCTTCACCGAGATCGGCATGAAGCCATGGCCCTGGCCGCAGATCTGCGAGCACTGGCCGTAGTACATGCCCTCGCGCTCTGCCTTGAACCAGGTCTCGTTGAGACGGCCCGGGACGGCGTCGTACTTCACGCCGAACGCCGGGACCGACCACGAGTGGATGACGTCGTCGGCGGTGATGAGCACGCGTACGGTGGCACCCACCGGAACCACCGCCGTGTTGTCGACGGTGAGAAGTCGTGGCTGACCCTGCTTGAGATCGGAATCCTGGACGATGATCGAATCGAACTGGAAGTTGCCGTTATCGGGGTACTGATACGACCAGTACCACTGGTGGCCCGTGACCTTCAGCGTCATGTCGGGCTTCGCCGCTTTGTCCGTGTAGTAGAGCAGCTTGAACGACGGGACCGCGATCACCAGCAGGACGATGATCGGCACCACCGTCCAGATGATCTCGATCAGGGTGTTGTGGGTGGTGCGCGATGGTGTCGGGTTGCTGCGCGCGTTGAACTTGACGATGACGATCACCAGGAGCACGAGCACGAGGGCCGAGATGCCGGTGATGATGACGAGCAGCAGGTTGTGAAAGTCCTCGATGCGGTCCATGACCGGCGAGGCGGGAGACTGGAAGCCCAACTGCCACGCCTGCGGTATCCCGTCCGCGTGCGCTGCCAACCCCCAACCTGCGAAACCAAAGGTCACGGCAGCAGCCGCGGCCAGAACTTTGCTCAGCCTCATCCCCGATCCTGTGCGCTATGGGTGAATGTCTTGCGAGTGGACGCCGTCCAAAAGCTGCTTGCGAGAATCGCGCCACGGGCATGGCGCGTGCGTGTGACCGTCAATCGTCGAAAGTGCAAACCGTCGAAAGCGCCCATCGAACCGAACCTCGGCGAAAGCGCGCGATTACCGCGCTTCCAGGCTCCTGCCCGGCCCGGGGCAGGCGCAAACTACACCAGAGCCGGTGCCGCCACAACCCGGGCAAAGGCCCGATGTTCCAGCGGTTTCAGCGACCCTTCCACTCGCTCTGGAGGGGTCGTCGGGCGACCGGCGACTCGGCGGCGCGCCGTCCGCACACGGCAGATCCGCGAGAGCGGATCGCCGGCGGCGCGTCGCGGCGACTTATAGCCCTCAAGGCCCGCCGGTGGAAGGACTTCACGCAGCTAGCTGGGTTGCGATCCCGGGTGGGTCCGCCCACATAGGTTAGTACGGTTTGGTACATCAAATCCGACGATCCGGTCCGTCCACCGGGCAACCCTCGGGCCAACGCCTCGAAGAAAGTTTGGTGCTCATGTCCGCTCGCGCCACCGCCGAAAAGCTGTTCTTCTCCGATGCGGCGCTCGACCGCGCCGCCGCCGAGCGCACGGTCGCTCGGGCGCTGAAGGGCGCCGACGACGGTGAACTCTACCTTGAGCACCGCGTCTCTGAGGCGCTGGTGTTCGACGACGGGCGCCTCAAGACCGCGAGCTACGACGCGACCCAGGGCTTCGGGCTGCGTTCGGTCGCCGGCGAGGCGGTCGGCTACGGCCACGCTTCGGAGCTCTCCGAACCGGCGCTCAAGCGCGCCGCCGAGGCGGTCCAGGCCGTGACAAAGGGCCATTCCGGGACTTTTTCAGCGGCGCCCGCGGGGACGAACCGGTCGCTCTATCGCCCCGACGATCCGCTGGCGAGCCCAAGCTTCGAGGTAAAGTCGAAGCTGCTGGCCGAAATCGACGCTTACGCCCGCGCCAAGGACCCGCGCGTCCGCCAGGTCTCGGCCTCGCTCGTCGCCGAGTGGCGCGTGGTCGCCATCGTGCGCCCCGGCGCCGATCTCGTCGCCGACGTGCGCCCGCTGGTGCGCCTCAACGTCTCGGTCGTCGCCGGCCAGGGCGATCGCCAGGAGACCGGCAGCTCCGGTGCCGGCGGCCGCCTCACCTATGATTCCTTCGTCAAGCCGGAGAGCTGGCGCGCCCAGGTCGACGAGGCGATCCGCCAGGCCTCGGTGAATCTCGAATCCGTGCCCGCGCCCGCCGGCGAGATGGAGGTCGTGCTCGGCCCCGGCTGGCCCGGCATCCTCCTCCACGAGGCGATCGGCCACGGCCTCGAGGGCGATTTCAACCGCAAGAAGACGTCGGCGTTCGCGGGCCTGCTGGGCCAGCGCGTGGCCGCACCCGGCGTCACCGTCGTCGACGACGGCACGCTTCCGGATCGCCGTGGCTCGATCACCGTCGACGACGAGGGCACTCCATCGTCGTGCACGGTGCTGATCGAGGACGGCATCCTCAAGGGCTACCTCCAGGACCGCCTCAACGCGCGCCTGATGGGCGTGCGGCCGACCGGCAACGGCCGACGCCAGTCGTTCGCCCACCGGCCGATGCCGCGCATGACCAACACCTACATGTTGGCCGGCCCGCACTCGAAGGACGATATCATCAAGACGGTGAAGCGCGGCCTCTATGCCGTGCACTTCGGCGGCGGCCAGGTCGACATCACGTCGGGCAAGTACGTGTTCTCGGCCTCCGAGGCCTATCTCGTCGAGAACGGCAAGATCGGCGCCCCGGTGAAGGGCGCGACACTGATCGGCAACGGTCCCGATGCGCTCACCAAGGTGACGATGGTCGGCAACGACATGGAGCTCGATCCCGGCATCGGCACCTGCGGCAAGGACGGCCAGTCGGTTCCGGTCGGCGTCGGCCAGCCGACCCTCAAGCTGTCGGCGATCACCGTCGGCGGAACCCGGGGCTGAGCGCGCCGATGACGTTCAACCGCCGCTCGGCGCCGCGCGGGCGCGCCTACTGGCCGCACTTCCGCACGCTGATTCACGCACTGTTCGACCGCCGCGCGCCGTGGCACGCCCGACTGGTGGCACTCGGTGTACTTGTCTATGCGGTGTGGCCGTTCGACCTGATCCCGGACTTCATTCCGGTGGCGGGCTGGATCGACGATCTCATCATCGTCCCGCTCGGACTGTGGCTCGCCTTCCGGCTGATCCCCGACGACGTGATCGCGGACGCGCGCGCGAAGGTCGAGCGAACCGGCGTGCGCTGATCTAGCGCTTCGTCCGCGCCGATCTTTTCATCGATATTATCTTGGCCGTCTTGCGAGTCTTCTTCTTTGTGAACGCCCGGCGCTCGAACGCGATGAAGGCGTCGATCATCGCCCGGTAGATCCGCGCGATCGTCTCGCCGTCGGCGCCGAGCGCGGTCGCGCGATCGGCCGCCCGTGCGACGACCGCCTCGATGCGGGCGCGATCGACGATCTGCGACGCCTTCTCCTTCACCCGCGCCGCCTCGCCGACGTAACCCGCGCGCTCCGACAGCAGCCGGACGATCCTGCGATCGAGACGGTCGATCTCGCGACGGACGTCGGCGAGCGTGTTGCAGCGACGGATGGAGAGAGCGGCCTTCATGCGTCCTCCCGAAAGACCTTCGAACACGTGCGCGTCAGAACGCGTATTCCTGAAACACCGGGTCGATGTTGCCGCCCCACGCGTTGTGGAACTTCGCGAGCATCTCCTCGGCCGGAGTGATGCCGGAGTCGGCGATCTCGAGCAGCGCGTCAAGGAACGCGGTTTCGTCCTGGCCAAGTCCGTTGTCCTTCGCGCGCGCCTTCAGCCCGGCTTCGGCAATGGCGACGGCGCGGCGCGCGATGTCGAGCGCGGTGCCGTTGCGGAACGGCGCCTTCAGGCCTTGCCTGGGCACTGCCGCGAGGAGGCCGTTGCGCTCCTCCTGGGTCCAGTCCTTGACCAGGTCCCACGCCGCATCGAGCGCCGACTGATCGTAGAGGAGTCCGACCCAGAACGCGGGCAGCGCGCAGATGCGTTTCCACGGGCCGCCGTCGGCGCCGCGCATCTCGAGGAACTTCTTGAGGCGCACCTCGGGGAACGCGGTGGTGAGATGATCGGCCCAGTCGCCCATCGTCGCGCGCACGCCCGGCAGCGCCGGCAGCTTGCCCGCCATGAAATCGCGGAACGACTGCCCCGAAGCGTCGATGTACTTGCCGTCGCGATAGACGAAGTACATCGGCACGTCGAGCATCCAGTCGACGTAGTGCTCGAAGCCGAACCCCTTGTCGAACACGAGCGGCAGGTTGCCGCAGCGGTCGGGGTCGGTATCGGTCCAGACGTTGGCCCGGTAGCTCAGATAGCCGTTGGGCTTGCCCTCGGTGAACGGCGAGTTGGCGAACAGCGCGGTGGCGATCGGCTGCAGCGCGAGGCCGACGCGGAACTTCTTCACCATGTCGGCTTCGGAGCCGAAGTCGAGATTCACCTGGATGGTGCAGGTGCGGAGCATCATGTCGAGGCCGAGCTTGCCCTTCTTCGGCATGTACTCGCGCATGATCTTGTAGCGGCCCTTCGGCATCCACGGCACGTCCTCGCGCCGCCACTTGGGATCGAAGCCGAGACCCAGCATGCCGATGCCGAGCGCATCGCCGATCACCTTCATCTGGGCGAGATGCGCGTGCACCTCCTCGCAGGTCTGGTGGATCGAGGCGAGCGGCGCACCCGACAACTCGACCTGCCCGCCGGGCTCGAGCGACACACCGCCGCCGTTCTTCGTGGCGCCGATCACCGCGTCGCCCTCGCGCACCAGCGTCCACCCGAAGCGCGAAAGCCCCGACAGCAGCGCGCCGATGCCGCCCTTGCCGTCGTGCGGCAAGCGATGAAGATCGCCGCGCCGGAACGCGAACTTCTCGTGCTCGGTGCCGATGCGCCACTGCTCACGCGGTTTCGCGCCGTCGGCGAGGTAGGCGACGAGCTGCGCCTTCGACTCGATCGGCTCGAGGCTCGGCGTGCTCGGTCCGGACATGCTGTGGCTGGCCCTTTTTGACGTCGTCGATCAGGAGGAGACGGACTCGCGACGCACGCCCACACGCCAGTCTCCGACCAGCGCCTGAACACACGCGAGTGCCGCGAGGGCCGCGGTCTCGGCCCTGAGGATACGGGGGCCGAGCGCGACCGGCGTAACAAACGGGAGTTTACGCAAACGGTCAAGCTCGCCGCCGTCGAATCCACCCTCCGGGCCGATCAGCAACGCCCATCGACTCGGCGGTGCGGAGGAGGTCACCGAGGGGAAACCGGTGGTGCTGGTGTCGTTGGCGAGTGCCTCCGCAATCGGTCGTCCTCCACCGGCCTCATCGGCGACGATCAGACGGCGGTCGCTCGGCCACGCGTCGAGAACATCGCCGAGGCGCCGAGGTTCCGCGACCTCGGGGATGGTAAGGCGCTCGCACTGCTCCGCTGCCTCGCGCGCGATCGCCGCGAGGCGATCGAGATTGACGCGCGACGCCTGCGTCCGACTCGTCATCACCGGAAGGATGCGCGCCACGCCGAGCTCGGTCGCCTTCTCGACGACGAGATCGGTGCGCGTGCGCTTCAGCAACGCGAACAGGAGCCAGACATCGGGCTCCGACGTCGGCGCGCGCAGCCGTTCGGCGATTGCGACCGTCGCCGCGTTGCGCGCGAGATGCGCGAGCGTCGCGCGCCACTCGCCGTCGCGTCCGTTGAACACCGCGAGGCTGTCGCCCGCGCGCATCCGCAGCACATCGCGCACGTAGTGCGCCGCATCGCGGCCGAGCTCGACCACAGCGCCGGGCCCAAGCGCCTGATCGACGAACAGGCGGGCGCGCGCGCGGTAGGACGGCGTCTCGTCGTCGCGGTCGGCCTCGCCGCTCCCGCGGCCAACGTCCGGTCCCGACGGGGACCCCGCTGAAGACATTGTGATTTCTCCCTCGCACCGTGCCATGATTGAGCCCCTTTTTGCGTGCATGCTCAGGGACATGGCCGGTCGCGCGACCAATTTTACATCCGTTCGCCAAGACGTTAGCCCACCATGAGCCATTGGCAAAACCAAGCCACCGCTTCGGTCCTGCCGGGCGACAGCCCGGCCGATCCGGTGATCCTGCGCGCGCTGCCCAAGGCGCTCCGCCCCTACGTGCTGCTGGCGCGCCTCGACCGTCCGATCGGCACGTGGCTGCTGCTGTTCCCGTGCTGGTGGGGCATCCTGATCTCGCCCGACATCCTCGACCGGCCGTCCTACGCGCTCGGACACGCACTGCTGTTCGCCATCGGCGCGGTGGTGATGCGCGGCGCCGGATGCACCTACAACGACATCGTCGATCGTCACATCGACGCCCAGGTCGCGCGCACGCGCGGACGGCCGTTGCCCTCGGGTGCCGTGTCGGTGGGTGCTGCGGTGCTGTTCATGGTCGTCCTGATGGCCATCGGCTGCATCGTGCTCGCCTCGTTCAACCGCTTCACGTTCCTGCTCGGCGTTTTGTCGCTCGGGCTGGTGTTCGCCTATCCGTTCATGAAGCGCATCACCTGGTGGCCGCAGGCGTGGCTCGGGCTCACCTTCAACTGGGGCGCCCTGATGGGCTACGCCGCCGAGGCCGGGCGACTGGACAAGGCCGCCATCCTTCTGTACGCCGCCGGCTTCCTGTGGACGCTCGGCTACGACACGATTTACGCGCTGCAGGATCGCGAAGACGATGCGCTGATCGGCGTGCGCTCCACCGCGCGCAAGTTCGGCGCGTCCTCGAAGAGCTGGATCACCGGCTTCTACATCGCCGCGGTGGTGGTCCTCGTCGCCGCGGGCGCCGCCGCCGGAATGGGCACTTCGTTCTACGCCGTGCTGGCGATCGCCGCGGCACAGCTCGCGTGGCAGACCAGCAGCCTGCAGATCGACTCGCCGACCGACTGCCTCGCCAAGTTCCGCTCCAACCGCCTGTTCGGCTGGTTGGTGCTCGCGGCCTTGCTCCTCGGCCACGCCACCGCACCGTGAGCACGAGCGAGGCAGACCTCCTCACCGACTTCATCCGCCGCGAGACCGAACTCGTCGCTCCGCCCCTGGTGCCGGAGATCCCGCTTCATCTCGCGACCGAGGTGACGCCTCTATGGGAAGCGACCGAGGCGACGCTCGCACGCAATGGCATGCCGCCGCCCTACTGGGCGTTCGCCTGGGTCGGTGGCCAGGCGGTCGCCCGCTACGTGCTCGACCACGGTGACATGGTCGCCGGGCGACGCGTCCTCGATCTCGCGGCGGGGTGTGGTGTTGCCGCCATCGCCGCTGCGCTCAAGGGTGCATCCGCCGAGGTCGCCGACATCGATTCGTTCGCGCTCGAGGCCGCGCGCCTCAACGCCAGGGTCAATGGCGTGTCGGTGACGCCGATCGCCGACGACCTCCTCGCCGCGCCGCCCTTCGCCATCCCGTGGGACATGATCCTGGCTGGCGACGTCTGCTACGAGAAGCCGATGGCCGAGCGCATGATGCGCTTCCTGCGCGCCGCTGCCGCCGACGGTCGCACCGTGTGGCTCGCCGACCCCGGACGCAGCTATCTGCCGAAAGACGGCCTCGAGGAGCTCGCGCGCTACGTCGTGCCGTGCTCGCGCGATCTCGAGGATGCCGACGAAAAGACCGTTCGTATTTTTCGGGTGCGCGGCTAGCGCTCTCAGGGCACCGGGACGATGTCGACGGTGTCGAACGGAAACCTGGCGACCGAGCGCCGCAGCAGCGCCTCGTAGCTCTCGCGCAGGCGGACGCGCTCGATCTCGGCCCCGATCATGCCGCGAACGAACTCGCCGAACCTGAGCTCGGAGGCCGTCAGGGCGTGCAGCCTTGCCAGCATCGCGTTCTGGTCGCGTGCCGGGAACCGCCGCGCCGTCGCCTCGATCGCCGCGAGCGCCACCGGCGCGCCGTCGAACAGCGCCGCACCGTGGACCGAGAGATAGGCATAGGCCTGCGCGAACCCCATCCTGCCGTCGTCCAGCGTGAGATCGAGGTTCCTGAGACGTGCGAAGTGATAGTTGATACCCGGCTGCTCGGTCTCGTGCATGCACGCGAGCTCGTCGTCGGTCAGCCAGGTGACGTGGAGCGCCACGCGCGTACCCGGAGACGGATGGAGCGTCGCCGGCACCGAGCCGTAGGACGTCACGTGGGCGCAGTAGACCGAATCGAATCCGCCAAGGTGCGCCCGCGTCACGGGAATCAGCGCCGCCGGGAACAGAGCGCGGAATTTCTGGGCAAGGCGCTCAGGCGCCCGGTTGGACCCCGAGGCCAGCACCGGAGTCCGGCCTTGGAGCAGCGCGGACTCGGGCGGCAGCGCCCGCCAACCGGTCGGCGACGAGGCGTCGTACAGATAAGAATGCGCGGGCGCCGCGTACGGGTACTCGGTCGCGCGGCGCACGATCTCATCGGCTTCGGCGGGGGTAAGGCGGAGCGAACCCGCGGCGGCGCGCGCAATGTCGGACGGACTCATCGCGGCGGATTGTTCACCGACCGAAACGGCGGCGCAAGCTGGGCGCGAAAGCTGGGCTGTGGGCGCCGCTCAGGCGGCGCGGGTCTTCTGCGGCCCGTTTTCGTCGATCTCGATGGCGTAGCGGGTGTGGCAGTTGTCGACCTCGGCCCAGGACAGCGCCGCCCAGCGCGCCTCGGCCTCCTCGCGGGTCGCGAATGGCCCAAAACGACGGGGCGGCTTACCGTCGACGGTTTCGCGGAAATCCGTGGATTTGTACTCGCCTCCGACGACCCAATAACGCGCCATGCTCAAGCACCTAAAATAGCTGGTTCGTAGAGTGAGATAAGGTTCCGACGCGTTACGCGCAACCCTCAATCTAGGCAGGCGGAATTAGGATTCCATGAAGCCATTATGGGGCAGCGGTCCGCCCTTGCGGTGACGCAAGCCCCATGCCACTCCTTCGCCATGCCGTCCGTCCCCGCCTCCTACGATTCCCTTCGCGATTTCCTCTCCGAACTCGAGCGCCGCCAATGGCTCGCGCGCGTCTCCGCGCCCGTCAACCCGCGCCTGGAGATGACCGAAATCGCCACCCGCGTGCTTGCCGACGGCGGCCCGGCGCTGCTGTTCGAGCGGGTTGCCGAAGCCGGCCAACCGCCGTCTGAAATTCCGGCGCTTGCCAATTTGTTCGGCACTGTCGAGCGCGTGGCGCTCGGCCTCGGGCGCGAGCCCGCGGACCTGCGGGCGCTCGGCAAGATGCTCGCTTTCCTCGAACGGCCGACACCGCCGACCTCGCTGAAAGAGGCGTTCGGCCTGTGGCCGACCCTCAAGACAGCGCTCGTCCGAAAGCCGAAGACTGTCGGCTCAGCACCGTGCCAGCAGGTGGTGGCGCGTGGCGATGACGCGGATCTCGGCCGACTGCCGATCCAGACCTGCTGGCCGGGCGAGCCCGCGCCGCTCATCACCTGGCCGCTCGTGGTGACGCGCGCCCCTCGCGACGACGCCTGCGCGGCGCCCAACATCGGCATCTATCGCATGCAGGTGACGGGACCGCGCTCGACCATCATGCGCTGGCTGCCGGCGCGCGGCGGCGCCGCGCACTTCGAGCAGTGGCGCGCCAAGGGCGAGCGCGAGATGCCGGCGGCGGCGGTGATCGGCGCCGATCCAACGACGCTGATCGCCGCGGTGACGCCGGTACCGGAGTCGCTGCCCGAATACGAGTTCGCCGGACTAATGCGCGGCCGCGGCATCGAAGTGGTCAAGTGCAAGACCGTGCCGCTCCTGGTTCCAGCCGAAGCCGAAATCGTCATCGAGGGCTTCGTGTCGATGACCGAAACCGCACCCGAAGGTCCCTACGGCGACCACACCGGCTACTACAACTCGGTTGAATCGTTCCCGACCTTCCGCGTCACCGCGATCACCAGCCGGTCCAATCCGATCTACCTCACCACCTACACCGGCCGGCCGCCCGATGAGCCGTCGGTGCTCGCGGTCGCGCTCAACGA
>DATJIG010000331.1:0-19290 GCA_035493495.1 Alphaproteobacteria bacterium
CGTCAGGCCAAACGGCTCGTAGAGGGCCGGGGCGACATAGATCGACGCGGCGCGGAACAGCTCGAGCAGATCGGCGCGCGGAAGCTCGCCGAGCAGGTCAAGGTTCGAAACGGATGGCGGAATGTCGGTCCCGACGTCGCCCGCGACGCGCACCGGCCAGAGGAGATCGTGAGCGATGGCGGCGAGCAGCTTGAGGTTCTTGGCTTCGTCCCACATCCGGCCGGCGGCGGCGACGAACGAATCCTTGGGCGCCGGTCGCGGAAACCGCTCGAGCCCGTTCCAGATCACCCGGCCCGGCGTCGGCGGCGCGTAGAGCGCCTTGACCTCATTGCGCTGCGTCGCACTCGGCGCGATCCAGATGTTGGCGGCAACCAGCCCGGCAGCGACGTTCTCGGCGTAGCGCGCCCATTGCGATTCGGTCGGATCGCCGCCGCGGCAGGCGCGCCACCACGACCGCACGCAGGAATGCGCTCCGATCACTACCGGCACCGACCAGTCGGCGCGGGCATCACGATAGCTGTTGAGGTGAACAAGTTCGGGCCTGATCCGTCGCTCGATGCCGCGCAATTGCTCCAGCGCCCGCGGCATGTCGTCGCCGGCCGGATCCATCCACTCGAGCCGGAGATCGGTGATCTCGACGTCGAGGCCGGGAACGTCGCGAAGCGTCGCGAGTTGATCGCTCCGGGGTGCGGGCCCCATCGTCACCAGGGTGACGGCGAAGCCGCGCGAACAGAGCGCGCGCGCGAGCGTCGACGCGTGGACCCAGACTCCTCCGACCGCGTCGGTGGTCATCATCAGACGATGCGTGGCTGGACTCACGAAGGACTCCCGGGGCTGTGGCTTAGGGCTGACGCTCCAGTTCGTAGAGACGGCGTGGCCGCTCGTCCTGCACATCGCTGAACGAGGCAAACTGGGCGAGGTAATGCTCGTGGGCGCGCTCCCACGCGGTGTCGTCGGGCAATCCCCACAGCCGCCCGTAGTCGGGCGAGCCGGGATACGGAAAGAGCGGCACGGGATCGTTCGCCCACACGCCGGCTTCGCGCATCCGATCGCGCCAGCGCTGCACCTGCTCGTCCTCGTCGTGGGGCATCTCGATCAGGTTGGCCTGAACGAAGGGGATGTGGCTTTTGGCGATCGTCAGGCGATCGGCGAGCTCGTCGGTCGACAGCTTGCACCGCTTGTCGAGCGCCTGGCGGCCCTCAGGGCTAAGGCTCTCGACGCCGGCCTCGACCGACACGCACCCCGAGCGCCCCAGGAGCTCGAGCATCTCGGGCTTCCACAGGTCGATTCGCGTCTGCACGCCGAACCTGAGTCCGCGGCCAATCAGCCCTTCGAGCAGCGGAGCGTTGGGCAGGAAGATCTCGTCGATGAAGTAGA
Source organism: Alphaproteobacteria bacterium (assembly GCA_035493495.1). GTDB lineage: Bacteria > Pseudomonadota > Alphaproteobacteria > SMXQ01 > SMXQ01 > DATJIG01. Next base: position 1,378 of record DATJIG010000331.1, read on the forward strand.
CGTACTCGACGCCCTGTGCCTGTAGCCGGAAAATCTCCTCCAGCACGCCGTCGGCGGGGCGGCGGCGGTAGTCGTCGCGGAAGTTCTCCTTCGCGCAGAAGGTGCAGTGGTAGGGACACCCGCGCGAGGCCTCGACCTCGGCGCCGGGCGCTTTCGGCTCGGCGTCAAAGCGGTGGTGGTGGTGGCCGTGGCGGGCGATCATCTCGTCCGACCACGCGAGCGGCTTCTGGTCGACGAAGCGCGCCGCCTGGGGCCCGCCGACGACCCGGATCTCGCCACCCTCGCGGTAGCAGGTGCCGGGCACGTTGCGGCGCTCGCCACCGGCGATGCGCGCGAGCGTCTCCTCGCATTCACCCATGACGACCATGTCGACCGGCAGCTTGCGGAGTGCGGCCCGCGGCGTAGTCGAGCCGTGAGGTCCGACGGCGACGAGAACCGGCACCAGGTCGCGCACGTGGAACGCCAGCTCCTGCGGAACGCGCAGCTCGGGCGGCGCGCAGCGCCAGAACAGATAACTCGGCGCCGTGGTGATCACCGCCATGTCGGCACGAAACGCGCGCACCTCGGCGGCGATGTCGGCGAGCGACAGATCGAACATCTGGCCGTCGATCAGCCGCACGGAGTGGCCCGCGTCCTCGAGCAGCTGCGCCGACACCCCGTACTCGATCGGCAAATGCGGAGAACGGCAGCCGAAATAGATGCTGCCGTCGAACCGCCAGTTGGGATTGATCAGCGCGACCTTCATACCCGCGCCTCCTCGCGCTGGCCTGAGGGCGTCGTGGGGCGCAGCTCGCGCTCGGCGAGCCAGCGCTCGAGCTTGCGCACACCGTCGCGGAGCGACATCCGCGGCGCCCAGCCGAGCGCTTCGCCGATGGCGCGGATATTGGAGACGTACCAGGGCTGGTCGCCCGGTCGCCACGGGCCGTAGCGCACGTCGGGCGCCTGGCCGCGCAGATCCTCGATCAGCGCCATCATCTCGCGCAGACTGGTGGCGTTCGGGGGCCCGCCGCCGAGATTGAACACGCGGCCCCTGGTGACATCGATGCGATCGAGCGCGGCCAGCCACGCGTTCACCGCGTCATCGATGTAGAGCCCGTCACGGACCTGGTAGCCGTCGCCGTAGATGGTGATCGGCTCACCGCGGATCGCCTTGATCAGGAAATGCGCGATCCAGCCCTGATCCTCGTTGCCGAACTGGCGCGGCCCATAGATGCAACTCATGCGCAGCACCACAGTGCGCATCCCGAACACCCGCGCGTAGTCGCGGACGTACTGGTCGGCGGTGCCCTTGGAGCAGCCGTAGGGACTGTAAAAGTCGAGCGGCGCGCTCTCGGCGACACCCTCGACGAGGCGCAGCTCGCACGGCACGTAGCGGTCGCGGCACAGCTTGATCGCCCAGTCGTCGAGCAGCTTGCCGTACACTTTGTTGGTCGAGGCGAGGATGACCGGCACCCACGGATTGTGCTGGCGCACCGCCTCGAGCACGCCGAGCGTGCCGCCGCCGTTGACCTCGAAGTCCTCGCGCGGATTGTCGAGGCTGGTCGTCACCGCCACCTGAGCCGCGAGGTGGAGCACCGACGTTGACTCCTTCACCATCGACCGCAGCACCTTTTCGTTGCGAACGTCGGCGACCTCGATGGCGATGCGGTTGCCGTGGCGCTTGCGCAGCCACTCGGCGTTCTGCTCGGTGCCGCGGCGACTGAGGTTGTCGAGGATGAAGACCTGGTCGCCGCGTGAGGCGAGCGCGTCGGCGATGTTCGAGCCGATGAAGCCGCAGCCGCCGGTGACCAGCACCCGCTGTTCCTGAACCCGTGTCATCCGACCAACCCCCGGCTCGCCAGCTCCTGGGTGGCGCGGTCGACGGTATCGACGGCGACCTGGCCGGAAAGCCAGTCGGCGAGCTCCACTAGTCCTTCCCGGAAATCGACCTCGGGCGCGAACCCGAGTTCGGCGCGGCTCTTCGAGATGTCGGCGAAGCAGTGACGGATATCGCCGGCGCGGTACTTGCCGGTAACCTCGGGCGCGATGCGCTTGAGGTTCATGACGTCCGCGAGGTCCTCACCGACCGAGAGAATCGAGCGGCTCTGGCCCGATCCGACGTTGTAGACGTTGCCGACGCCGCGCTCGGTCTCGAGCGCCAGCAGGCAGGCTCGCGCGATGTCGGTGACGTGGACGAAATCGCGGCGCTGGCGTCCGTCCTCGAACACCAGCGGCGCGCGTCCGTTGAGCAGTCGCGCGGCGAAGATCGCCAGCACGCCGGTGTAGGGGTTGGACAGCGCCTGGCGCGGCCCGAAGACGTTGAAAAACCGCAGCGCGACGGTTGCCATGCCGTACGCCTTGCCGACGATCAGGCACATCCGTTCCTGGTTGTACTTCTGCAGGGCATAGATCGAGCTCAGCGCCGGCGGCTTGGTCTCGGGCGTCGCCAGCGGAATCAGCGAGGCGTTGCCCGAGTCCTGCAGCTCCCAGATGCCGCGCTTCAGCTGTTCGACTGGACGCCCTTCGGGAACGACGATCTCGCCGTTCTGGCGCTTCGCCAGTCCCTCGCCGTAGATGCTCATCGACGACGCGACAATGAGGCGCTCGACCGGCCGGCGCGCCAGCGCCTGAAGCAGCACCGCCGTGCCCAGCTCGTTGGTCTCGGTGTAGGAGACGATCTCGTACATGCTCTGGCCGACCCCGACGGCGGCCGCGAGATGCACCACGGCATCGACCCCATCCAACGCGCGCGCCACCGCCTCGGCGTCGCGCACGTCGCCGAACATGAACTCGGCGTCGCGATTCAGATATTCGGGAGTCGAGCGGTCGCCGTGGACTTGCGGCGAGAGATTATCGAGCACGCGCACCCGGTATCCGGAAGCAAGGAGAAGATCCGTGACGTGCGATCCGATGAAGCCGGCGCCGCCGGTGACAAGTACGAGCTTGGGCATTCGCGGTCCTTGCTTACGTTGTGGAAGAACGCGGCGATCGCGGCTTGGTTCCGCTGCGGCGTCAATGAGATAGCTCGGTCGGACGGCCTCCCGTCAGAACGTGACGCCAGTCGGCTGCCGCGGAAGATCGAGGCGTGTCGCAACAGCCGCAGCGACATCGGCGAAGCTGTCGCGGCATCCGATCGGACCTCCGCGCTCAGCCGGACCGAACGCCAGGATCGGAATGCGCTCGCGTGTGTGGTCGGTGCCGCGCCACGTCGGATCGCAGCCGTGGTCGGCGGAGATCACCACGAAGTCGCCCGGGCGCAGCAGCGTCTCGATCTCGGGCAGACGTGCATCGAACGCCTCCAGCGCGGCGGCGTAGCCGGCGACGTCGCGGCGGTGACCATAGGCAGTGTCGAAGTCGACGAAGTTCGCGACCAGCAGTCCGCCATCGGCGAGACTCGACAATGCCTCGTGGGTGCGGTCGAACAGCGCGCCGTTGCCGTCGCCGGTCAGCACGCGTCCGGTTCCCGAATGAGCGAAGATGTCGTCGATCTTGCCGATGCTGACAACCTCGCGCCCCTCCCGCGCCGCGATGTCGAGCAGCGTCGGCGCGGGCGGCGGCACCGCGTAGTCATGGCGGTGCGCCGTGCGCCTGAACGTTTTCGCCGAGTCGCCGACGAACGGCCGGGCGATGACCCGCCCGATGCGCAACGGATCGACGAGCTCGCGGGCGACCGCGCAGACGTCGTACAGGCGTTCTAGCCCGAAGCTCTCCTCGTGCGCGGCGACCTGGAAGACGCTATCGGCCGACGTGTAGCAGATCGGCTTGCCGGACCTGAGGTGCTCCTCGCCCAGCGTGGCAATGATCTCGGTGCCCGAGGCGTGGTAGTTGCCGAGAACGCCTTCGAGCCCGGCGCGGCGACACAGCGCCTCGATGAGGTCGTGCGGAAAGCACGGCACGGTCTGCGGGAAATACCCCCAGTCGAACGGCACCGGCACGCCTGCGAGTTCCCAATGGCCTGATGGCGTGTCCTTGCCGGTCGAGACCTCGTCGGCGCAGCCGAACAACGCCTGGGGTGAGCGGCGGCTCTCCAGTCCCGGCGGAATATGGCCGGTGGCCGCGCGACACGCTTCGCCAAGACCGAGCCGCACCATGTTTGACAGCGACAGCGGGCCTTCGCGCAAATCCTTGCGATCCGCCTTTCCGGCAGCGCACGCCTCGGCGATATGGCCCACTGTGTCGGCGCCAAGATCGCCGTAGCGGTCCGCATCGCGGGCAGAGCCGACGCCGACCGAATCGAGAACCAGAATCACCGCCCGCGCCACTTCGGTCCCTCCGTTGAAGATGACGGAAGTAAACCGGCGGTATCGCGATCCGTTCCGATCAGGCGCGGGTCATGAGGAAGGCTGTGCCGTCCCACAGCGCGAACTCGCGGGTGCCATGACACACAATCGACAGCCCGGTGCCGCGCGCGGCTTCGTCGATATCCCGACGGTCGGATTCGATGCTGCCGCGGTACGAGTAGTTGAGGATGAGCAGGCGCCCGCCCGGTCGCAGGACCCGCGCGGCCTCGCGAATATGGAGCCTGGCAATGTCGCCGCTGAGCTGGACGAGATACGGGAAGGTATCCACCGCGTAGACCAGATCGATACTCTCGTCGCGGAACGCGGCGAGGTCACGTCCCGAGCTGCGGGCGAAGGTCGCCGACGATGCGTCCGCGCACCGGCGGCGCGCGATGTCGAGCATTCGCTGCGATACGTCGATGCCGATCGCGAACCGGACGAGCGGAGCCAGCATCCCGACGAAGCGCCCGATGCCGCAGCCGATTTCGAGGATGGCGCCGTCGCTGGTTAGCAAACCCCGCGCGAGCATCCAGTCCGTCACCTCCCGGGTGACGTTATGGAGAAGTTCGGCGTCGCCCAGCGAATAGAGCGCCACGCTCGCTTCCGGCGACACCGCGGCGGCGCGGTCGAACACCGCCGCCCAATGGGCGATCCCCTGCTCGAGTGTCTGGCCCGCCTCGGGCGTGGCGCCGGCGATGCAGAGAATGTCGGTCATGGCGCAAAAGGCATCGGGCGTGCGCCGCCACAGATCGAGTGCGCGCTGCACCCGACGCGCGGCATCGGCATCGCGCCGTCGCAGGCGCGCGCTCGCGGTGACGAGGGCACGCTCGATCTCGGCCGCGTCGCTGGCCGCGCGCGCCATCTGCATCAACGCAACGTTGGCCGGAAGTTCGCCCAGCGCGCAGCGCATGAGGGGCGACTCGGCGACTTTTGAGCGGCGCGTGCTACGAGGCAAGGGCATGCCGCGGGCTCCGGCGGATGGCGCGGTGGCTGTTCCAGCGATCGACCGCGCCCCACTGATACTTGTAGGCCTCGCCGCCGCGCAGGAAGTGGAACTCGGCGGCGCCTTCGCAGACGGCGTCCTCGATCGCGTGGGCGATCAGGATCGTTCCCGGGCTCTCGCGTTCGAACGCGGGGTCGAAGCCGCAGAGGTAGGCGTAGTGTCGCTGGTTGTAAGCGAGCCCGTAGTAGACGCCGGCAATCTCGCCGCCGATCGACAAGGTGTGGATGCGCGCCAGGTTCGCCTGCACCAGCCTCGGCGCGGCCTCGCCGTGGAAACGCCGCAGACGGTCGTCGGCGAGCACGCCGGCCTCGCCCCGGTTGTGCCAGCGCGCGCTATGCAAGCGAACGAGTTCGTCGATCGCCCCGGCGACCGACGCGGCATCGGCGCGCTGGATATCGACTGGGCCGCGCCGGTCGGCGCGATGCCGCGCCATGCGGATGTCGCGCCGCTTGCGCGCGGGTATCGCCGCATCGAGTCCGCCGGCGTCCGTCGGCAAGGTCAGTACCGGCGCGGGAGTGGTCGCGGTGACGATATCCTCGCCTGCGATCGAGGCCGGCAGCGCGAGGGCCAGCGCTTCCGCCGGCAGATCCGGCATGTCCCATTCCGCCCAGGGCGTCGGCCCGGTGGCGAGGAACCCGGCGAACGCGGCCAGCACCTCGTTCTCCCACGCGGCATCGACAAGGACGTCGATGTAGTCGCTGACCGAGACACCGAGTGGGAGGAGCCGGACATCGGTCGACGTGGAATCGATGTAGAGCGGCAGCATCCCGAGCAGGCGGGCGCTCTGCCAGACCACGACGACGAACAGCTCGCCGGGCGCGAAGGCGCGCCACCATGGGATCAGCCATGCCGGCGACTGGAACGGCGTCGCCGAACGTGCGCGGTGCCAGAGTGACCACCACGCCGGCTCGAGCGTGACGAGTGTGCGGATATCGCTGACCGCTTCAACCGTGAGTGTCGTCATGCCGCCCCGGCGGACCGTTGGTCGTCGTTCAGGCGCGCGGCAAGTCTCTGGTAGACCGCGAAGTACTGCGCGATCATCCGGTCGAGCGAGAAGCGACGGCGCGCGGTGTCGCGGCACCAGTCGGAGGAAATCGTCTCGACGCGTTGCATGGCGAGCGCCATTCCCTCCTCGTCGTGCACCAGGAATCCGGTCTGGCCGTCGTCGACCGTCGAGCGCAGCGCCCCTGCGGCGAAGGCGACCACCGGCGTCCCCGCCGCCAGCGCCTCGCGCGCGACCAGCGAGCTCGTTTCCGGTGCGAGCGACGGCACGAGCAGACAGCGGGCGGCGGCGAGCAGCCGACGTTTGCGGTCGAATCCCACCGGGCCGATAAACCGCCGTTCAGCGTCGAGTCGCGGCAGTACGGCGTCGAGGAAGTAGCGACGATGCTCCTCGTACGGGAACAGCGCGCCGGCGACGATCAGCGGCATGCCCGCGCGCTTCGCCGCGTCGATGGCGATGTGAATGCCCTTCTCGGAGCAGATGCGCGACAGCACGAGCGCGAACCGCCGCTTGGCGTGACGGCCGACGAAGGCGGCGACATCGACGCCGTTCTCGATCGGCGACAGGAACCACGGGCTGTCGTCGCAGGTCTCGTGTTGCGCCTGCGACACGCACTGCAGCCAGGTGTCAGGCCGCGACGGATGGAGGGCCGCCGGCGGATACCACGCCAGTGGCAGATGGAGAGTGGCGAGCACTGGCGGACCCGGCGGCGGGAGATAGGAGTGGAAATCGACCCCATGCATGTGGATGAGGTCGATGCCTCCTTTCGCGACGGCGGAGGCGATGGCGCGCAGATGTCGCGCCCGTCCCGCGGCGGTGTGCTCGGCATCGAGCGGCCCATCGACCCGCGGCACGGGAACCAGGGTGCCGGCGACCTCGGAGCCCTCGCACGCAACCACGATCGAACGATGACCCGCCCGCACCAGCGCGCGATCCAGTGCGCCGAGAATCTGCTCGGCACCGCCGACGGCGTCGACACTGACGGGCGCAAACGGATAAGCGACGCTGAGGACGGTGAGCGGTGTCATATTGGCTCCAGATTGAGGTCGCGGGCCGCTGTGCGCGCAAGCGACAACCATTGGTCGCCCGTGAGCCCCCACGAATTGCCGTGGTACCAGACCGCATTGTCACGGGGTGCCTTGGTGAAATCGTGGGCGGGGGCACACCGAAAGCGCTCTGTGTCGACGCCGAACATCGCCAGCGTTCGCCGCTGTGATGCGTGCGCAGCGATCATCCGCGCCTTCAACTCTCGCTCAGGCGCCGTGAGGGTCACTACGCACTCGGTGATTCCGGGCGCCGGCGTGAATTGCTGAACGGCCCACCCGTACCCGGTCGGATAGTAGAGAGGCATCTCGACGATCGCGACCGCATGCCCTTTGCGGCGAACGAGTTCGACCGCGGCGTGGACTGCGAACGCGACCGCATCGTGATCGGGATGGCCGCCCTCGTAGGTGTGGGTAACGACAATCCGCGCGTCGCGCTCGGCCAATACCGTCGACAGGCGCTTCGCCAGCGCGCCGAGGTGCCGCGCCGCCGACTGGTCGGGCACACCGAAGCGAACCACGCCGTCGCCGATCCCGGCGAGCGACAGCGCCTCTCGCAGCTCGGTGTCCCGGAGGCGCGCGTAGTCCGCCGGCGTGACGCAACCGTTGGCGCGCGCATCCGCAAGATCCACCGGCGCCCCATCGGTGACGACCACGACGGTCGCCGCGGCGAAGCGCGACAACTGCGCGCCGCAACCGATGGTCTCGTCGTCGGGATGGGCCACGACGACAGAAATTCCCCCGAAATCGAGCGACGGCCGCAGCGGATCAGCGAGCCTGGCGAGGAACGCGCGGCCGATGTCCGCCGCGTTCGAGCGAGAGGTTTCGGCTGCGGCGCCGCACATCACACTTCTACCGAGGCGGGCGCGGATTTTACGGTCGTGTGCGCATAGCGCCGGGTCATGGCGGCGCAGAATTCGGCGAACTCCTCCTTCACCAGCGGCGCGCTGGTGTGGTGGGGCGCGATGCCGCGGTGCTCTGGCGTGAAGCAGAAGGTCACCGTGACGTCGAAGTCGGCGAGCGCCTCCATCTGCCGATCGAACCACTGCAGCGCATTCGGCCGAAAGCTGTCGGCCCATGACAGCCCGGTGCGCAGGTACCGCACGCCCATGCGCTTCATCCACGCCACCGCATCGTCGAGCCGGTGATCCTCGAAATGGAACCACTGACACAGGCCGAGCTCCGGTGCGTAGCGTGGCAGGACTTCGGCGGCCGGCTTGGGCGATCCGTCCTCGCGCAGCACCCCCATATAGAAGTGTCGGTAATACGACGATCCCTCAGCCTCGCGATGGCGGGTGGTCGCGTTCCATGCGCGCGGCAGGTCGTAGAGGCTGTACCAGTGGATGCGTGGCGCGCGGCCGATCAGCAGTTCGGCGGTGCGCTCGAGGCCCCAGGCCTGCACCTCCTCGGCGCCGAAACTCGAGACGCCGACCTCGGAGACCCAGATGGGCAGGTCGGTGACGGCACGGATTTCATCGATCTTGGCCGGCCAGTCGTGGATCTGCCAGAGGTTCCAGTCGAGCGGAAAGCCGTGCACGGCGACAACGTCGATCTCGTCGAGCACGCCCTTGCCCGCGAGATTGGCGATGAAGGCGGGATCGATCGGCGAAATCCCGCCGAGCACGCGCGGCAGGCGGGGATTGACCTCCTTGATCGCACGCCCAGCTGCGATCGCCATGTCGGCGAACAGCGACCAACCGGGATCGATCTCGGGATCCCAGTGCGACTTGTTGTTCGGCTCGTTCCAGATCATCGCCGCTTCGATCATTCGCGTCCCTTTTTCGTCGTGGAGGAAGGCGTGCCGACGTTCGGATAGGCCGCGCCGGCACCCTCGGGGGCTACGACGCGGCGGCAGATGTAGACCTCATCTTCTGGGTGATCGAAGATCGCGAAGCCGGCGCTCCGCAGCATCGCCTCCATGCAGGCAGCGTTCGGCACCCACCAGTTCGTGGGATCGCCGGCATACCGGTGCTCGATGAAGTGGAGCTTGGGATAGGCAGGCCGGTCGAACTGATCGGCGACCCAGAAGTCGTAGTCGCGGTCGACCGCGTCGACCTCCTTGCTGCCGCGCTGCATCGACTGGAACACCAGCAGGTCGCGGGCGACGTGCTCGTGGATGAGATCGAGCGCCAGCAGTGGATGACGAAGGTGGTAGAGCACCCCCATGAACAGCACGATGTCGAAACGCTCGCCGATGGCGCCGACGTCGTATACCGAGAGCTTCTGGAACTCGATGTCGAAACCGCTGATCTCGGCGGCGAATCGCGCCTGCGCGAGATACTCCTCGTCGAAGTCGATGCCGAGCACGCGGAACGCGCCGCGGCGCTTCATCTCGATCGAGTAGAATCCGCCGTTGCAGCCGATGTCGAGCACCGTCCGTCCGGTGAGATCGGCCGGGATGGCGTCGCAAAACCGCCGCCACTTCACCGCCGGATAGTCGCCGAGGAAATGTCCGGGCGCGGTGTTGATGCCGTCGAGGTTGAGGTTGTGGAACCACGGCCCCAGCGCCTGGACCCGTTCGCGGATCTGCTCCGCCGACCAATTTCCGCTCATCGCCGTCGCTCCCCGGACTCCAACAGTTTCTCCGCGTTCCCGCCCAACAGACGCATCGCCGCGCGGTAGCCGTTGAGCGTGCCCACATCGACATAGGAGCGCCCCGCCTTGACGCCGACGGCGCCTCCGCCCGCCGCGAGATACACGTTCACCAGCGTGCCGAAGTATTCGTCGCCGCGCTCGGGCGCACGCCACAGCCGGTGAAGATCGTGGAAGACCGCGCCCGGCATCCGGAACGCGCCCCAGATCCACTTCGATCTGGCCATCGGGCTCTTCACCTGGATTTCCGCGACCGCGCCATCGTCGCCGAGCACGACGGCGTCGAAAAATTCCGGCCGGTCGACCGGGAACAGCAGGAAGGCGAGAACATCGTCCGGCAGATCGGCCAGCGCGGTTTCGGGAAACCACACGGTGTCCGGCAACCCCACCGCGACCGACTCGCCGTCGCCGACCAGCGCCGCCGCCTGGAAGATCGCGTCGCACAGGCCGGCAGGCTGCTGCTGGACAACATAAGCGATGCGCGCGCCGCGATATGACGCGCCGAAGTATTCGAGGATGTCCGATTTGCCCGGCGAGATGACGAAGCATATCTTGTCCGCGCCGCCGAGGATCATGCGCTCGACCAGGTACTCGCTGACAGCGCACGGGCGCTCCGCGCCGCGCTCGTCGGTGCGACTGCCGACCGGCAGCAACTCCTTCGAGAACGCGAGCGGCTGAATCCGCGTGCCGCGACCGGCGGCCGGAACAATTCCCCACATGTCAGGCCTCCGCCGGTTCGCGCGCCGTCTCGAGCAGGTCGACGAACTCTCGGGCGCGGCAGTCGGACGTGTGCTCGGCGAGCGTGCGATCGCGCGCCGCCCGCGCGATCCGCTTCACCTCGGCGGCATCGAGGTCGAGCGCCGCCAAGGCATCCTCCGTGTCGCGCGCGACCAGGATCTCGCTGCCAGGGCGGAAAAACGCGTCGAGGCCCTCCCAGACATCGCTCAGGACCGCGCTGCCGCAGGCGGCCGCCTCGAACAGGCGCCCCGAGGGACACCAGCCCATCTCCGCCATCGCCCGGCGCGTGACGTTGAGGGTGAGACAGCAGGACGAATAAAACGCGGCGTGCTCGGGCGGCGGCAGGTGGCGCACGAAATAGATGTTCGGCGCCCACGGGAAATCCTTCGGGTACTGCGCACCGCCGATCAGGAAGCGAAGCCGCTGCCGGCGCCGCGCGGCCGCGACGAACAATGCGTCGAGCGCATGCTGCCGGTCGGCGGCGTAGGTGCCGAGGTACGACAGGTCGGCGCGGTACTGATCGCCGGGTGCGACCGGCAGATGGATGTCGGGATCGACGTGACCGTAGAGCGGGGCCACTCGACGCGCGCCAAGCTGCCCGCGCAAGGCGTCGAGCGCCGTGCCGCCGGTATAGCTCAGCACCAGATCGAACCCCGACAGGCCGCCCGGACCGAGATAGCTCAGGGCCTCGCCGCGGCTCACGGCGTCGAGCGTCACTGGCGTGTCCAGATCGTAGAACACGCGGAGCGCCCGGCCGGCGAGCACAAGATCCGTCGCGGTCAAGCCGTCGGGGCAGTACGAAGTGACGAGGGCGACATCGGCGTCGGCCACATCGCGACCGGCGCGATCGATGACGTCGCTCCACTCGCGATACAGCACGAGATCGCCGCCCGGATTCTCGAACAGATCGCGGTTACCGGCGTAGAACGGCTGATCGCGCTCGTAGAACACGACATAGTGGCCGAGTCGCGCCAGCGCACGGCACAGTCCACGCCACAAGGTTGCGTGACCGTTGCCCCACGATGAACTGATGGTCAGGCCAAAAACCACGATCTTCATGCGGCGACCACCTCGCTCACCTCGGCAACATCATTCCTGCCCGCGCAGTCCCGCCACCTATTCGCCGTCGGCGATGAACCGCAGCGTGCGTTCCCGTGCCTCGTGGTCGGTGAACTGCTGCGGCGGAGATTTCATGAAGTAGCTGGATGGACCGACCAGAGCCCCGCCGATGCCGCGATCGATCGCGAGCTTGGCGCAGCGCACGGCGTCGATGACGACACCCGCGGAGTTGGGGGAGTCCCAGACCTCGAGCTTGAGCTCGAGATTGAGCGGTACGCCGCCGAAGGTCGTTCCTTCCATGCGGATGTAGCACCACTTGCGATCGGTAAGCCACGGCACATGATCGCTCGGCCCGACGTGGATCTGGTCCGGCGCCAGCGGCATGTCGAGCTGGCTGACCACCGACTGGGTCTTCGATATCTTCTTCGACTCGAGGCGCTCACGCTCGAGCATGTTCTTGAAATCAGAGTTGCCCCCGAAGTTCAGCTGGTAGGTGCGGTCGAGGCGCACGCCCCGCTCGCGGAACAGATTTGCGAGCGCGCGGTGAACGATGGTGGCGCCGACCTGACTCTTGATGTCGTCGCCGATCAGCGGCAGGCCGCGCTCCTCGAATTTGCGGCGCCAGTCGGAATTGGACGCGATGAACACCGGGATGCAATTGACGAACGCACAGCCCGCCTCAAGAGCCCGCGTGGCGTACCATTCGGTCGCCTGCTGCGAGCCGACTGGCAGATACGATACCAGCACATCGGTGCGGCTGCGGGCGAGCGCCTCGGTGACGTCCACCACTGCGCGATCCGACTCCTCGAGCTCGTCGCGGAGATAGCGACCCAGTCCGTCGAGGGTCGGCCCGCGTTCGACGGTAACGCCGGTCGGCGCCACATCGGCGAACCGATGCGTGTTGTTGGGCATCGCATAGATCGCCTCGGAGACGTCGCGCCCGACCTTCGATGCGCTGACGTCGAACGCCGACGATATCTTGACGTCGCCGATGTGATAGCCGCCGAGTTCGGCGTTCATCAGGCCCGGAACGGGTTCGTTCGCGCGCGCCTGCGAATAATAGGTGAGTCCCTGGACAAACGACGAGGCACAGTTTCCGACACCCACGATGCCGACACGCACTGCGTTCGAGTGGAGAGCGGCTGCTTCCATCTTTCTTCCTGTTGCGCCGTCGGCGGCGCGCGACGATCGATCTGCTCGGGCAACCTCGCGGCCGCCGGACAAACAGAACGCAACCATCCATGGTTTGTTCCGGGTCGCTTCGGCTGCGGTCAAGCTGCGAGATGACATCAGCGGAACGGAAGCGGAGACCTCGCGTTGGACCGATCAGTGGCGCTCGCAATGCTGCGGCGCCCCAGCCATGGAGCGGCAGCCCAACCGAGCGACGGTGAATGTCCGAGACACTGCAACGCGCCGGACGACTTCATCAGGCCGTCCGTTTCGCTCTTCCGCAGCGGAACGCAATCATCGCGATCATCGCGCTCACCCTTGCTATGGGTGCGGCGAACGCGGCCGAGCCGCTCGCGCTCAAATATGTCTTCGACGAGTTGGCCGGCGACCGTGCGTTGTCACCACTCGTTCACGGATTTGCGCTGCTCGTGGCGCTCGCGGTGTCGCGCGAGATCGCGCACGCGATCTCCGACTGGCTGATGTGGCGGACGCGGATCGGCCTGCAGTACGCGCTGCTCGAGGCCACCGTCGGCAAGCTCCATCAGATGCCGCTCAGGGCCCAACGCAGCGAGGGCGTCGGCGCGATCATGACGCGTCTCGACCGCAGCATTCAGGGCTTCGTCGGCGCGGTGACGCAGATCCTCTTTAATATTCTCCCGGCGCTCGTCTTCCTCGCCCTCTCCGTCACGATCATGGTCCGCCTCGACTGGCGGCTCGCGGCACTGGTACTGGCGTTCGCACCGATCCCGGCACTGATCGCGATCAAGGCAGCGCCGGAGCAGACGCGGCGCGAGCGCACGCTGCTCGACCAGTGGGCGAAGATCTACTCGCGCTTCAACGAGGTACTCTCCGGCATTCTCATCGTGCGCAGCTTCGCGATGGAGGACGCCGAGAAGAATCGGTTCCTGCGCGACGTCGCCGCGGCCAATCAGGTAGTCGTGCGCGGCGTCGCGGTCGACGCGGGCTACGGCGCGACCAGCAACCTCATCATCGCGCTGGCGCGGCTGTCGGCGATCGGCCTCGGCGGGTACCTCGCCTACATCGGTGAGGTCACGATCGGAACCGTCGTCGCCTTCCTCGGCTACGTCGGCGGACTGTTCGGCCCGGTGCAGGGCCTGAGCGGCATCTACCAGGTGGCGAGCAGGGCAACCGTGTCGCTCGACGAGATCTTCAAGATCATCAACGTCCAGGAATATCTCGGCGACTCGCCCCATGCGCAGAACATCGACCACGTGCGTGGCGACGTCACCTTCGACAACGTTTACTTCCGCTACGAAAAAGACGGCCGCCCGTTGCTGTCCGGCCTCAGCCTCGACGTCCCGGCCGGCGAGACGGTGGCGATCGTCGGTCCCAGCGGATCCGGCAAGACCACGCTGATAGCGCTCTTGATGCGCTTCTACGATCCCGAGCGCGGCGCAGTGCGCATCGACGGCCGCGATCTGCGCACGCTGAAGCAGAGCGCTATCCGCCGCAACATCGGCGTGGTCCTTCAGGATCCCCTCCTCTTCAACGACAGCGTCCGCGCCAACATCGCCTACGGGCGGCCCAGCGCGAGCCAGGCGGAGATCGAGTCCGCCGCGCGCTCGGCCTACGCTCACGACTTCATCAGCCATCTGCCGAACGGCTATGACGCCGAGGTCGGCGAGCGCGGCGCGTTGCTCTCGGTCGGCGAGCGCCAGCGCATTACCATCGCCCGCGCCATCCTCAAGGACCCGAGCATCCTCGTTCTCGACGAGGCGACGTCGGCGCTCGACGCCGAATCCGAGGAGGCGGTGCAGACGGCGATCGAGACTCTCATGCGCGGCCGCACCACCTTCGTCATCGCCCACCGCCTGTCGACCGTCGTCAACGCCGATCGCATCATCGTCCTCAAGGAAGGGCACATCATCGAAAGCGGAACGCACCACGACCTGATGCGGCGCAATGGCTACTACGCGTCCCTTGTCCAGCGGCAGCGCCGCGGCCTGATCGCCAACGACGTGGTCGAGGCCGCGCGAATGGCCGGCTGAGCGAAGCGGATCGCCGCCGCCTCTCCAGCACAGGCTCGCTCAAAGTGTCACGGATACCTCCCGCCCCGTCACGGTTGGTGGCAGGAACCTCCACGTAGCTCTACCCGTTTTTTCCGCGACAACTACGTAGGAGGACGATATGACCCTGCGCCTTGTGACCGTCGTCATCGGTTCGGTTGCCGCCCTCGGGTTGGCGGCCTGCGGTGAAACCAAACAGGACCGTGCTCTCAGCGGCGCCGCGATCGGTGCCGGCACCGGCGCCGCCGTGGGCGGCCTGACCGGCGGGAGCGTGCTTGGCGGTGCGGCACTCGGTGGCGCCGCCGGCGCGGCCGGCGGTTATTTCACCGACAAGAACGACGTCAACCTCGGCAAGCCGGTCTGGAAGCGCTGATCGGGATTGCCGGAGTGAAGGCGGCGGGCCACACACGGTCCGCCGTTTTCACATCTGCGTCTCGACGAGTCCCGCGCCGTACGCCGAGAGCTGGCGCTGAACGATCGCGGCCAGTTGCTCCGGCGTGTACGGCTTGAACAGGATCGGCATCCGCATCTCGGCATCGAACGGCGCGAGCGACGTCTCGCCGGTGACGAGAACGGCGGGCACGACGTAGCCGAGCTGCTTGCGCAGCCGTTGCACGACCTCGACGCCGTCGGCGCCGCGCAGTCGGAAGTCGGCCAGCAGCACGTCGGGATGGAAGCGGCGGACGACCGAGAGCGCCTCGTCGAGTGAACCCGCGCTGACCGCCTCGTAGCCCGCTTCCTCGAGCATCATCGTCGCCGACAGCGCCTGGATCACGTCGTCCTCGATCACCAGCACGCGTCCCGTGGTCGGCTCCGGCGGTGCCGTCACCACGATGCGCCGCGGCGCCTCCTCGGCGAGCGGCACCTCGACCCAGAACAACGTGCCTTTCCCGGGCACGGAGCGCAGCCCGAGGCGGTGCTGCAGCAACGCGGCGAGGCGGTGAACGATCGCGAGCCCGAGGCCATAGCCCTTGTCGCGATCGCGCTCGGGATTATCGATCTGGCGAAAGTCCTCGAAGATGAGATCTTGCTGGTCCTCGGGGATGCCGATGCCGGTGTCCCACACCTCGATACGCGCGAGATCGCCGCTGCGGCGGCACCCGATCAGGATGCGCCCCTTCTCGGTGTAGCGGATTGCGTTCGACACCAGGTTGCGGATGACCGATCCGAGCAGGATCGGGTCGGAGCGCACGGTGAGCCCGCACGGGACGACCCGGAGGTCGAGCCGCTTGGCGCGCGCCCCGTCGCGCAAGTCGGTGACGATCGGATCGACGAGACTCGCAACGGGGGCCGAGCCGATGTTGGGCGTGATGACGCCGGCATCGAGCTTGCTGATGTCGAGGAGCGCGTTGAGCAGTGCCGCGCTCGAGCGCACCGCGCCATCGAGCCGACGCGCGAGCCGCTCCTCGTCGCCCGACAACCGGCGGGTGAGGAGGTGGGCGAGGTTCTGCATCGCCTGGATCGGCTGGCGCAGGTCGTGGCTCGCGGCGGCGAGGAAGCGCGATTTGTCGGCGCTCGCCCGCTCGGCATGCCCGAGGGCCTTGCGCGCGGTGGCGTAGGCGGCTTCGAGCTCCTGCGAGCGCGCCGCTTCCTCCGCCTGTGTGCTGCGGCGAATGCGTCGGCCGACCAGCAGCGTCAGGGCGATGGATATCAGGCCGGCGGCCGCGGTCAGCACCGCCACCACCCAGATGTTGCGCCGGAGCGGCGCGTAGTAGGCGGCGGCCGGCATGCCGACGCCCACCCACCACTTGCTCGTCGGCGACTGGACCAGCACGCGGGCGAACGGCTCGCCGGTCAGACCCAGCCCGATCACCAGCCGACCGGGCTTGTCGAAGGCATCGGAAATCGCCTTCTGGCCGACGTAACCAGGATCGTCGCTGCGCGCGACCGTGATCCGCTCCGCATCGAAAACCGAGGCGACGCGATCGTTCGACGCCTGCGAGCGCAGGATTTCGGCGATGGCCTCGGGACGAATCAGCACCGTGACGACGTACCGCACGTCGTCGCCGACGATCACCGGAACGCGGATCGGAAACAGGAACTCATCGTCGTAGCGAAGGCTGCGCGTCAGCGGACCGACGGCCGGGGCGCGCGTCTCGACGGCGGTCAGGATCGATTCCGGCTCCCGCGCGGCGCGCCGCTCGCCTTTGGGGCCGTTGGTACTGAGGAGTTGCTCACGCCCCTCGGGATCGTTGACGAGGATCGCCCGCCAGCGCGGGTGGTTGCGCAGCCAGTTGTGCGCGGTGTCGTAGAAGCGGTCGAGATCTCCGGCGGCGAGTTCCCTCGAGTTCGCCATGCCCTTGGTCGCCGTTATCTCATCGGCGAGCACGGCGTCGACGGCCGCAAGGATCACCTGGGCGCCGGCACGGAAGTTCTCTTCCTGATACGTGCGCTGGGCGCCGATCAGCCACGCGACGGCGATTGCCGCCGCCAGCAGGATAGGTGCACCCGCCGCGGCGACGATGCTGACGTAATGGCGAGCCGTTCGGTTACCGAGAAGCGTCATTGCGTCCGTGACATTGGCCGGTGGAGGTGTGTGTGTACCGCGTCTGCCGAGCTCACGCGAGCGCGCCGTCCACCCGGCTATGTTGAAGACACGCGAGTTGGTCGGAATGCGGTGGATGTGTGTCGGAAGAGTGGAAACATCTCACGCAAACACCGATTTTGGATCGCGCACAGGGTGCAACCCGCACGCACCATGCCCCCCGCTCCTTTCTTAAGGGAGCGGGGAGCCGGTGAGGGGCCGAGTGCGTCCACTCTGCCAAGCGGACGCACTCCGTCGTCGGCGGCTCCGGCAGAAGCCGCCTTTGTCGTCCCCGGTGAGGGTCAGTAAGGTGCCACGCTGCGTTGAAAGCGTGGCCGAGCCTACCGATGCTGCCTCGGTCGCGAGTCGCGACGCTGGGTTATGTCGGTACCGAAAAGGAAGGTGCGTCGCGACCCGAAGGGGAAGCGCCGTTGCCTCTCAATCATCCACCGGATGGTGTCCCAGTTGTCGGGGGCCTCTCGCGGTTTCATCGCT
>DATJIG010000332.1:0-6189 GCA_035493495.1 Alphaproteobacteria bacterium
GTCCAGCCGCAGCGGCCCTGGATCTCGCCGCGCTCGAGCGCGAGCGACAGGTCGTTGGCGCCGGGATAGCCGGTGACGATCTTGAAATGCGCGCCGAGCAGATTGTTGAGGATAGTCGGGTACATGTCCGACTCCGAGCCCGCCGCGTTCGAGCCGAACACCAGCGGCCGCGACATGAAATCCTCGACCGACTTGATGCCGACCGTGTGCCAGACCGAGCACAGGCTGACTTCGCTGTTGGTGCTGCCGATCCAGTTGAGCTCGGTGGGCACGAAGTTGACGCCCTTGCGGCCGAGCAGCTTGTCCATCGGCACGCTGCGCGCGAAGGTGCCGAACTCCGTGCCGTCCTTCGGCGAGACGTGGGACAGTTCGTTGACATAGGCGAGGCTCGCGGCACCCGGCCGGTTCTTGACGATGACGGTCGGCTTGCCCGGGATGTAGTCGGCGATGTAGTTCGCCATCGCGCGGGCGTAGATGTCATAGGTGCCGCCCGGCGGGTAGCCGACGCCGATGGTCACGGCCTTGCCGGCGTAGAATTTCGCGATCGATGGGTCGGCCGATGAATTGGTCGACTGGGCGGCCGCGGGCAGGATCGAGAGGGCCCACGCGGCGACGGCACAGCCGGCGGCGCGGAAAATGAAAGTTGTCATGAGTGCTGTGTCTCCTTTGGCGCTTCTATAGTCGCGGCAAGGAGCCCCGGCAAGGCGCCGCTCATCGTCCGTTCGCGCTAGACCCGGTTCGCCAGCCAGAACTCGGCGACCTCACGCCCGGTGGCGAACCAGATTCCCTGGTGGCGCCGCACATGGGCCAGGAGATCATCGAGCACCTTGGAGGCGCCCGGCCGGCCGACGATGCAGTGGTGCCAGTTGACCGAGAACAGGCGGGCGGCGCTCTTCGATTCGGCGTGCAGCACGTCGAATTCGTCGATCCATGCCGACAACAGCGCCCGCGAACTGCCGAGCGGCCGACGCGTCAGATTGCCGATCAGCGCCGTGTCGTCGGTCAGCGCCGAGCGCGGGATCTCGATCAGTTGCTTGCCGCCGACGTCGATCGCGTACGGCAGGTCGTCGTCGAAGCAGTCGCTGTGCCAGGTGAACCCGTGCTTCGCCAGCAGCTCGATGGTGTTGCCGGTGATCTGCGCCCGCGGCGTCAGCCAGCCCGCCGGACGGGTCCCCACCGCAGCGGCCAACGCCGCGACGGAACGGCCGATCACCGCGTCTTCCTGCTCGCGGCTGAGGCCGACGTGGTCGGCCGCGGCCCACGAATGCGCCGCCACTTCGTGGCCGCGCGAGGCGATCGCTTTGGCGCTCTCCGGGTAGCGTTCGGCCGAGGCACCGTTGACGCAGAACGTCGCCTTGGCCTGATGACGGCTGAGGATGTCGAGCACCCGCCACAGGCCCCGCGTCACTTCGTAGCGGCGCTCGGCCTCGTCGCGATAGTTCGGCGTTCCACCGGCCAGCGCCTTGGTCTCGTAGACCGGCTCGTACTCCGAGGTCAGGACCACCGCGAGCCGGGCGCCGCCCGGCCACGAGAAACGCCCATCCGAACGCGCGACGCGGTCGAGATCGATCTCCATGGACGCTCCTCCCCCTCTTGTCAGAAATGAATCAGGCCGGCTGCAACTCCGAACCGAGTTTGACCGCGGGCAATGGCCTTAGGCCTCGGATCATGTCCGACGCCTTCTCAGCGATCATCAGCACGCAGGCGTTGATGTTGCCCGAGGTCACATCGGGCATGGCCGACGCATCGACCACACGCAGGCCATCGACGCCCCTCACCCGAAGCTCGGGATCGAGCACGGCATCTTCGCCGGTTCCCATCGCGCAGGTGCACGACGGATGGCTCGACGTATTGACGGTCTTCCTGATCCACGCTTCGAGGTCGGCGTTGCTCGTCACCTTCGGCCCGGGCGACAGCTCGACCCCGCGATAGGGATCGAGCGCCGACTGGCGGACGACCTCGCGCGCAACGTTGCAGCTTTCGCGCATCGTGTGGAGGTCCTCGGGCACGGCGAAAAAGTTCTGGAAGATGCGGATCGGCGCCCGCGGATCCGACGAGCGCAGGCGCAGCTCGCCGCGGCTCTGCGGGTGCAACAGGCAGGGGCGCACGCCGAAGCCGTCGGTGTAGGGCGCGACGACGCCGGGAAACCACAGGTGCACGTCGGGCGGCGCCGCCGGGAACAGGAACTGGATGTCGGGCCGGTTGAGGCCGGCCTTGGTGCGCACGAAGGCGAACGTGCCGCCCGGCAGATAGGTCGCGGGACCCGAGCGGAAAAACCACGCGCGCAGCAGGTTGAGCACCATGCGGTCGGCGCGCATCTCGTCGCGGAACGGCCCGTAATTGGGGCGCGACCAGCGCAGCGCGATCGCAGGGTGGTCCTGAAGGTTCCGGCCGACGCCCCCCAGATTGACCTTGGGCTCGATGCCGACCTCGCGCAGGTGGTCGGCATCGCCGATGCCCGATAGCATCAGGAGCTGCGGCGAGTTGAACACGCCGCCCGACAGGATGACTTCGCGCTCGGCGCGCGCCCGCTCGACCACGCCCTGCCGCAGGTATTCGAGGCCGACCGCGCGTGTGCCGTCGATCAGCACGCGCGTCGCGTGCGCCTCGGTGATGACCTTGAGATTGGGGCGCCCCATCGCCGGGCGCAGGAACGCCGCGGCGGCGCTCGACCGCCGTCCGTTCCAGATCGTCATCTGGCTGCGGCCGAAGCCTTCGGACTCGCGGCCGTTGTAGTCGTCGGTGACCTTGTGGCCGGCGGCGCGCCCGGCCTCGATCAGCGCCGGGAACAGCGGATCGGGCGTCTTGGCGTAGGTGACGCCGAGTGGCCCCTCGCCGCCGCGCCACGGGCTCTCGCCGCCCTCGAAGGTCTCGCAGCGCTTGAAATACGGCAGCACCTCGGCGAACGACCAGCCCGGCGCCTTTTCGGACCAGCCGTCGTAGTCGGCGGGATGGCCGCGCACGTAAGCCATGACGTTGATCGACGACGAGCCGCCGAGCACCTTGCCACGCCGCGCCTCGATGACGCGGCCGCCGAGATGCGGCTCGGGCTCGGTGTCGTAGCCCCAGTCGTGGACGCGCTCGCCGCGAATCCTGTTAAGGCCGATCTTGCCGATGCCGACCGGGATGTGGATGAACGGATCGCGGTCGGGCTTGCCGGCCTCGATCAGCAGCACGCGGACGTCGGCGTCCTCGCTCAGGCGATTGGCGAGCACGCAGCCCGCCGAGCCGGCGCCGACGATGATGTAATCGTAGGTCTCGTCCATGACGGCCGGCCTAGTTGGCGCCCACCTAATTGGCCCCCACCTAATTGGCCCCCACCTAATTGGAAAGCCCGTAGAGTCGCTTCGGGTTGTCGCCGAGGATCTTCTCGATCACGTGCGGCGGCACCTTGCCGTCGTTCTTCATCAGGCGCAGCGCCTCGATCTCGGTCGAGCTGTCGGAGTGGCCGTAGTCGGTGCCGATGACGAGATTGTCCTCGCCCGCGTAGGGCAGGATCATCGGCAGGTCGTCGTTGACCTCGCAGGCGACATAGAAGTTGAGCGACTTCAAGGGATCGGTCGGCAGGCGCTTGCCCGCGCGCTTCAAGCGGTGGCCCAAATCCTTAAGCACGTAGGGCACCCACTGGGCGCTGACTTCGATGAAGCCCCAGCGCGCTTTCGGGAACATCTGCGGGATGCCGTTCATGACCAGCGTGTGGAACGCGCCCAAGATCGACAGCTTGAACTTCGAGAACGCGTCGTCGATGAAGAAATCGTGGACGGTGAAGCTGTTGATCCCGGCGTGCAGGCACAGCGGCATGTCGAGCTCCTGCGCCGCCTGGTAGAGCGGGAAGAAAAACGGGTTCGAGAGCTGCTTGTCGAACTCGAGGCTGTTGAGGAACACGCCGCAGGCGCCGTGCTCCTTGGCCCACGCCAGCTCGTCCCTGACCTTGTCCATGGTGAGCAGCGGCGGGATCGCCACCCAACGCAGACGCCCCTGCCCCTTTTCCCAGATCTCGGCGAGCCAGCGGTTGTAGCTCTTGGCCAGCGCCAGCGCGATGTTGGGGCGCGTGGTGAGCGGCCGCAGGAACATCGTCGGATACAGCACCTGGACGTCGATCTCGAGCTCGTCCATGTGCTTCAGGCGCCGGGCGATATCGGTCATGTCGCGGGCCTCGTCCGGCGTCGCGTCGTCGACAAGCTTGTCCTTCGGGATCGTCGTGTTGTCGATGTACCAGTGCTCTTTATGGATGCCGCCCGAGTTGTTCTTACGGGCAGGCCCGGACGTCTGTGTCAGCACGAGCGGCGCGAATTTGCGATCGGCCTCGTCGAGGAAATCGAACGTCCGCGGCGTCTCGATGACGTGAGCGTCGGCGTCGATGGTGCGCATGACCGGGTCCTTCCCTGTATCCGTCGTCGGCCTTGCGGGCCGCAATTTACGGCTATTTCCGAACCGAGGTGCCCCTTCCGTCAAGCCGAGAAGGGGCGAAATTTTAGCCTTTTCTCGGGGCCGCAAAGCGCCATCATGGGCGCGCCGGAACCGAAGGTGCGCGACAGACGCGCCGCCGGTCGGCGACCCGCCTCGAGCGGGGGACAGAGGAGGTCCACTGTGACGTACGAATCTTTGACGGGCGGATGCCTGACCGGCGGATTCCACGCCGCATGCCAGGGAGCGCTGATCGCCGCTGCGCTCACCGTCGGTTCGGCCGCAATGGCGCAGCCCGCCGACAACTTCTTCGCCGGCAAGACGATCACTCTCATCGTCTACTCCGACGCTGGCAGCAGCTACGACACCTATGCCCGGGTGCTGGCCAAGCACATGCCGAACCACATCGCCGGCAAGCCGACGATCATCGTCAAGAACATGGTCGGTGCCGGCGGCCTCACCGCGACCCGCTACCTCTACAACGTGGCGCCGCGCGACGGCACGACCATCGGCACGCTCAGCCGCGGCATCCCGTTCGAACCGCTGTTCGGCAACACCGTGGTCGAGTTCGATCCGCTGAAGTTCGTGTGGCTCGGCAGCATGAGCAAGGAGACCACGATGTACGTCTCCTGGTACAACACCAAGATCAAGAAGGCTCAGGACATCCTCGAGAAGGAGTTCCTCGTCGCCGGCACCGGTGCCGGCGCCGACTCTGAGGTCATCAGCCGCGCCCTCAACGGCGTGCTCGGCACCAAGATCAAGCTCATCTCGGGCTATAAGGGCGCGTCGGACGCGGCGCTGCGCCTCGAGCAGGGAGAGATCGAGGGCATCTACTGGACGTGGAACGGCATCAACACCACGCATCCCGACTGGATCACCAACAAGAAGCTCAACCTGCTGTTCCAGACCCGCGCGACGCCGCACCCCGAGCTGCCCGACGTGCCGCTGGTCACCGTGCTCGCCAAGACCGACGAGCAGCGCCAGGCGCTTCGCCTGATGTTCGCGCGCGACGTGCTCGGCCGACCGTTCAACGCGCCGCCCGAACTGCCGGCGGATCGCGCCAAGACGCTGCGCGAGGCGTTCAACGCCTCGGTCAAGGACCCGGCGCTGCTGGCCGATGCCCAAAAGGGCAAGATGGAGATCGAGCTCGTCACCGGCGAGGAGGTCGAGGACATCATCCGCAACGCCTACGCCACGCCGAAGCCGATTGTCGACCGCGTGCGCGACGCGATGAATCGGTAGGGCGTTTCTATACGTCCCCTCACCCAACCCTCTCCCCGGCGGGGAGAGGGTTTTTGTTTTTTCGTCATTCCCGCGCAAGCGGGAATCTAGTGCCACCAGGCTCTGAGCGCCCGCCCTGGGCTCCCATTTGTACGGGCGGGTTGCACCCCGCCCGTCTCTAAAAGAGGGGCGCGGGAGTGACGCGATGTCTATATGCGCGCTCGGCATCCGCTCTCCCTGAAAACGTCCTCCTGAGTCACCGAAGCCCGCTCCGGTTTGTGAGACCGGAGCGGGCTGGTGAGGGGCCGAGTGCGCCCACTTTGCCAGGCGGACGCACTCCGTCGTCGGCGGCCTCGGCAGAAGCCGCCTTTGTCGTCCCCGGTGAGGGTCAGTAGGGTGCCACGCTGCGTTGAAAGCGTAGCCGAGCCTACCGATGCTGCCTCGGTCGCGCGTCGCGACGCTGGGTTATGTCGGTACCGAAAAGGAAGGTGCGTCGCGACCCGAAGGGGAAGCGCCGTTGCCTCTCAATCATCCACCGGATGGTGTCCCAGTTGTCGGGGG
>DATJIG010000333.1:0-2447 GCA_035493495.1 Alphaproteobacteria bacterium
CGTCAGGGTGAACAGCGGCGCCTGCATGCGGATCACGAACTCGGTGTTGACGTCGCTGTGCGCCAGGCCGGGGATGCGGCGGACCAGGCGCGGCAGCCAGGCGATGGTTGCCGCCAGGATCGCGGCCACCAGTGCCACGATCAGCAACTCGGGCAGGGAGTACAGCCAGTCGATCACGGCGGGCTCGTTCCGATCATCGCTCCAGCCGTTGCACCGTGGCGCTGAGCGCGCGAGATTATCGGCGCGCTCGCGTTGGTTTCTGCTGACAAACAGGCAACGAATGAAATTCCTGGCCCCATTGCGGGTTCTGATATCGCCTCCCGCCATCGCCGCGGTCAACCTTCTCATCCTGTGGCCGCTGGTGCTGTCCGTCGTCGACGTCATTTCGGGCTTCTTCAGGGGCCGCGACTTCAACCAGTCCGTCGACATCGTGTCGACCATCGCCATCGTCATGATCGGCTGGGGCGTGGCGCTCGAGGAACGCCATGTGCTGCGCGGCGTGTTCGGCATGGTCGGACGTGTCGACGAGCATTGGCAGAACGCGCTCGATCAGCTTTGCTATCGCACGGGCGTGGGCGTGCTGGTCCTCGGCCTGTTTGCCGAGATCTGCGCCGAGATGGTTCACCTGCCGGACCGCATCATCAACACCGTTGGCCGCGAGCATGAGCTGCTCGCCGTGGGGGCCGTGTTGCTCGCGTTGTGCGGGGTGGTCCTGCTGCAGCACATCTTCAAGCTGGTCGGCTCGCTCTGGGTACCGCGCGAAAATCCCGGTGCATCACCGGGATCGAGCCGTTAGCCGAACATCCATTCGCCCGCGGCCAGCGCCACCGCGGCCGCGGCGACGCCAATCACGATGAGGCGCGCCCGCCAGGCCGGCAGGCGCGCATTATCGTTGGCGGCGCGCCCGAGGCGCACGACCCGCGGCATCGGCCGCGCCCTTTGCGTCACTGCCCAGGGCAGCGTGCGGGGGGAGTGTCGTGAGTGGAGCGCGCCACGACGGCTTATCCGCGCATGTGCAGCGGCTTGTAGGGCCGCTCGGTCTGGCCGCTGTAGAGCTGGCGCGGACGGCCGATCTTGGAGTCCGGATCCTCCAGCATCTCGCTCCACTGCGAGATCCAGCCGACGGTGCGAGCGACGGCGAACAGCACGGTGAACATCGACGTCGGGATGCCGATCGCCCGGAAGATGATGCCCGAGTAGAAGTCGACGTTCGGATAGAGCTTCTTGCTGATGAAGTATTCGTCCTTCAGGGCGATCTGCTCCATCTCCATGGCGAGCTCGAGCAGCGGGTCGTGGTTGATGCCGAGCGAGGTCAGGACCTCGTGGCAGGCCTGGCGCATCACCTTGGCCCGCGGATCGTAGTTCTTGTAGACGCGGTGGCCGAAGCCCATCAGGCGGGTGTGGTCCTGCTTGTCCTTCACACGGCTCAGGAAACCCGGGATGTTCTGCTTGCCGCCGATCTCATGCAGCATGTTGATGACGGCCTCGTTGGCGCCGCCGTGGCTCGGGCCCCACAGCGAGGCGATGCCGGCGGCGATGCAGGCGAACGGGTTGGCGCCCGAGGAGCCGGCGAGGCGGACCGTCGAGGTCGAGGCGTTCTGCTCGTGGTCGGCGTGCAGCATCAGGATGCGGTCGACCGCCTTCTCGAGCACCGGGTTGACCTCGTACTCCTCGGCCGGAACCGAGAACATCATGTTGAGGAAGTTGCCGGCGTAGGAGAGGTCGTTGCGCGGGTACACGAACGGCTGGCCGACCGAGTACTTGTAGGCCATCGCCGCGATGGTCGGCATCTTGGCGATCAGCCGGTACGACGCGACCATGCGCTGGTACGGATCGTTGATGTCGAGCGAGTCGTGATAGAAGGCCGAAAGCGCACCGACCACGCCGCAGCACACCGCCATCGGATGGGCGTCGCGCCGGAAGCCGCGATAGAAGGTGCTGATCTGCTCATGCACCATCGTGTGGTGGCTGATGTCCTTGACGAACTTGTCCTTCTGCACCTTGGTCGGCAGCTCGCCGTTCATCAGCAGATAGCAGCACTCCATGAAGTCGCTCTGCTCGGCCAGCTCGGCGATGTTGTAGCCGCGGTAGAGCAGCACGCCCTCGTCGCCGTCGATGTAGGTGATTTTCGAGGCGCACGAGCCGGTCGAGGTGAAGCCCGGGTCGTAGGTGAACATCCCGGACTCGCCGTAGAGCTTGCGGATGTCGACCAGTCGCGGTCCGACCGTGCCGTGGATGATGGGAAAATCGTAGGTTTTCCCGGTTTCGTTGTCGGTCAGCGTGGCGGTCTGCTTGGCCATAGCAATACTCTTTCGGCTCGATTGACGGGTTCGATTGCACCCTAACAAGCCGGTCGAAAAGGCGCAATTGTGCTGGCCCGACGCTATTTCGCGGGGTGCAGGAAACGGCCGATCCGACCGTCGATCACCAGTAGACCGAGGCCGATC
>DATJIG010000334.1:0-2003 GCA_035493495.1 Alphaproteobacteria bacterium
GAGCCCGCCCGCCGCCAGGGCCAGGTTCGCAGGCCGGACCAGAACCGCCAGCGCGACGGCCGCGGCGACGGCTGCGGTGCGGCCGGATCCGGATCGAAGGTCATTCCGCACCTTAGCATTGGCCTCGTGACGGAACAGGGGTGGACGCTGTTAGAGTGTCGTCATGGCACTCGATCCCGAATCCCAACGACTCCTCGACCTCATGGCGGCGGCCAACCGGCCGGCCTGGATCACGCTCACGCCCACCGAGGCGCGCGAGCAGTACCTGTCGACGCGCGCCGGCGCGCAGGGCCCGCGGCCCGAGGGCGTCACCGTGACCGACCGTACCATCCCCGGACCGGGAGGGCCGATCCCCGTGCGGATCTATCGGCCCGATGCGGCCGCGAGCGAGGCCAGGCTGCCGGCGCTGGTGTTCGCGCATGGCGGCGGTTGGGTGTTCGGCAATCTCGACAGCCATGACGTGCTGTGCGGGCAGCTCGCGCTCGAGGCACGCATCGCGGTGTTCGCGATCGACTACCGTCTCGCGCCCGAGGCGCGCTTTCCCGGCGCGTTCGACGATGTCGTCGCCGGCCTCAAGTGGGTGGCGGCCAACGGCACGTCGGTCGGCGTCGACTCGACACGGCTCGCGATCGGTGGCGACAGCGCCGGCGGCAATCTCGCGGCGGCGGTGGCGATCTGGGCGCGCGACAATGGCGGGCCGAAGCTCAGGCTGCAGATGCTCGCCTATCCCGTCACCGACGGCGTGGCGCGCACCGAGTCCTATCGCCAGTTCTTCGACGGCTACGGCCTGAATGGGCCGACCATGGAATGGTTCTACGACCACTACGCGCCCGAGAAGACCGCGCGCGACGACTGGCGCTTGTCGCCGCTGCGCGCCAAGTCACTGGCCGGCCTGCCGCCGGCGCTGGTCGTGGTCGCGGGCTACGACGTGCTGCGCGACGAGGGCCGTGCCTATGCCTACCGGCTGCAGAAGGAGGGCGTCGTCACCGACCTCGTCGAGTTCGGCGGCATGCTGCACGGCTTCCTCTCCTCGCCCATGCTGCTGCACGGCGCCCGCCGCGGCGCCGCGCTGTGCGCCGCCGCCTTGCGCGAGGCGCTGGTGCTGCGGGCGCAGTGACGGACGAGACGTCGGCGGTCCTTGAAACCATGGCCTTCAGGACGTATATACCAATATATACGGATCGATGGTACGCCAATGCCTGTCGCTCGGACTAAGACCTTCAGAAGTGGCAACAGTGAAGCGCTTCGCCTGCCTCGAGAGGTCGCCTACGGCGAAGGGGTCGAACTCATCGTCGTGCGTTCCGGCGACGTGACGACGATCTATCCCGCTAGTCTGTCGATTGAAGCGATGGTCGAGCAGTTGCATCGCCTTCCGGTGCCATCCTCTATCGAGCAACGTGACGTCGAGGAACTGCCGGAACGGCGCGGCCTCTGATCAATGGCTTTCCTGCTGGATACCGACGTCGCCATCCATTTGCGCGACGGTGATCCGGTGACGACGAAGAAAGTCGCCGGTCTGGGCGACGCCGTGCTGATGTCTATCGTCACGCGCGTTGAACTTGAAGGCGGCGTTTATCGCGTGCCGGCGGACGCGGCGATTCGGCGGGCGCGGCTCAACACCATGCTGGCCGCAATTCCAACTATCGCCTTCGACGACGCGGCAGCCTCAGCTTACGGAGCGATTGTCGCCAGCGCCGGCTACTCTCGCCGCAAGTTGCTCGATCGCATGATTGCCGCACAGGCGATTGTCCATCGCGCGTCGCTTGTCACCCGCAACGCAGGGGACTACGCGGACATTCCCACTTTGTCCCTTGTGAAGTGGTGACGGCGGCCAAGCGCGTCGCGGTCGAGGTTAGCGAAATACGTCCTTCCGGTGGCGCACCTCGGCGAACACCTTGACCGGATCCTGGCCGACCATGCCGACCGCCTTCTGCACGCCGGGCTTGTCGGCGCGCAGGAAGGGGTTGGTCTGCTTCTCCTCGCCGAGCAGGCTCGGGACGGTC
>DATJIG010000335.1:0-4311 GCA_035493495.1 Alphaproteobacteria bacterium
GCGATCGGCGCGCCCTTTTTGATCTGGTCCTCGACGTCGCGGCCGGCGCAGTTCGGCACCATGGCGAGGAACTCGCCCGACGAGATGCGCTCGCTTTCGTTGCAACGCAGCAGCCCGGTGATCTGGCCCGACAGCTTCTTCGCGTAGTCGATTGCCTTCTCCGGTCCCCACATGCCGGGGCCGGCAAGCACGTCGAAGTTGGCCGAGTACGTGGTCGAGGCGATCTTGCCCTTCCACTCGGGCTTGAGGAAATCGGTCATGCGCTCGGGCCGGAACGGCGCGAGCTTGGTGTTGTAGAATACGCCCGGGATGCTGGTGACGATCTTCACCATGGTGCCGTCGAACTCGACGATGCGGTCGTCGACGCGCCCTGGCAGCAGCGCCTTCCAGTCCACCGCCAGCAGCGCCTTGCGCTTGTGCAGGCTCGGCATGTGCCGCGACCAGCCGACGTAGACGTCGGTCGGCGACGGCTGCTTCGCCGCCTGCAGCATGGCGATCTGGCTTGCCATCGCCGGCATCGACGGGCCGGGCGTGTAGGTGACCTTGATCTTCGTGCCGAAGACCTGGTTGAGCTTGGCCTCGATCTTCCGCGCGCCTTCGACGCCGCCGACCGCGCCCTCGCCGAAGGTGAGCACGATCTCGCCCTCCTTCTGCGCCGCCGCGACCAGCGACTTCATGGCCGGCGACATCTCGGCCGCGTGTGTCGTGCCCGCAATCGTCGCGGTCGCCATCGCCACCGCGAACGCGCGCGCGGCAATCCGGCGTGTGTGTCCTGCCATCATGAAAATCCCCACTGCCGGCGCGATGCGCCTGTTCTTCTGACTTCAGAATTCGACGAGCGCGCCGACGGTCGTGACGGCGAGGTCGAGCCGTGTCGCCGG
Organism: Alphaproteobacteria bacterium; assembly: GCA_035493495.1. Classification (GTDB taxonomy): domain Bacteria; phylum Pseudomonadota; class Alphaproteobacteria; order SMXQ01; family SMXQ01; genus DATJIG01. Next base: position 882 of record DATJIG010000335.1, read on the forward strand.
GCGACGCCACTCTTTCAGCGGCTCGCCGTTCTCGAGCGCCCGCAGCTCGCGCGCCCACAGCTTGCGCAGCAGGATCACGCCGCGATCCGACTGGCCGAGGCGGTCGCGGGACCGATCGACGATGCGTCCCTGGCCGGCGAGCGCCAGGTTGTCCTGGACCATGAACAGGCCGGGATAGGCGGGGTCGAGATCCTGCACCCGCAGTTTCCCGGCGAGGATGTCCTCGGTGAGCTTGATCGGATCCGGATCCAGCTTGCGCTCGTGGCGAGGACGTTCGCCGCCGGCCTTGCCGGTCTCGCGGTGCTGCAGGCGGATCGCGAACGTCGTCATGTTCTCGTCGTCGTTCGGCACGCGCCACGACACCGTCACAGTCCAGAACGGATGGGACGGCGAGGGCGGCAGGTCGACCATGCTGATGTTGGGCATCATGAAATGGCCGATGCGGGTGAGGTTGGTGCCCTTGCCGGTGCGGTGTCCTTCTCGGCGGATGCCGTAGTCGGTCTCGCTGACTTTGACCTCCGGCATCTCGTCGAGGCCGATGGTGCTCGCCGTCACCGAGTGGACGAAGTGAACGTGCAACTCGTCGAGATCGTTCTCGACTCGCTGGAAGAAATTGCACGGCACGGGGTGCGAGTGCACCGCGGTGTCGCAGTCGGTGTCCTCCAGCTCGGGGAAGCGGCGGAATTCCGGCGGTTCGCCCTCGCCGAGATAAGCGAAGATGAGACCGAGGTACTCGCGTACGGGGTAGGAGCGGATGCAGACCTTGGCGGCGAAGTTGTCCTTCTCCGCCGGCTGGCGTACGCACTGGCCGGAACCATCGAACTCCCAGCCGTGATAGAAGCAGCGGATGTTGTCGCCCGCGACCCAGCCGAGAAACAGCGAGGTCTGGCGATGCGGGCAGCGGTCCTCGAGCAGGCGCGCCACGCCGTTCTCGCCGCGATAGGCGGTGAAGTATTCGCCCAGCACATGGACGCGCACCGGCCGCCCGACCACGAGCCCGCTCGAGCGCAGGATCGGATGCCAGAACCGCCGCATGTAGCGGCCGGCGAGCGTGCCGGGCCCGATGTGGGCGAAGTCCGGATCGGTCGATGTCATGTCGTTCCTCTGTGCCGCCTTACTCGGTCTCGAGCGCCTGTTTGACGCGCTTCACGATGCGATCGGGCGTCGCGTAGACCTTGGCGATGAGGGCCTGCACCTCGTCGCCGGAGATCGCGTCGAGATCGAGCTTGGCGCGTTCGGCGTCGGCGACCAGCGCCGGGTCCTTCATGGTGTTCATGAACGCGGTGCGCAGGATGGCAACGCGGTCCTTGGGCACCTCGGGCGCGACCAGGAACGGCCGGCCGAAGATGCCCTGGCTGTAGATCAGCTCGAGCACCTGGCGGTCCTCCTCGTTCTTGGCGAAGCTCAGCGCGAGCGGCACGCCCTGCTTGTTGAGGTCGGGGTGCCCCTTGATGCTCTCCTGGAGAATCACCTTCGCCTTCCCGCTCGGCACCCAGTCCGGGTACTGCGACATCAGGCTGGCATAGCCGAGGCCGCAGATGCCCTGGACCTCGTTGCGCTCGTAGGCGAGCGAGATATCCTTGGTGCCGGGGTAGCCCGCCACCATCCTGAGCTTGGCGTGCAGCACGTTCTTGAGCGCCATCGGCATGTCGCGGGTCGTGCCGGTGCTGACGCCGATGATCCATTCCTTCTCGAGCGCGTCCGAGAACTTCTGGACCGGCGAATCGGGCCGGGTCACGCAGGTGTAGACGTCGCTGTTGGCGCTGCCGATGTACTGCAGCTTGTTCGGGTCGAACTGGATCGCCGGGCCGCCGATCACCGGCACCAGAAGTGCCCCCGGCGACACCGCGGCGATGTAGGTGCCGTCCTTGGGCGCCACCGAACTGATGTAACCGGCCGCCTTGGTCTGTCCGGCGCCCGGCATGTTCTGGGCGATCACCGTCGGATTGCCGGCGATGTGCTTGCCCATGTGGCGCTGCACGATGCGACCGTAGGCGTCGTAGCCGCCTCCGGCGGCTGAGCCGATGACGATCTGGATCTGCTTGCCCTTGTAGAAATCGCCGCTCTGGGCGAGGACGGGGGACGCCGAAAGCGCGGCGATGACCATCGCCGCTCGGAGCCAATGCCGGGTCATTTATAGCCTCCTGAGGGTCGTGCCGGCATCTTCGGCCGGTCGTTGGGAGGCGATGTTAGCCCAGAGGCCCGCCTGCCTCTAGCTGGTGAAAGTGGAACGCCGTGTGAAGTTCGAGGCCCGAGCCCAAGCAGACATCGGGCTCAGCTTCCGCGGCGGGCGACGTCGACCGCCTGGACGCGGCTGCCGTCGGTGACCTCGTCGGGAATGCTGAGGGCGATGCGCTCGCCGGGCTTCAGCCCTTCCAAAAGATCGACCACCATGCCGTCGGTCGAGGCGACGCGGACCTGCCGGAGCTGGATCTGGCTGTCGGCGCCGACCACCGCGACCATCTGCTGGCTGTTGCGCACCACGAGCCCGGTCGCCGGGATGCGGACGTAGCTCTGCACCGGGGCCTTGAGCGTCACGTAGGCGAAGCTGCCGGGGAACAGAAAGCCGTTGCTGTTGTTGACGTCGCTTTCCACCATCAGCGTGCGCGTGGTCGGATCGAGAATCTCCGACGTGCGGCTGATGGTCGCAGTCACATGCCGCGACGAGTTCGACGCATCGACCACCTCGACCGGGGAGCCGATGTGGACGAGGGGCGCGTCGGCCTGGCTGACGTACACCGCGACCCGCAGCCGGCTCGAGTCGGTGATGGTGACCACCGGCAGCGCGTTGGTCTGGCTGGTGCCGGCGTTCTGGATCAGCGCGCCGGGATCGGCGAAGCGCGCGGTGACGGTGCCGTCGAACGGCGCGCGAATGATCTGGTAGGAGCGCAGCACCTCGAGCTGGCTGACGAGTGCCGAAGCCATGCGTTCATTGGTCTCGGCCTGCTCGAACGTCTGCGCCGATGCGTTGCCGGTCGCGCGCAGATCGCGGGAGCGGGCGAGGAGCTTCCGCTTGTTCTCGAGATCGGCCTTCGCCGCGGCGTACTGGCTGTCGGTCTCCGCCGATTCGACCTCGGCGACGATCTGGCCCGCCTTGACGCGGTCGCCGCGGTCGACGTGGATCGCCTTCAGGTAGCCGCTGACCTTGGCGTAGAGAATCGCGTTCTGGTAGGGCTTAACGTCGGCGAGCAACTGGATCGATCGCTCGGTCGGTCCCTGCATGGCCTCGACCGCCTGGACCCGCGGCCCCAGGCCGACCTCGGTCGCCCGCGCCGCGCGCGCATCCGCGAGATTGCCGCTCTGTCCGGCCCAGAACGTCACGACCGCAATCGCCGCGACGCCGACGACGATACCCCCGGCGATGTGGACCGGACCGAGCCGCAATCGATCCTGCAACGAACCCTTAAGCATGAGACGTCGACTCCCCCGC
>DATJIG010000336.1:0-2192 GCA_035493495.1 Alphaproteobacteria bacterium
ATGGGCGAACTGAAGCGCGGCCTGATGCAGATCACCATCGGCCGCGATTTCTCGACCCGTCACATGGCCGAGGTCAGCCGCAAGTACAACGTGCCGGTGACATGGACCGCCCTGCTCTCCTACCTCTACGGACCGGGCGGCCATCGCAAGCAGCTCGATCTCGCCGCCGAGCAGCGCAAATCGGGCGCTCTCGTGATCCCGCAGGTGAGCTGCCGGCCCCTGAATTTCGAGTTCACCTTTGCCGAGCCGTTCATCTTCGATGTCATGAAGTTCATGAACGAGCTGTCGCAGGCCGACGCCAAGACGCCCGGCACGCGCCGCCGCGCCTATGCCGATCCGGCGTGGCGCGAGAAGCTGCGCAGCGAGGTCACGCCGCTGTTCCGCAACTGGTGGGACCGCGTCGTCATCGCCTGGTCATCGTCGCACCGCGAGCTCGAGGAGCAGTCGTTGACGGCGGCCGCCGCCAAGCTCGGCAAGGATCCGGTCGATCTCGCGCTCGACATCGCGCTCGCCGACGACCTGCAGACGCGCTTCCGCATGGCTGTGATGAACTTCGACGAGAAGGAAGTGGCCGAGCTGATCACCGATCCGAACACGATCATCGCCTTGTCGGACGCCGGCGCGCACGCCAATCAGCTGTGCGACGCCTGCTACTCGACCCACCTGCTCGCCCATTGGGTGCGCGAGCGCGGCACGTTAACGATCGAGCAGGCCGTGCACAACCTCACCCAGCGTCCGGCCGAGACCTTCGGCATCACCGACCGCGGCGTGGTGGCGCAAGGCAAACCGGCCGACGTCGTGGTGTTCGACCCGAAGACCGTCGGCCCGGGCCCGCTCAAGCGGGTGTACGACCTGCCGGCCGGCGCCGACCGCCTCGTCTCGGAAGCGCACGGCATCGCGGCCGTGGTCGTCAACGGCCAGATCATCCGGCGCGACGGCAAGGACGCCGTCGCCGCCAACGACAAGTTGCCCGGCCGCGTGCTACGCAACGGCAGGGCCGCCTGAAACTCGAGAGGGAGGACATCATGATCCACGTCATCGCCATCATCACCGCCAACCCCGGCAAGCGGGATGAAGTACTCAAGAACTTCAAGGCCAACGTCCCCGCGGTCCATGCCGAGAAGGGCTGCATCGAATACGGCGCGACCGTCGACACCGACGGCGGCCCGTTCGCCAAGTTCGGGCCGGACACCTTCGTCGTCGTCGAGAAATGGGCGACCATGGACGACCTCAAGGCTCACGGCGCGTCAGCGCACATGAAGGCGTATGCCGAGAAGAACAAGGGTCTTCTGGCCAAACGCGCCGTGCACGTGCTGCAGAACGCATGATCCACGTCATCGCCGTCATCACCGCCAAGCCCGGCAAGCGGGACGAGATCCTCGGCCACTTCCGTGCCAACGTGCCGGCGGTGCGCGCTGAGAGGGGCTGCATCGAGTACGGCGCCACGGTCGATACCGAGGGCATGGGCTCGTTCCAGACCAAGTTCGGCGCCGACACCTTCGTCGTGGTCGAGAAGTGGGAGAGCACCGACGCGCTGAAGGCCCATTCGGCCGCGCCGCACATGGCCGCCTACGCCGCGAAGACGCGCGAGCACATTGCGAGCCGCGTCATCCACGTGCTTTCGCCGACTTGATAGCGTCGCGCGATCTGATCGTTATCAGCGACGCTGACGTCGCCGCTTACGACCGAGACGGCGTCGTCTGCCTGCGCGGCCAGTTCGATGCGCGCTGGATCGAGCGGATGCGCGCAGCGATCGAGCGCGACCTCGCCACGCCCGGCCCGAACGCGACCAACTTCGCCGAGGGCAGCACGGCCGGGAAGTTCTTCGGCGACATGTTCATGTGGAAGTCCGACCCGGACTTCCGCGCCGCCGCACTGGAATCCCCTGCCCCGGCGATCGCCGCGCGTCTGATGGGATCAACGGGCGCCGATTTCTTCTACGACCAGCTGTTCGTCAAGGAGCCCGGCACGGCGCATCCGACGCCGTGGCACCAGGACCAGCCCTACTGGCCTGTGAAGGGGTGGCAGATCACTTCGGTCTGGATTGCCCTCGATGCCATCGACCGCAGCAACGGCGCGGTAGAGTTCATCGCGGGCTCCCACAAGTGGGGCGTCAACTATCGGCCGACCCCGTTCCGCAAGGGCCATGAGATCAAGTTCACATCGAGCGACCTGCAGCAGATCCCCGACAT
>DATJIG010000337.1:0-4254 GCA_035493495.1 Alphaproteobacteria bacterium
GTACTTGCCGCACAGGAACGGTGCCGTCAGCGTCACGCCGATGACGCGGTCCCACTCCTCCTTGGTGATGTCGAGGATGTGCTTGTTGTCGGAGATCGCCACGTTGTTGACGAGGATGTCGATGCGGCCGAACGCCTTGACCGCGTCGGCGATCAGCTTCTGAACCGAATCCTCCTTGGAGACGTCGGCGATCACCGAGACCGCCTGTCCGCCTTTGCCCTTGATCAGACCGGTGGTGTGATCGGCGCGGCTCTGGTCGAGATCGGCGACGACGACCTTGGCGCCCTCCTCGGCGAACAGCACGGCGATGGCCTCGCCGATGTTGCGCCCGGCGCCGGTGACGATCGCGACCTTGTCTTTCAGTCTCATGGCGGAAACTCCCCAGCCCTCGTGCTCAATTGTGAGGCGCGCATTCAACAGGCGCCGGGCCCATGCGTCAATTCGCGCCGACGTTTCATTTCCCGCGGGGCCCCGTGACACCGCAGCGACCGCCGGGCTATGCTTTGGTGAGCGCTCCTGTCCGCAAGCGAGTTTCAGAGTCCATGGCTTCCCCCCTCACCCTGACCATCGCGCTCGAGCGCTACGACCGACACATGCCGTTTTTCGACGGGACCGTCGAGGTCCCGGCGGGTCTCGCGCTCAAGGCTTTGCAGGTGGGGCAGACCGCCGAATACCGCGACGGCGGCGACCGCCACGAGCGGATGATCCACGACCGCGCGTTCGACGTCGCCGAGTTCTCGCTCTCCACCTACCTGATGGCGAAGAACCGCGGCGTGCCGCTCACCGCCGTGCCGGTGTTCCCGCGCCGGCTGTTCTCGGCGAGCCAGATGTTCGTCCACCCGCTGTCGAACCTGTGGCAGCCCAAGGACCTGATCGGCAAGAAGGTCGCGCTGTCGTCGTTCCAGACCACGCTGTCGCTCCTGGCCAAGGGCGATCTCAAGTTCGAGTACGGCGTGCCGTGGGAGGAGATCCACTGGTTCGTCTCGACCGACGAGAAGGTGAAGTTTGAGCCGAAGAAGGGGGTCAAGATCGACCGCCTGCCCAAGGGCGCCGATCTCGGCCTCCTGCTCGCCGACCGCACCATCGACGCGTTCTTCCTGCCGCACCCGCCGCATTCGGTGATGTCGGGCAAGACCAAGGCGCGCCGCCTGTTCGCCGACACGCCGCAGGAAGAGGCCCGCTACTTCGACAAGTACGGCTGGTTCCCGATCATGCACGTGCTGGCGATCCAGGAAGACGTCGTCAAGCGCGAGCCGTGGGTGGCCAAAGCGCTGATGCAGGCCTACGCCAGCGCCAAGGAGATTTCCGAGAGCTATTACGAGGACCCGAACTGGTCGCGGCTGGTGTGGGGCCGTCACTACTACGAGCAGGAGCGCGATCTCCTGCCGGGCGACCCGTGGCCGATCGGCTTCAAGGCGAACAAGGCCAATCTCGAGCAGTTCATCCGCTACTCCCACGACCAGGGGCTGATCAGCGAGGCCTACGGACCGGAACGGCTGTTCGTCGGGGAGACGCTCGACACCTAGCATCAACGCGCACGGCGATCCGGCGCCGCACGAACAACAACCGGCACGCCGCAACCCTGACGAAACAGGGCGGCACACAGGAGGCAGGAATGACTGGGAGACTCTCGGTCCGCATCATGTGCGGGCTGGTCGCCGTGACGGCGGCGCTGGGCGCGGGGACGGCGGCCGCCGACGACCTCGCCGACTTCTACAAGGGCAAGCAGATGCGGATGATCATCCGCTCCGGGCCGGGCGGCGGCTACGACCAGTACGCCCGCATGCTCGGTCGTCATATCGGCAAGCACATTCCGGGAAACCCGACGGTGCTGCCGATCAACATGCCGGGCGGCGGCGGCATCACCGCCGCCAACCACGTCGCCGTCATCGCGCCGCACGACGGCACCATCCTGACCATCATCAGCCAGGGCCTGCCGATCGATCAGGCGCTCGGCCTCAATCCGTCGTTCAAGGCCGACCTCCGCACCTTCGGCTGGGTCGGCAACATGTCGGACTCGAACCAGGTGCTGGTCACCTGGCACACCTCGAAGACCAAGACCCTCGACGACGCGTTCCAGCGCGAGACGACGATCGGCGTCACCGGCGCGGGCTCGATCTCGACGATGATCCCGGCGGCGATGAACACGGTGATCGGCACCAGGTTCCGCATCATCGCCGGCTACCCCGACGGTCCCGACGTCAACCTCGCCATGGAACGCGAGGAGGTCGAGGGTCGCGGCACCAACCCCTACGCGAGCTACGTCGCGGTGACGCCGCAGTGGGTCAAGGAGGAGAAGATCAACATGCTGGTGCAGGTCGGCCTGAAGAAGGACCCGGCGATCCCCAACGTGCCGCTGCTGATGGACTACGCCAAGACCGAGGAGCAGAAGCAGATCCTTTCGTTCTTCTCCCAGGCGACGTCGGTCGGCCGCCCCATCGCGACGACGCCCGAGGTACCGAAGGATCGGCTCACGGCGCTGCGCCGCGCCTTCGACGCGACGCTCAAGGATCCCGAGTTCATCGCCGACGCGCAGAAGCAGAACGCCGAGATCTCGCCGATGACCGGCGAGGAGCTGCAAAAGCTGATCGACGACATGATCGGCGCGCCGCCCGGGGTGCTGCAGAAGGTCAAGACGGCGATCCAGGCCAAGAAGGGCATCGAGCTCAAGCCGGGCGCCAAGGAAGGCGGCGAGTAGAACCGCCGCAGATACGACGCCGGACCCGGCCGCGTCAGATCGGCCGACCAGCGCCGGAGATCGAGGGGAGGACGTGCGTGGTGGCCAATGCCGGTCCGCGTCATCGTCGTTGCGTCGCGGCTTTGGCCGCGGCGCTGGTCGTGTCGTGGGCGCTCCCCGCTCATGCGCGCACCGTCGCCGAGGTCGCGCAACTCACGACGCCCGACCGCACCAAGACGCTCGAGGACGGCGCCCGCGCCGAGGGCAAGGTGGTGCTCTACACCTCGCTGGTGGTCCAGCAGGCGGCCGAGCCGCTGAAAGCCGCGTTCGAGAAGCGCTATCCGTTCGTGAAGCTCGAGTTCCTGCGGGCGAACAGCGCGCAGATCCTCCAGCGCGTCCTCGCCGAGAACCGCTCGGGCGGGAACCGCAGCGACGTCGTCATCGCCGGCGCCGGACCGGCGATCGCCAAGACCGGATTCGCCCAGCCGTTCCGGTCGCCGATGCTGGCGCCCTACCCGCCCGATCACATCGGACCGAACAACGTCTACGCCGCGGTCCGCTTCAGCTACCAGGCGATCGGCTACAGCACCCGGCTGGTGCGCGACGATGAGGCGCCTCGGACCTACGAGGATCTGCTCGATCCCAAGTGGCGCGGCAAGATGGTGTGGAGCACAAGCCCCGATACAGGTGCTCCGTTCTTCATCACCCAGGTGCGCCAGATCATGGGTGAGGACAGGGCGCTCGCCTATCTCAAGGCGCTCGGCAAGCAGAACATCGCGGCGCAAAGCGCGAGCCTGCGCGCGGTGCTCGACCAGGTGATCGCCGGCGAGTACGCGATCGGCATCTCGATGGCGATGCACCACGTCGCGATCAGCAAGGCCAAGGGCGCGCCGGTCGACGGCACCATGCCCGACCCGGTGATGGCGCGCGCCGAGGACATCCTGCTGATGAAGGCGGCGCAGCATCCACACGCGGGCATGCTGCTGATCGATTACGTGCTGTCCGAGGAGGGCCAGAAGATGTTCGCCGAGGCGCAGTACTTCCCGGCGCATCCCGGCGTGCCGCCGCTGCCCGAGATGCAGGCGTTCGTGCCGTCTCATGCCGGCAAGCACGAGAGCATCGTCGACGACGAGACGATGGAGCGCGAACGTGCGCGCTCGAACGAGCTGTACCAGAACCTCTTCAAGTGACGGGAGCGAGGCCATGAGCCGCAGCATCGCCATCGCAGCATTCGCGCTCGTCGCCGCGAGCGGCGTCGCCCGCGCCGAGGACGCCCAGGCGTTCTTCAAGGACCGCCAGTTGCGCTTCATCATCGCCACGGCGGCCGGCGGCGACTACGACCTCTGGGGTCGCGCCATCACCCGCCACATGGGCAACCATCTGTGGAACGCGACCTTCGTCGTCCAGAACATGCCGGGCGCGGGCGGCATCAACGCCGCCAACCACCTGTTCAACGTCGCGCCCAAGGACGGCTCGACCATCGGCATGATCGGCCGCAACCTGCCCAATCAGGCGGTGCTGAAGCTGCCGACGGTGAAGTTCGACCCGGCGCGGTTCAACTGGATCGGCAGCCCCGA
>DATJIG010000338.1:0-4511 GCA_035493495.1 Alphaproteobacteria bacterium
GATGGGCGGCCTGCAGCGCAACGCGGCGCTCGTGCTGCTCTACGATCCGACCAACACCGCGGTGCAGTACCAGGCGCGCGAGTTCAACTGGATCGGCACGCCGCAGCAGGAAGTCGGCATGATGATCGTGTCGGCACGCAAACCGGTGAACACCGTCGAGGACCTGAAGAAAGTGGAGCTGACCGCCGCGTCAACCGCGCGCAACGCGCCGACGTCGGTCTACCCGCGTATGCTGAACGCGCTCTACGGCGCCAAGTTCAAGGTCATCGAGGGCTACGAGGGCTCGCAGACCGGACTGCTCGCCATCGAGCGCGGCGAAGTCGACGCCTACGTGTCGGGCGGATCGTCGGCGCCGCTGCGCGCCCGCTACGAGCCATGGCTCAAGGACGGGACCGCGCGGCTCGTCATGCAGATGGGCATGACCCGCGACCGCGCGTATCCCGACGCGCCGACTGCGATCGAGGCGATGACGGATCCCGCGGCCAAGCAGATGTTCCAGATCGCCTTCACCGAGCAGGTGATGGGCCGGCCGTTCCTGTTCCCGCCCAAGGTGCCGGCCGAGCGCGTGAAGGCGTTCCGCGACGCGTTCGACGCGACGATGAAGGACGAGCAGTTCCTCGCCGACGCCAAATCGCAGAAGGTCGAGATCGATCCGGTCAGCGGCGCCGACATCGCGGCATTGCTCGAACGTGTCTACGCGACGCCGCCCGACGTCGTCGCGAAGCTCAGGGAGTTGGTGAAGTAGTCCGGCCTAGCCGCCGTAGTACTTCTGCGTGATCACATAGTCGATCTGCTTGAGGCGCTCATCGCTGATGCTACCGCCGAGGAGGCGGGCGATGATCGCCGCCATTTCGTCGGGCTCGCCGTAGCTCAGCGGGTTGCCCTTGTCCTCGAAGTCCTTCATCACCTTGGGATCGGTCTCGATCTCCTTCAGCACGGTGCGCAGGTAGGCAAGCCGGTCGGCGGGCGTGCCGGGCGTAGTCACCAGCAGGCGGCCGAGCTTGCGGACGTCGTCGCGGAAGTCGAGCCACCACGCGCCCTCGTCGTCGACCTTCACCGCCTCGAACACCGTCGGGACGTTCGGCATCATCGCCGAGCGATCACGCCCGGTGACCACGATCGGCCGGAGTTGATCGTTCTCGGAGAAGCGCGCCGCCGAATCCTCGGTCAGCACCGTGCCGTCGCTCTCGCCGCGCATGGCCGCCATCGTGAACTCCTTCGACGACGGGTAGCCGATCAGCGCCTTGCACTTCATCTTCACCGCGTGACAGAAGACCGTGCCGGTGTCAGACGCGCCGTCGGTCTTGCCGGCGAAGCTCAAGACCATCGTCTTGTCCGCCTTGAGAATGTCGGCGAGCGACCTGTACGGCAGCTTCGGGTTGATGATCAGCACGCGGGGCGCCGAGTTGACGCGGGCGACGATCGGAAACTTGGTGAGGTCGAAGCGCACGCCCGGCTCGCCCAAAAGCTTCCCTAGAACCGCGCCCTCGCCCGGCGCGATGTCGAGGGTGAGGCCGTCGGGTGTGGCGTTCCACACCGCGTTCATCGCCACCATGTGGCTACCGCCGGGCTTGTTCTCGACCAGCACGGTGGCGCCGAGGCGCTTCGACATGTAGGGCGCGAGCAGGCGCGCGTAGGTGTCGAAGCCGCCGCCGGTGCTGGTGCCCACCAAGAAATGGACGGTCTTGCCCTTGTAGAAGTCGGCGGGCGACTGGGCGCGAGCGGCGTTCGGCACGGCCACCGCGAGCATGGCGGCAACGGCCGCCCCCATCAGACGTGCGCGCATATCAAACCTCCCTGTCGGCACTGTCGGCCGGTGTGTCGCGATCCGCGGTTACGGATGAACGCTCTGCGTGAAGTAGCGATCCTCGATGGCGAGGCCGAGCTTCCGGCTCTTCGCCTGCTCGTAGACGATGCTGCCAAGCGCCGCGAACTGCAGGCCGAGGCCCTTGTAGTTGTGGAAGCACGTCACCTCGGTCTCCGAGGCGCGGCCCGGCGCCTTGCCGGCGACGACGTCCTTGAGCTCCGGCGTCTTGGAGAGATCGAACACGCCGATGTCGGGACGGCTGTAGTCGCCGTTGGTGAACTCCGGCACCTGCGACGGCCAGCCGCGCGCGGGGTACGCGGCGACCGGCTCGGCGGTGTTGAGCACCAGCCGGTTGACCTTCTTCAGCACGTCAAGCGGGATCTCGCTGCCGCGCACGCTGGTGATGTGCATGCCCGGGCGGATCCACTCGGGACGGATCGTCGGCGTCATCGAGTTGGTGGCCGACACCAGGATGTCGGCGCCGTCGGCGGCCTCGTGGTCACTATCGACCGCCTTGATGTTGACATTGAGCTTCTTCCTGTAACGCTCGACGAAATCGCGACGATTCGCCTCCGTCGGGCTGTAGACCTTGACCAGGTCGAAATCGCGCACCGCGCACATCGCCTCGAGGTGCGCCTCGGCCTGCCAGCCGGTGCCGAGCAGGCCCAGCACCTTGGCGTTCTTGCGCGACAGGTACTTCGCGGCGACGCCGCTCGATCCGCCGACGCGCGTCTTCTGCACCACGCCGTCGTTGAACATGCAGAGGAGCTGGCCGGTGTCGGTCGAGAACAGCAGCACCGAGCCGTTGTAGCGGCCGCCCGGCTCCGAGATCGGCATCTTCACGCGCCGCGGCGAGCCGTTGTGGACCGGCCAGTTGACGATGTCGGAGTTGAGACGCAGCGCGGCGACGCCGGCGCGCGGCCAGCTTCCCGACATCGTCTTGAACGAGTGCACCGCGCCTTCGCGCTTGTTCGACACCAGCATGTCCTGGCGCGGAATGTCGACCGCGTCCTGGTTGCCGAAGTCGCGGTACGCCTCCTCCAGCCGGGCGATGCACTCGGGCATCATCAGCAGGGTCTCGATCTCCTCGTTGGTCACCAAAAGCACGGCACGCTCCCTGATTTACAGACTGACGAGTTGCTCTTATTCCGCCGCGACGGCCCTATTCCGCGGCGACAGCCTTTGGCTTCGACCGCTTCGCCGGCTTCACGCCGGCGCCGACGCCCTTCGGCAGCTTGAGAATTCCCTTTTCAATTTCAATGCCTTCAAATGGATCGTTGAGAAGCCGCGCGAACTCGCCGAGCTCGCAGGCATAGTCGACTCCGGGCAGCGCGCAGGCGAGGTGCATGGCGTGCGCCGACAAGAGCCGGCTGCCGACCGCGGCGCCGAGGCGGTACTTTATCGCGCCGGCTTCGCAGATGCGCGCCGCGGCGATGGTGTTGCGCAGGCCGCCGAGCTTCGGGATCTTGAGGCTGACCGCGTCAACGATGCGCTCGTTGACGAGGTGCACGACTTCCTCGAGCGAGTTCGCGCTTTCGTCGGCCTCGACGGTGATCGGCACCGCGTCCGTCACGAGCTTGAGGCCGCGCAGGTCGTCGATGCGGGTCGGCTGCTCGGCGAGTTCGATGTCGTAGTCGGCCATCAGGTTGAGCGCGCGGATGGCGTTCTTCGGCGTGTACGACTGATTGGCATCGATGGTGAGATGCACCGACGGGCCGACCGCCTTGCGGATCGCCTTGACGCAGGCGACGTCCTCGGCGACGTCGCCATGGACCTTGATCTTGAGATAGCTGTAGCCCTGCTTGACGAGCTTCAGCGCGTTCTGCGCCATCTCGTTCGGCTTCTTCAGCGCGAGAATCCGCAGGATCGGCATCTCGTCGCGCACCGTGCCGCCGAGCAGCTTGTTGAGCGAAATGCCGAGCAGTTTCGCCTGCAGGTCGTGCAGCGCACAGTCGACCGCGGCCTTGGCCTGAAACGAACCGCGGACTTTGCGATCGAGCCCCATCAGGATCGGCTCGAGGTCGAATGGGTCGCGCTTCTCCAAGAGCGGCTTGAAGGTCTCGAGCATGGTCTTCAGGCCGTCATAGGTCGCGCCCATGTGCGGGGTCGACGACGCATAGCCGTAGCCAGTCGTCCCGTCCTCGGTCCGAAGCCCGAGGATCCAGCCTTCGCACAGCGGGTTGGCCGCCAGCGCGAAGGCCCACTTCGGGTCCTCCTTCGGCATAACGCAGGACGTGATCTCGACGGCGACGATGCGGGCCATCTTATGTCTCCCTGTTGCGATTGGTCGTGGATACGGTGTTGTTGTCCGGCGTTCACATCCTCGCGATTGCCTCGCGGAGAGTCGCTGCCGTCGCTGAAACTGGCGCGTTTGCGCGATTATGGTCGCAGCCGCGCAGCCAGACAACGCCGACGGACCGGTCCGCCCCCGATAGACGAAAACGTTATGGATCGGGTACTATCCAGATCATGACGTTACGACAGCTTCACTACTTCCTTCGCATCCTGGAGCTCAAGAGCTTCTCGAAGGCGGCGGCCAATTTGCACATCGCGCAGCCCGCGTTGGGCCTCCAGATCCGCAAGCTCGAGGACGAGCTCGGCGTGCCGCTGCTCAACCGCCATTCGCGCGGCGTGACGCCGACCGAGGCGGGCTTGATCCTGCGCGAGCACGCGCAGACGGTGCTGCGCCAGGTCGAGCGCGCGA
>DATJIG010000339.1:0-18806 GCA_035493495.1 Alphaproteobacteria bacterium
GGCATCATCATCCCCGACACCGCCAAGGAAAAGCCCATGGAGGGCAAGGTCGTCGCGGTGGGCCCAGGCAGCCGTGGCGAAGACGGCAAGCTCCACGCGCTCGATGTGAAGAAGGGCGACCGTGTTCTGTACGGAAAGTGGTCCGGCACCGAGATCAAGGTGGACGGCGAGGAACTCCTCATCATGAAGGAGTCCGACATCATGGGCGTGATCGAATAAACGGAGAATCCAATGGCTGCCAAGGAAGTCAAATTTTCGACGGATGCGCGCACGCGGATGCTCCGCGGCGTCGACATCCTCGCTGACGCGGTGAAGGTCACCCTCGGTCCGAAGGGCCGCAACGTGGTGATCGAGAAGTCGTTCGGCGCGCCGCGCATCACCAAGGACGGCGTCACCGTCGCCAAGGAGATCGAGCTTGCCGACAAGTTCGAGAACATGGGCGCGCAGATGGTGCGCGAGGTCGCGTCGAAGACCGCGGAAGCCGCGGGCGACGGCACGACCACGGCGACCGTTCTTGCCGCTGCCATCGTGCGTGAAGGCGTCAAGGCCGTGGCCGCGGGCATGAACCCGATGGACCTGAAGCGCGGCATCGACATCGCCGTCGAGGCCGTGGTCGAAGACCTGAAGCGCCGATCGAAGAAGGTGAAGACCAGCGAGGAGATCGCCCAGGTCGGCACCATCTCGGCGAACGGCGAGTCCGAGATCGGCGAGATGATCGCCGAGGCGATGGAGAAGGTCGGCAAGGAAGGCGTGATCACGGTCGAGGAGGCTAAGGGCCTCGAGACCGAGCTCAGCGTCGTCGAGGGCATGCAGTTCGATCGCGGCTATGCCTCGCCGTACTTCATCACCAATCCCGACAAGATGACGGTCGAGCTCGAGGATCCGCTAATTCTCATCCACGAGAAGAAGCTCTCCAGCCTGCAGCCGATGCTGCCGCTGCTCGAGGCGGTTGTTCAGGCGGCGAAGCCGCTCCTGATCATCGCCGAGGACATCGAAGGCGAGGCGCTGGCGACGCTGGTCGTCAACAAGCTGCGCGGCGGCCTCAAGGTCGCGGCGGTGAAGGCTCCGGGCTTCGGCGATCGCCGCAAGGCGATGCTCGAGGACATCGCGACCCTCACCGGCGGCCAGGTGATCAGCGAAGATCTCGGCATCAAGCTCGAGACAGTCACGCTGAACATGCTGGGCCGTGCCAAGCGGGTCTCGATCGACAAGGAGAACACCACGATCGTCGACGGCGCCGGCAAGAAGAACGACATTCAGGCGCGGTGCAACCAGATCCGCGCCCAGGTCGAGGAGACGACGTCGGATTACGATCGTGAGAAGCTGCAGGAGCGGCTGGCGAAGCTCGCCGGCGGCGTCGCGGTGATCAAGGTCGGCGGCGCCACCGAGATCGAGGTAAAGGAGCGCAAGGACCGCGTCGACGACGCGCTCCACGCGACCCGCGCTGCGGTCGAGGAAGGCATCGTTCCGGGCGGCGGCACCGCGCTGCTGTTCTCGATCCGTGCGCTCGCCAACCTCAAGAGCAGCAACGACGAGCAGAAGGTCGGCATCGACATCGTCCGTCGCGCGCTGCAGGCCCCGGCCCGTCAGATCGCCGAGAATGCCGGTGCCGATGGCGCCGTCATCGCCGGCAAGCTGCTCGAGCAGAAGAGCGACAACTACGGCTACAACGCCCAGTCGGGTGAGTTCGAGGATCTGGTGAAGGCCGGCATCATCGACCCGACCAAGGTCGTGCGTCACGCCCTGCAGGACGCGGCGTCGGTCGCCGGTCTGCTCGTCACCACCGAGGCAATGGTGGCCGAGCGGCCGGAGAAAAAGGAAGCGGCGGCCGGCATGCCTGGTGGCATGGGCGGTGGCATGGGCGGGATGGACTTCTAAGTCCCAGCTCTCAGTCAGTACGGGAAAGGGGCCGCTCTGCGGCCCCTTTTTCTTTGCGCCCCCGGATGTCTCGTTGCGCCCCTGGGTAATGGGACGGATCACAAAACGGGTGCTGCCTGTCGCGCTTTATCCCTAAAATTGGCCAAGGCCGGGAACGGCCGCGAAACCCGCCGCGAGAGCGGGCCGATCCCGAAGCAGGCTCCGTGGCTGGCCACAGGAAGCGGCACGGGGCGAGAGGCAAGGGGAGGCGTCGACCGATGCCGGACTACAAGCTCATCTCCGCCGACAGTCACATGGCGGAACATCCCGCCGCGTGGGCGCGCGCCCAGAAGGAATATCCCGATCGTGCGCCGCGCGTCGTCAAGGACCCACCCGGCCTCGGCAAGGGACTGTGGATCCTGTTTGACGAGAACATCTCGCCGGCGCGGTCGGCCTACTACTGTCTCGGGCTCGTTGTCGCTCATGCCCATAAGCAATCGACCCATGGCGGCACCGACGAGGATGCCGAGGCCTATCGGAAGTTCATCACCGACTACAACGAGAACTTCACCTACGAGGCCAATCCGGGCGGGTGGGAGCCCTCGGCCTATCTCGCCAACATGGACATCGACGGCATCGAGGCCTGTCTGCTGTTCTCGAGCCCCACTCGCTACAACTACACGCAGAAGGACGCCAAGTTTCAGCGCTGCGTGTTCAACTCGTACAACGAATGGCTGATCGAGTTCGCGAGCCATGCGCCGAAGCGTTTGTATCCGGTCCCGCTGCTGTCGATCCTGGACGTCGACCTCGCGGTCAAGGATATCCACGACTACGCCAGGCGCGGCATCAAGACGGTCCAGATTCCGACCCAGATACTCGGCAGCGGCTATTACGAGCCGATCTACGAGCCGCTGTGGGCGGCCGCTCAGGACGCCGGCGTCGTGCTGAACGTCCACCACAACTCCGACCAGAACGCCAACCGCAAGAAGGGCGAGGGACGGACGACGCTGACCGGCCCGCGTGACGAAGATCCGCGCAAAGCGGTCATCAAGACCATCAACTACGCGCCCGCCCTCAACTGCATCAGCAACCTGATCTTCTCCGGCGTGTTCGACCGCTATTCGAAGCTGCGGCTCGCGGTCAGCGAATTCAAGATCAGTTGGGTGGCCGGACTGGTGCAGTACGTCGACTACTCGGAGCAGCGCGGCAGCACCTACGACCCCGAGCGGAATGCCTACAAGCGGAAGCCCAGCGAGTACTTCCGCGACAACATCTTCTTCACGTTCGAGAACGATCGCGCCGGCGTTCTGACGACGCCGATGTTCGGCGAGGACAACTTCATGTTCGCCTCGGACTATCCGCATCACGTCTCGACGTGGCCGAACTCGCATGCCGTTCTGGAGAGGAGCTGCCAGGGACTGCCGGCGTCGATCATGCGCAAGCTCGGTCGCGACAACGCCAATCGCGTGTTCAACATGGGACTGTAACGGCGACCGCCGCAAAACGAGAAAATCTCAGGGGGATTTCGTGAAGATCGGTTTCTACAACGACTACAGCCCGTGTCTCGTAGGCGCGGACGGCGTCATCGATGTTACGTCCGTGGTCGGCGCCGCGTCGGGTTTCTCACCCCAGGCCGTGCTCGAGCGGATCATCAACACCTTCGATACGCTGCGGCCGAAGCTCGATGCTGCCGCGCGCGAGGGCAGGGTCGTACCGTTCTCCGCGGTGACGCTGCGGGCTCCGGTTCCACGTCCGGGAAAGGTCCTCTGCGGCGAGCGCAACTACATGGAAGGCGTACCACTCGAACCGCCGGGCCCGATGAAGAGCTTCTTCAAGTCGCCCGATGCGGTGATCGGTCCCGGCGAGACGATCGAGCTTCCCGGATTTCGGCCGCGCATTTTCAATCACGAAGCCGAACTTGGCGTCGTCATCGGCAAGGTCGCGAAGCAGATCGCGCCGGCCGAGTCGCTCAAGCACGTGTTCGGCTACACCTGCGCGGTCGACGTATCGGCGCGACGTCCCCAGGACGACGAGGCCGAGCTTCCCGGCGAATACGGCAAGAGCTTCGACACATTTCTCCCGGTTGGCCCATGCATCGTCACCGCGGACGAGATCAAGGATCCCAACAAGCTCCAGGTCCGATATTGGGTCAACGGGCAGCTCCGGCAGGACTACAGCACCGCCGACATGGAGCATGGGCTGCCGTTCATGATCGCGACGCTGTCCCACGTCATGACTCTCAAGCCCGGCGATCTGCTGCTGTGCGGCACCAATCACGCGCGACTTGGGCCGCTGCAGAACGGCGATGTCACCGAGATCGAGATCGAAGGGATCGGGCGCACCCACAATCCCGTGCATGACGCGCTCAAGCGCAGCTGGCCGGTCGAACTTCGCAATCCGAAGGACGTCGCCGCGCGTCGCGAAAGCATGAAGGGCGAGCCGAATCCGGGGACCTGGCCGTTCAAGAAGGTCGGCGGCCAGCCGCGCGCTTAGTCGTCGATATCAGCCGCCTTCGTCGAGCAGCTCGGCGAGCCGCTTGGCCATTGGCGGCGGCGTCGCGACCACGTTGCGGATGATTCGCTCAAGGTCGGCCCCGGACATGGGATTGAGTTCGAAGCGCTGCTTCTTCGCCTCGCTGAGGAAGTTCGCGTCCCGCATGGTTTCGTCGAACGCGGTGCGCAGCATGGCGACGCGCTCCGGCGGCAGACCGGGCGTGGACAGGATGGGCTTGCCGATCGCTCCCTGTGCCGAGACCAGACGGAGAATGGTCCGGTCGTCGTCGTTTGCAGCGAGGTCCATCAGCAGCGGCGTGTTCGGAAGGTCGGGGGCCTTCTCGAGCCCCACCTGAACCAGGATGTTGACCTTGCGGTCGCGCAGCCACTCGGCGGAAAACGCCTTCAGCGTCGCCCAGCTATTGGTGCGCCCATCGACCTCGCCGCGTTCGAGGGCGACGTTGATGTCGTTGCCCTGGTACCCGGCGATGATCTTGAACTTGGTCCCGATCACGTTGTTCATGATCTTCGGCTGACGCGACGAGCCGCTGCCGGACGACGCGATCGTGACTTCCCGTCGCTTGGCATCCTCGATCGTGGTAATGCCCGAATCGGCCCATACGAGAACGACATTGATGCCGGAGGCGATGTTGCCGATCCACGTGAACTCGGCGTTGTCGAATTGCAGCTTCTCGCCCATTGCCTGTTGGAGCGGCACGGATTGATCGATCGTGCCGACGGCGGTGCCGTCGCGGGGGGCCACGTTGTAGAGATACCCGGCCAACGTGCGGCTTCCCGCCCCCGGCATATTGCGCGGGACGATCAGCGGCTTTCCCGGCAAATGATCGCTCATGAAGCGGACGAAGGTGCGCATCGGCAGATCGTAGCCGCCGCCGGGAGGGAACCCGATGTAGAAGGTGACCGTCTTGTCCTTGTAATACGGCGTGCCGTCGGCGGCCGCAACCGTTGCCGGTGCGAGCGCGGCCGCACATGCTGCCAGGATTCCGAGAATACGCCCCGTATGACGCCAAGCCACCGGACGACCTCCCCGCGCCGAGGGCGGTTCACATCCGTTCCCTCGAGCGTCTTCTTTTCTGCGCAGAAATGATCTCCGGTTAGCCCGCCAGCCGCAAGGGGCGGATTTGCCTCCGGTCGGCATCCAAGAGACAATGGGACATCGAGAGTTGGTCTCCCCGCCCCATGAGCATCCCCCGGTTCGACGCTGCCCAGGTCGCACAGCTCGTCCGCGACATCGCCGCGACCGAAATCATGCCGCGCTTCCGCGCGCTCGCCGCCCACGAGGTGCGCGAGAAGAAGCCCGGCGATCTGGTGACGGTCGCCGACGAGGCCGCCGAGGGCGCGTTGATTCCGGCGTTGCAGGCGCTGCTGCCGGGTTCCATCGCCATCGGCGAGGAGGCGATCGCACGAGACCCGGACCTGTTGCGTCACCTCGATCACGCCGAACGGCCGGTGTGGCTCATCGATCCGGTCGACGGCACGGTGAATTTCGCCCATGGGCGGCCGCTGTTCGCGGTGCTGCTCGCGTTGGTCGTGGGCGGGCGAACTGTCGCCGGGTGGATCCACGATCCCCTGACCGGGACCATGGCAGCCGCGGAGAGCGGCTCGGGCGCCTGGGACGGCGAGCGGCGCCTGAGTGTCGCCGATCCGGTCCCACCGGAGCTCATGCGCGGACAGATTCCGCCGCGGCTGTTCTCCCATGAGGGGCAATACGAATTGCGCAAGCGGGGCATCGTGTTCCATCACGATCCCGAGGCCTTGCGATGCGCCGGGCAAGAATACCTGCGCCTCGTGACGGGCGCGTGGCACTTCACCGGTTACGGACGCCTGCGGCCGTGGGACCATGCCGCGGGGATTCTTGTGCACCAGGAAGCAGGCGGCTTTTCCGCCTATCTTGCCGACCGGACGCCGTATCATGTCAGGCGCGGCGAGGGACCGGTGATGACCGCGCCCAGTGCCGAATGCTGGGACGCTCTGCTCGCTTACCTGCGCGGCTTTTTCAAAAAGGGAGTGACGTGATGAGTGAACCGACGAATCCGCAGGCGGTCCGTTCGGTTGCGTTCATCGGTCTCGGGGTCATGGGATTCCCGATGGCCGGCCACCTGTCGCGCAAGGGCTACGCGGTGACCGTCTACAACCGCACCCGCGCGAGAGCCGACGCCTGGGCGCAGGCGCATGGCGGCAAGGTTGCGTCTACGCCACGGGAAGCGGCGTCGAACGCGGATGTCGTGCTCGCGTGCGTCGGCAACGACGACGACGTCCGCGCGATCGCGCTCGGCGATGACGGCGCATTCTCCGGAATGAGGTCGGGCGCGGTGTTCGTCGACCACACCACGGCGTCTGCCGATATCGCGCGCGACCTGGCGGCCGAGGGGCAGAAGAGGGGGATCGGGTTCCTCGATGCACCCGTGTCCGGCGGACAGGCAGGCGCCGAAAATGGCGTGCTCACGGTGATGGTCGGCGGCGACAACGATACGTTCGCGCGCGTGCGGCCGGTGATCGACTCCTACGCGCGTGCCGTCACCCACATGGGGCCGGCGGGTGCGGGCCAGCTCACCAAGATGGTGAACCAGATCTGCATTGCAGGGCTCGTCCAAGGCTTGGCCGAAGGAATGAACTTCGCACTCCTGGCGGGCCTCGATGTTCCGCGCGTCGTCGAGACCTTGTCAAAGGGCGCCGCCGGTTCATGGCAGATGGAGAATCGCGGTCGTACCATGGCCGAGGGCAAGTTCGACTTCGGCTTCGCGGTCGACTGGATGCGAAAGGATCTCGGCATTTGTCTGGCTGAGGCGCGGCGCAATGGTGCGCGGCTTCCGGTCGCGGCGCTCGTCGATCAGTTCTACGCGGCGGTCCAGGACCTCGGCGGGAAGCGATGGGACACATCTAGCCTCATCGCCGTGCTTCGGCCAGGCGCGAAGGAAAAGGATGCCTGATCGTGCGGTCTCTGCTCCGAACGTTCGCCATTATCGTCGTACTTCTCATTGCCGCCGGCGCATTGGCGGCGGAGGAAACGACGATGCGCGTCGGGCCGACGATCGACGTCGAGGATGCGATCCCCGGCCAATTGGTGTCGGGAGCTGGAACGATACGCATCGCCAATCTTGTCGGCGGAGGGGCGATGCTGGCCGCCGGACGAATCGACGTCGCCGGTACCATTCAGGGTGACGTCCTGGCTGCCGCCGGCGCATTCGTCCTGGCACCCCAGGCGCAGATCGGCGGTGACCTCCGTCTTGCCGCGGGCGATGCGACGATCTCCGGTGCGGTCGGCGGCGACGTCGTGGCGGCGACCGGCTCGGTCGTCATCGACGGCCATGTCGGCGGTGACGTCCGCGCGATGTCCGGCAAGGTCGTCGTGCTACCGGGAGCGGTGATCGGTGGAACGATCAGCTCGCGCGGACCCGGCTCTCTCGAGGTTTCGCCAGACGCCCAGGTCTTCGGCGGCACGGCGCCGGAGCCGATGCCGCCGAAGCGCGAAATGCGCCCGACGCACACCGCGATGAGTACTGTCCTGCTGTTCACGTTCTTCCATCTTGCGACCGTCGGGCTGTTCACCCTCGGAATCGGGCTGCTGTTCCTCGCGCTTTTTCCGAGCTTTGCGGAGGCCGCCGCGACGACGTTGCGCGCCAACACCGGAGCGACACTGCTCGCGGGCTTCATCGTCGCGATTGCTGTTCCGTTTGCGGTCGCCGTGCTGTTCGTGACCATCCTCGGCTTTCCGTTTGCGATTCTGGCGCTGATCGCCTACGTGCTGCTGCTGGCGCTCGGATATGGGATGGGCGCGCTGACATTTGCCGCCGCCATCTGGCGGCGTCTCCGGGTCGGCGGCAACGCCCTTGCGCTGCCAAGCGGATTCTGGGCCCGGGCGCTGTGCCTGTTCCTCGGCCTGCTGCTGATCGGGTTTCTGCGGCAGGTACCGCTGGTCGGCGCCATGGTGATGCTGGCAACCGTACTGCTGGGCCTCGGCGCGCTGTCGATGGAAACCTGGCGCCGCTGGCGCGCCTAACTCTCGCCGCGCTCCTCGGCCTTGGCGCGGTCCCACAGCGCATCCATTTCGCCGAGGGTCGAATCGGCGGGGGTCTTTCCGGTCTCCGCGAGCCAATGCTCAATCCGGCGGAAGCGGCGCTCGAACTTGGCGTTGGTCGAGCGCAGCGCGGTTTCGGGGTCCACCTTGAGCTTGCGGGCGAGGTTGGCGCAGGCAAACAACAAGTCTCCGAGCTCGTCGACGAGCCGGTCGTGGGGCGCCTGTGCAGACATCTCGGCCTGCAGCTCGCGGATTTCCTCGTCGATCTTGTCGAGGACCTGGGTGACCTCGGGCCAGTCGAAGCCCTCGCGCGCGGCACGCTTTTGCAGCTTTTCGGCACGGGTGAGCGCGGGCAGGGCGCGGGCCACGTCGGCCAGCACGCTGACCGGCCCGGAGCCCCCGGCTTGGGCCCGCTCGCCGGCCTTGAAAGCCTCCCACGCGGTGGTCTGGGCCGCCGCGGAGGCCACCTTGGCGTCGCCGAACACATGGGGATGCCGGCGCTCCATCTTCTCGGCAGCGGCAACGGCGATGGCATCGAAGTCGAAACGACCTTCCTCGCGGGCGATCTGGGCGTAGAACACGACCTGAAACAGCAGATCGCCGAGCTCGGCTTTCAGAGCGTCGAAATCGCCGTGCTCGATGGCATCGGCGACCTCGTAGGCTTCCTCGATGGTGTAGGGGACAATCGTCGCGTAGCTCTGCTCGCGGTCCCATGGGCAGCCAGTCTCGCGATCGCGGAGACGCGCCATGACCTCGAGCAAGCGTGCGATCCCGCTGGATCCGGGCGGCTGATCGGACATGTTGATAATTTACTTTAACTTTGCGGTAGTAGAATTCTGGAAACGCTCATTTTCCGGCCGGATAGGTCTTGCCGGCACGGTCGACGCAGTAGGCCGCATCGCCGCTGCCGACCTGGCGGTCGCCGAAACGACAGAACCGCGCCTGATCGCCAAGCCAGCCGAAGATGCCGCCATCGCTCGTTTTGGACGCCTGGGCGGGAGCGCCGGCCTGCGGCTGCGACTTCGCGTCAGCGGGCGCGCTGGAGCCGAAGATAGGCTGCTGCTGAGGGACATTGGGCCGGTACGCGGTAGCCGGGTCGTAGCAGACGCCGTGGCCGCTATCGAGGACATGACCGGGCTTGCACAGGTCATCGGCGCGCGCGTGGCCGGGCGCCGCAACGGCCACGAGGCTCAGGGCAAAGACCGCGGCGACGGTGCGTGACAGCATAGGATGGGATCTCCGGTTTGAAGAGCGCGCACCATACCGCGATGCGACGAGGGGCGCGACGGCGACGGGAGCGGGGAAATTCAGGCTCGTGGAAAGCGTGCGGATATACACGCCGGGGTCAGGCCGTGTGGATACATAAGTCGCATAATGTATATTATGTAAAGCGACCGATGTGGGAAAGTGCCTGAATTTGTGGAAAACCCCAACCTCGATTTCGAGGGCTTTGTTGTCTGCGGACACGCCGGATGCAGAGCCCACCGCCCTCCAGTCCGCTCCGAATCGAGCGCCGCCGACGACGTCATTAGGCGTCTGAAACGTCGAGCACCATTCCGTCGTACCCGGGCTCGACGCCTGTCGGCAGCGATGTGGCGAGCGTCCGGTAATCGAGCGCTCCGGTCATATGCGTGAGCACGGCACGCTCCGGCTTCAGTTGCTCGATCCACCCCAGCACCCGATCAAGGTGCGCATGAGTCGGATGCTGATGGTAACCCAGGCAGCCGATCAGCCAGACCTTCACCCCGGTGAGCGTCGCGAACGCCGCCTCGTCCAGCTTCACAACGTCGGTCGAGTACGCGAAATCGCCGAACCGGAACCCTAGGGTTGTCATGAACCCGTGGTCCTGGGCGAACGGCATGACGTCGAGCGAGCCCACGGCGAACGCCTGGCCTGGCGCAACCTCGTGAGCCGTCAGGCACGGCTTGAAGAACGCCGGCTTACCGCCTTCGACCGGTGGCGGCGTGAAGACGTAATTGAATCGCTTCAGGATCGTATTCATGGTGTGCGCCGAACCATAGGCGTCGATCGCGCGACGGCTGATGCGGTTCAGCGTGCGCACGTCGTCGATGCCGTGGACGTGGTCGGCGTGCTCATGGGTGTACAGGATGGCGTCCAGCGCCGAGACCTCGGCGTCGATGAGCTGCTCCCGCATGTCGGGCGACGTATCGACCAGAACGCGCGAACCGCTGCTCTCGACCAGGATTGACGCCCGCCGGCGCCGGTTCCGTGGCTCGTCGGGATCGCAGGCACCCCAGTCGCCGCCGATCTGGGGCACGCCGCCGGCCGCGCCGCTGCCCAGAATCGTGACTCTCATGCCGAAGCACGCCCAGGAAACGCCACGGCGGCCTTCGCGAACAATCGGAAGAAATTCTCCGTCGTCGCTTCGGCAACCGTGTCCGGCGACTCGCCCCTCAGTTCGGCAAGAGCTCGCGCCGTATGAACGACAAAGGCCGGCTCGTTGCGTTTGCCGCGGTTGGGCACCGGCGCCAGATACGGCGCGTCGGTCTCGACCAATATCCGGTCGCGCGGAACCATACGCGCGGTCGCGCGCACGCTCTCGGCGTTCTTGAACGTGACGATGCCCGAGAACGAGATGTAGAAGCCGATGCCGAGCGCAGCCTCGGCTAGCTCCTGGCTCGAGCTGAAGCAGTGGAGCAGCCCCGGAAACGCGCCCTGCCGGTATTCCTCGGTCAGGATCCGGGCCATATCGTCATCCGCCTCGCGGGCATGCACGACGAGCGGCAGCCCGGTCGCGCGCGCGGCGGCGATGTGGGCTCGGAACACCCGCTCCTGCGCCGGATGGCCGGAGTGATTGTAGTGATAATCGAGCCCGGTTTCGCCGATCCCAACGACCCGTGGATGCTCGGCCGCCTCGATCAGGATCTGAGTTCCGTCAAGACGCTCGGCATCGGCCTCGTGCGGGTGAATACCGACCGTACAGAAGATGTCGTGGTTCGATTCGGCGATCGCACGCACCGCCGGGAACGTCGACAGCTTCGTCGAAATCGACAGCATGCAGCCGACGCCCGACGCGCGGGCGCGGCCGATGACGTCGGCGCGCTCGTCGGCAAAGTCGGGAAAATCGAGATGGCAGTGACTGTCGACCAGCATGGGCGCCCTTCCCTAGCTTACGCGGAGCGCCCACGCAACCATCGCCGCGGAGACAGGGGCGCGATTACTGGCTGAACCCGGGTCCCGGCAGCGGCACGCATTTCGGCTGCGGTCCGGCCGCGCACATCTCCATCTGTCCCGTGACCGAGTTGATGCGCCACGCAACCGGAGGCCCGCCGCCGGTGGTCGGCGCCGCGACCGCGCGCCACGCGCCAACGAAATCGTTGCCCGCGCCCATTGCCTCGTAGGACCGCGTCGCCAGGGTCGCGGCCACGCCGACGAGAATGCCAACGGCGAGGCCGGACAGGGTATTGGCGTTGATATTGCCGAACATGCGGATCTCCTGAAGGCACAAAGATGCCGTCCACCACTACCGGGCCAGGACCGTGACGGGCGAGCGGCGTTTGCATGTCATTCCCCTTCCCGGCTAGCCTTTCGGGATAACAAACGTCACAGGGACATGTCCGGGAGGCTCGAATGACCACAGGACTGCGGCGCGCGGTCACGATCGCGATCGTTGCGGCGTTCGGCTGCGCATGCGCTCCGGCATTCGCCGACGAGGCCGACGCCTTCCGCGGCAAAACGGTGGCGGTCTACATCGCCTCGGGCACGGGCGGATCGCTCGACCAGTATGCACGGCTGGTGATCCGGCATCTGCCCAAGCACATTCCGGGACAGCCGACGGTGATTGCGAAGAACATGCCCGGTGCCGGTGGCATCGCCGTCGGCAATTACATCCAGCGCATCGCGCCGAAAGACGGCACGGCCATCGGCGCGGTGTCGCAGACGCTACCGTTCGAGCCCTTGTTCGGCGGCAAGGACAGCAAAGCCGAGTTCGATTCGCGGACGCTCCAGTGGCTCGGCAGCCCGGTGAAGTTCGCAGCGCTCGCCATCGCGTGGCATACGGCACCGGTCAAGAAGGCGGAAGATCTGCTCAGCCATGAATTGGTGGTCGGGTCGTCCGGCGTGGCCAGCGCCTCCACCAATGACGCCTACGTGCTTCGCAACCTGCTCGGCTTCAAGTTTCGCGTCATCCTCGGGTATCCGTCGGGCGCCGACATCGATCTCGCGATGGAGCGCGGCGAGACCCAAGGGCGCGCAAACGTCGCCTGGGAGGGCCTCAAGAATCGCAACGCCGAGTGGCTGCGGGACAAGAAAATCGTCCTGCTGTACCAGGAGGGCCTGAAGAAGCATCCCGATCTGCCGGATGTGCCGCTGATCCTCGATTTCGCACGCACACCGGAGGAACGGCAGCTCCTCGAGCTCAAGTTCTCGTCTTACGAGCTCGGCTATCCGTATATGGCGCCACCCGAGACGCCCACGGCACGGGTGGCGACGCTGCGCGATGCGTTGACCGCGACGTTCGCCGATTCGCAGCTCCGCGCAGAAGCCGCCAGGCAGCGGCTCGACATCGCGCCGGTTTCCGGAGACGAAATCGCGCGCGTGATACGTGCCGCGTACGCCGCGCCGCCGGAGATCCTGCGTCGTTACCAGGAGCTGTCGCAGTCGCCCACGCAATTCGAGACAGCCAAGCCTGTCGTCGTGCGCGCGCCGCTGCTGAGCGTGGAGAGCGACGGCCATCGGATCGCATTCGAGAACGCCGGCAAATCGTCGCGCGCGGTGGTTGCGTCGGAAACCGTGGTGACGATCGGCGGCAACAAGGCGGAGGCCGCGGGGCTGAAGCCCGGGATGGTGTGCGCGGTGACCTACTTCGGCGACCGCGGCCAGGCGAAGTCGGTCGCCTGCGACTAGGTCAGGCGACCGCGGAAACGATTCGGCTGGCGGGCAGCGTCACGGTGACGATCGTGCCGCGCCCGAGCTCGCTGATGACGGTCATCCGGCCGCCGTGGAGCTGCACGAAAGAATTCGAAAGTGGCAGGCCGAGGCCGGTGCCGCCGAACTTCCGGCTGAGTGAGTTGTCGATCTGAGTGAACGGCGTCAGCGCCTTCGGGATGTCGGCTTCCGACATGCCGATTCCCGTATCGGAGACTACGATTTCCAGCTCCCCTCCGGCGCTTGCGCACGCGCAGACCGAGATGCTGCCTCCCGCCGGCGTGAATTTCACCGCGTTCGACAAAAGATTGAGCAATACCTGCTTGAGCTTGCGCTCGTCGGCACGGACCATCGGCAGGTCGTCGGCGATGTCGCTCGTCAGCGTTACCTGCGCAAGCGTCGCCCGCTCGTCGATCAGAGTCAGGCACGCATGGACGACGCGCGCCAACGCCACGTCGTCCACGTGCATTTGCACCTTTCCGGCCTCGATCTTCGAGAGATCGAGAATATCATTGATGATCTCCAGCAGATGGACGCCGCTGTTACGGATATCGCGGGCATAGTCGCGGTAGCGCGGCACGCCGAGCGGTCCCATCACCTCGGTCTCCATGACCTCGGCGAAGCCGATAATGGCGTTGAGCGGCGTGCGCAGCTCATGGCTCATGTTGGCGAGGAACTCGCTCTTGGACCGGCTCGCCAGCTCGGCGCGCTCCTTGGCCTCGAGCAACTGCAGATTGGAGCGCTTTCGCTCCATTGAATAACGGATCGCGCGGGCGATCATTTCGCCGTCGCCCCGCCCCTTCACCAGGTAATCCTGGGCACCGGATTGCACCGCGCCGATCGAGATCGTCTCGTCGTCGGTTCCGGTCAGAACGACGATCGGAAGATCGGGACGTGCCTCCTGGACCACTCCAATACCGCCGAGGCCGTGCGAGTCGGGCAGCGACAGGTCAAGCAGCACGACGTCGACCGGGCCCACTCCCTCCTCCTCGCCGCGAAGCTTCTGGAGCGCCCCCTTCATCGTCGTCGCGTGGTGGATTCGAAACGCCCCGGCCGCCGCCTCCGCGAGAAGCTCGCGCGTGAGGCGTGCGTCGCCGAGATTGTCCTCGACGAGCAGCACGGAGACGGTCGATCCGTAAGTCATGTCAAATCGCGACCGGCGGTGTCTCAGGAAACCGGCGGTAATTTAACGATCGAGAGCCAGAAGTTCTCGATGCCACGAATGATCTCGATGAACTTCTCGAGGTCGACCGGTTTGGTGATGTAGCAGTTCGCGTGCAGGTTGTAGCTCATCAGGATGTCCTGCTCGGCATCCGACGTCGTCAGAACGACCACCGGGATGTTTTTGAGCCGCGGCATCTCCTTCAGCTCCGCCAGCACCTCGCGGCCGTCCTTCCGCGGCAGGTTGAGGTCGAGGAGGATGATGTCCGGCGTCGGCGCATCGCTGTACTTCCCCTCGCGGAGCAGAAACGACATCGCCTCCACTCCGTCGCGAACGTGGTGGAGGTTGTTGAGCATCTTGCTTTCCTTGAGCGCTTCCTGCGTGAGGCGTGCGTCACCGGGATTGTCCTCGACCATGAGAATGTCGATCGGCGCGACGGCTGGTCCATTCATGGCTCGTCTCCTGTGGCCGGAAGGGTGAAGGTGAAGATGCTGCCTTTGTCGGGCGCCGGCTCGACCCAGATCCGGCCACCGTGGCGTTCGACGATCTTCTTGCAGATCGACAGCCCGATGCCGGTGCCGGGATATTCCTGACGCGTGTTCAGGCGTTGGAAGATCATGAAGATGCGTTCGGCGTACTGCGGCTCGATGCCGATGCCGTTGTCGCGGATCGAGATGCGCCACTTGTCGGCGTCGCGTGCCGCCCCGATATGAATGCGAGACTCGGTTCCGGCCTCGCGGAACTTGAGGGCATTCGCGATGAGGTTCTGCAGTAGCTGGGTGAGCTGCACGCTGTCGCCCACCACTTTGGGCAGCGAGTCGTGGGTGATCTTCGCCTTCGCCTCCGCCGCCGCGATCGTCAGGTTCGCGAGCACACCGGCCAGGACATCGTCGAGTCGGGTAGGCGCGAACTCCTTCCCTTTGGTGCCGACGCGCGAATAGAGAAGCAGGTCGTTGATCAGCCGCTGCATCCGCTTCGCACCTTCGACGGCGAAGCCGATGAACTCGTCGGCGTCCGAATCGAGCTTGCCGCCGTAGCGGCGCTGCAGGAGCTGACAATAACTCCCGATCATCCGAAGCGGCTCCTGGAGATCGTGCGACGCAACATAGGCGAACTGCTGGAGCTCCTCGTTGGAGCGCTTGAGCTCGTCCATCGCGGACGCGAGCTCGCTCGCCTGCCGCGCAAGCTCCTGCTCCGTGCGCTTGCGATCGGTGACGTCGAAGTAGGTGCTGACGAAGCCGCCGCCCGGCATCGGATTGCGGCGCTTCTCGACGTAGCGTCCATTGCCGAGCTGCTGCTCGAGCTTGCGCACGGTGGGGTTCCGCGCCCGCCCGAGCTTTTCCGCCTGGGTCTCGGCGACGCCCTTGTAGTCGCCGCGCTCGACGGCGTAGTCGAGAAACGCCGCATAGGGCGTGCCCTTCTCGGCCAATGTTTCCGGAAACCCGAATATCTCGAACGCGCGCTTGTTCCACGCGAGAAGTCGACAATCGCTGTCGAAGACGCGGATACCGTCGGCCATGTTGTCGATCGTGGCCTGCAGGATGGCCGCGTTGCGGGCGGCGTCGCGCTCCGCGTTTTTGCGCGGCGTGATGTTGGTGTAGGTGTCGACGAACCCACCGCCCGGCAGCGGCGCGCGCCGGACCGCGATGACCGCGCCGTTGGGCCGCACGTGCTCGTAGCGACTCTCACCCACCGAAGCGGAACGGGCCCGGCCGAGCCGCTCCTGGAAATTGGCCTCGGCGTTCTCGGTGCCGTATTCGCCGCGCTCGAGGTTGTAGCGAAGGATGTTCTCGTAGTTGACGCCGGGACGAACCAGATTGTCGGGGTATTCGAACATCTCGAGATAGTGGTGATTGCAGATCACCAGTCGCATGCGCGCGTCATAGACCGCGATGCCCTGAGTCAGGTGATTGAGAATCGTCACGAACATCGCCGGATCGACGACGGCCCCCAGCGCTGTGACGGTGGGTGGTTGCCGCAATCCGTGAGCGCGCTCGTCCACGCCCTTCGGCATCGCTTCATGAGCGGCCGGCTGTGCTGCTTTTTGACGCATTACCCCAAGCCCTGTTAAGCCGGTGAGCATGCACTCGTCCGGCTATCCTCTTTGATGCGCCATGAGCCGTTAAGAACCTGTAAAATCTTGTAGAAATGTCACGTGTCCCGGTATGGGTGGTCACCCGGACGGCGTCCTTGGAGCGGTGGGGAATTTAGGGTTAACGGCGCCGATTGGAGCCATTCAGGCGCGACGGGACGATGTATGGGATCAGGCATCCATGGCGGACGACGTCAGGGATAACGAGGCGCTCCACCGCTACGAGCTGGAGGCCGAAGGCGAAACGGCGCTCGCCTACTACCGTCGCGAGCCGGGGGTGATCATTTTCACTCACGTGGAGGTGCCGTATGCGGTATCCGGCCGCGGTATCGGTTCGCGTCTGGTGCGCGGCGCCCTCGACCGGGCGCGCGCCGAAGGCCTCAAGGTCGTCCCGCGCTGCCCGTTCGTCGCCGCCTACATGGCGCGGCACCGCGAGTACGACGACCTGGTGCTGTAGCCGGACCGCCCCTGCTCACGTGGTGGGGAAACGGCTCCGCTCTGAGACCGACTCTTACGTTAGGCAATATCGCCTAATCGCTGTATACGCTCCCCTCCCCGTGCGTTGCGGCTCACGGTCCGCTCACCTCTCATCATCTCATAGGCGTAGTTTCACGTGGCCTTTCTTCCGACCAAAGCACCTCTCGCCCGCGCGCTCGCCGAGCGGAATTACAACGAGCCGACGCCGGTGCAAGAGGCCGTTCTCGCACCCGAGGCGGAGCACCGCGACCTGCTGGTGTCGGCCCAAACGGGCTCGGGAAAGACCGTCGCGTATGGATTGGCAATCGCATCCACTCTCCTGGAAGGCGATGCCGAGACACTCGGCCAAGCCGGCGATCCGCTTGCGCTCATCGTCGCGCCCACCCGCGAGCTGGCGCTGCAAGTCCACCGCGAGCTCACCTGGTTGTACGAACATGCCGGCGCACGTGTGGTGTCCTGTGTCGGCGGAATGGATCCGCGCCACGAGCGACGCCAGCTTGCCGACGGCTGTCACATCGTCGTCGGGACGCCGGGCCGACTGCGTGACCATCTCGAGCGGCGCGGGCTGAAGATATCCGCGCTCAAGGCGGTGGTACTGGACGAGGCCGACGAGATGCTCGATCTCGGCTTTCGCGAGGATCTGGAGTTCATTCTCGAGACCACGCCCGAGGAACGGCGGACCCTGCTGTTCTCGGCGACCTTGCCGCGTGGCATCGTTGCTCTGGCCAAGCGCTATCAACGTACCGCCTTGCGAATCGAGGTTACCGGGGGCGATCGTGGCCATGCCGATATCGAATACCGCGCGATGCGCATTGCCGCGCACGATATGGAACACGCGGTTGTCAACGCACTACGCTACTTCGACGCGCCCAGCACGCTGGTGTTCTGCAATACCCGCGAAGCGGTGCGGCATCTCCAGGCCATCCTGCTCGAACGCGGCTTTTCGGTCGTGGCGCTATCGGGCGAGCTCGATCAGAACCGGCGCAACCAGGCACTGCAGGCTTTGCGCGATGGGCGGGCGCGCGTTTGTGTCGCGACCGACGTCGCCGCGCGCGGCATCGACTTGCCTGGACTCGGATTGGTGATCCACGCCGACCTCCCGCACGACGCAGAGGTGCTGCAGCACCGCAGCGGACGCACGGGCCGCGCCGGGCGGAAAGGCGTCAGCGTACTGCTGGTCCCGCTATCGCGCCGTCGCCGCGCCGAACAGCTGCTCGGCTCGGCCCGCATCCGCGCCGTCTGGGGCACCCCGCCGACGGCCGAGGACATCCGCAAACTCGACCAGGAGCGTCTGTTGGAAAGCCTGCGTGCCACCGAAGGCGCCGACGAGGGCGAGCTCGCCATGGCGAGAGACCTTCTGGCGCAGCACCCGGCCGAGCAGATCGCCGCGGCTCTGGTGCGCCTCTACCGCGCGCAATTGCCGGCCGCCGAAGACCTCTCGGATCCCGGCGACGCGCCGCAGCGAGGGGCAGGCGCCGCCCATGAGCGCGAGCGCGCCCGCGGTCCACAGCGCGGAGGCGCTGCGCACGCAGAATCCCAGGGCGATAAGGTCTGGTTCCGGCTCAACGTCGGACGACAGAAGAAGGCGGACCCGAAATGGCTCATTCCGCTGATCTGCCGACAGGGTGGGATCACCAAAGGCGACATCGGCAGCATCCGCATCTTCCATGCGGAGACGAAATTCGAGATCGATGCCGCCATTGCGACGGAATTCGCCCAGCGCGTCAGCGAGATTACCACAGGGCCGCAGCGCATCGAACCGACCGAGCCGCCCAGCAGCGAGGGCGGTTCGCGGCGGCC
>DATJIG010000340.1:0-9840 GCA_035493495.1 Alphaproteobacteria bacterium
TTCCCCGACCGCATGACGCTGCACCTCGGTGGCAAGACGATCGAGCTGATCTACGTCGACGACACCTACAATCCGGGCGATGTCGCGGTGTGGGTGCCCGAGGCCGGCGTGCTCCACGCCTCGTTCGCCGGCTACAAGGACCGCCATCCCGACATCCGCCCTGATTACAGCCACGGCACGACGTGGGGCATGCTGAAGCAGCTCGAGACCTACATCGCGCTCAAGCCGAAGGTCGTGATTCCGGCCCACGGCCCGCTCGGCGGGCCTGATATCCTGACGACGATGGTCGACTACCTGCTGTCGGCACGCGAAAAGGTGCGCGTGATGATGGCCAAGGGCATGGCCCTCCCCGACATCATCAAGCAGTTCAGCATGAGCGAGTACAAGGGCTGGGACCGCGAGAATCACTTCGACTGGATGGCCGAGACGCTGTGGCGCGAGCTGCAGGGCATGGGGCCGCAGATCGCCAAGATCGAGGAGCGCGCGGTGAAGGGGGCGACGATCGAGGCGATCGAGGAGGAAGGCCGCCGGCTCACGGTGAACACCGACAACAACAAGCTCCGTCTGCGCGTCGCCTCCGACACCAACATCGAGGGCATTCCTGACCGCACGGCGTTCAAGAACGGCATGAAGGTGTCGGCCGAATACCAGGTGCCGGTCGGCGGCAATGCGGCCCTCGGCTATGACATCATGGAGATCAGGGTCGACAAATAGGGCCCGCTCAGCGGACTCTATTCAGGTTCTCCTGACCCCGAGTACGCGCCGAGCGTCGTCGGGCGTCGCGACCTCGCGACCGAGTTCGCGAGCGATGCGCGCCACGCGCGCAACGAGTTCTGCATTGCTTTTCGCGGGAACGCCGTCCGCATAGTACGGGATGTCCTGCGTCCCGAGCCGGACATGGCCGCCGCGAATGATCCCGAGCGTGAGCATGCGCGTTTGGCCGATCGGACCTGCATCTCCGCGCGGTGCGATGAGATACGGCGCATCCGTCGGCAACTGATCGATACGATGGTTGATCTCCGCGATCGTGGGGGGCGACCATGTCCCACCCCCGGTTCCGAAAAACAGGTTGAACCAGTAGGGCTTGTCCACCAAGCCCTGCTTCTCGAGATACTGAAAATTCCAGAGACCGCCCGCGTGCCACAGCTCCCAGCCGGGGCGTACACCCGCGTCGCGAAGGCAGCGCGCGTATTCTTCGAGTTCGTCCCGCGGATGCTGATAGTAGACGTCGAATGCGCCCCGCTCCTTGTTGAAGCGTCGGTAGTCGTGATTCGTGAGCGATACCGCCAGAAAGTCCGGCTTGCCCGTGCGCAGAGTCAACAGAGGCTTGCGCTGCTCGAGCGGCGCCCCGGCCTGCCCGAAGTCGATCAGCACGTCGCAGCGGCGACGGATATCGTCGGCCAGCTTGCCCCAGGCCTCCGCGATAACCC
Source organism: Alphaproteobacteria bacterium (assembly GCA_035493495.1). Classification (GTDB taxonomy): domain Bacteria; phylum Pseudomonadota; class Alphaproteobacteria; order SMXQ01; family SMXQ01; genus DATJIG01. Next base: position 1,431 of record DATJIG010000340.1, read on the forward strand.
GCCCCTCAGAGTCATGCGGTCCATGGAAATGAACGATGCTGGCGCCCGCCTCGCGCGCTTCGACCGCGGCATCGACCAGGCCCTCCCAAGTCGTGGGAACGGCGGGAAGCAGCGGGTCAGTCTTCCGCGGATAACCGATGGCGGCGTAAATAATGAGCTTTTCCACGCACTCCCCTCCGGCCGCGTCACGGCGCTTGTCTGGTTGGAACAATAGGGACGGATCCGGACGGTTGGCAATGCGTGACGCCCCACTTCCCGCACAGCAATGATGAAGGACACGCACCACCGACGTGAGGCATAGTCGAGCGACGGAACGGATCTCGCGTCAGCTTTCGGGCAAGCCGAAACGACAAGGAGCCATTATGAGCGTTCCCAGCGTCATTGGTTTCGCCGTCGGCATAACCCTGGCCGCCACCGTCTGGACGGATGCGCGAGCCCAATCGGCCGCGGATTTTTATCGATCGAAGGAGCTCACGATCCTTGTCGGCAGCGATGCCGGCGGCGGCTACGACACGTACGTCCGCGCCATGGCTCACTACTGGCAACGATACATTCCCGGCCGCCCTTCCATCGTCATCAAGGCGATGCCGGGCGCGGGCGGCATCAAGATGCAGAACTTTATCGCCAACCAGGCTCCGCGGGACGGCTCCACGATCGGCGCAACGCGCTCGATCTTCCTCGTCGAGCCGCTGATCCAAGGGTCGCAATACAGTAATTACGATCCGCGGAAAATGAACTGGATCGGCAACATCAGCCCGCAGCAAACGGCATGCTTTGTCTGGAACACGCGTCCGATCCGAACGGTGCAGGACGCGATGAAGCAGCAGGTACTCATCGGCCAGACCAGCGCGCGATCGAACGGCGCCATTCTCACGAACGTCTTCAATGCGTTGATCGGCACGAAATTCAAGGTCATCACCGGCTTTTCCTCGACCGGCGTCTACCTCGCGATGGAGCGCGGCGAGGTCGACGGAGGTTGCCTCTCGTACGCCACCGTAAGCGCGGCGGCGCCACGCTTGATCGATGACCATAAGCTGAACTTCCTGGTGCAGATCGGCCTTACCCGGAGCAAGCAGCTCCCCGAAGTGCCCGCGGCCGGAGAGTTCATCACATCCGAGACCGACCGCCAGGTGGTTCAGCTTCTGATGGCAAGTCTTGTCATGGGGCGCCCTTATGTCGCCCCGGAGGGCGTTCCGATCGACCGCCTCGACGCGCTACGGACATCGTTCATGGAGACGATGAAGGATTCCGAGTTCCTGACCCAGTCCGAGAAGCAGCATCTCTTCGTCGATCCGTCGGACCACGACGAGATGGAGGCGCTTGTCGCCGAGGCCTACCGCATTCCGGCGGCTGCGGTGGAAAAAACGCGCGCAATCCTCGCCGCTGCGGAACAGGGATCCGGTTCCGTTCGTGGCCGAAGCGGGGAAGAATCCGGAGACTGACCGCCCATCGTCAGCCCAGCACCTGCTTCACCTTGCCGGCGAGCTGCAGCAGGCTGAACGGCTTCGGCAGGAAATGGATGTCGGCCTCGCTCTCGACCTTCTCGCGGAACGAGTCCTCGGCATAGCCCGAGATGAAGATCACCTTGAGGTCGGCGAACTTGGCGCGCGCCGCCTTGACCAGCGTCGGGCCGTCCATGCCCGGCATCATCACGTCGGTGATCAGCAGGTCGAGGCGACGACCGGCCTTCTCGAGGGCTTCCATTGCCTTTTCGCCGTTCTTGGCCTCGATCACCGCGTAGCCCTTGTTCTTGAGCGCGCGCGAGGCGAACAGCCGCACCGCGTCCTCGTCCTCGACCAGCAGGATCGTGCCGGCGCCGGTGAGGTCGCGGACCTCGGGCTGCTCTTCGGCGGCGCCGGTGCCGGGCTCCTTGGCGCGCGCGACGCCCTCGGGCTCCTGGCCATGGCGCGGCAGGTAGATCGCGAAGGTCGAGCCCTCGCCGACGCGGCTGTCGACGGCGATGAAACCGCCGGTCTGCTTGACGATGCCGTAGACGGTCGCAAGGCCGAGGCCGGTGCCGGCGCCGACCTCCTTGGTCGAAAAAAACGGCTCGAAGATGCGCTCGAGGTTCTCCGGCGGAATGCCGATGCCGGTGTCGGTGACCTCGACCAGCACGTAGTTGCCGGGCGGGATCAGCTCGTTGCCGCGGCGCGTCGATTCGCGCGAGGCGAGGTTCGAGGTGCGCACCGTCAGCGTCCCGCCGTTCGGCATCGCATCGCGAGCGTTCACCACGAGGTTGATCAGCACCTGCTCGAGCTGCACCTGGTCGACGCGGATCAGCCCGAGGTCGCGGCCGTGCACCACCTTGAGCGCGATGTTCACGCCGATCAGGCGCCGCAGCAGGTTCGACAGGTCGGCGAGCACGTCGGTGATGTCGAGGACCTTCGGCTGCAGGGTCTGCTGGCGCGAGAACGCGAGGAGCTGGCGGACGAGGTTCGCCGCGCGGTTGGCGTTCTGCTTGATCTGCATGATGTCGGCGAACGTCTGCTCGCCGGGCCTGTGCCGCAGCAGCAGCAGGTCGCAGAAGCCGATCATCACCGTCAGCAGATTGTTGAAGTCGTGGGCGATGCCGCCGGCGAGCTGGCCGACCGCCTGCATCTTCTGCGACTGCGCGGCCTGGGCCTCGAAGTACTTCTGCTGCGTCAGATCGATCAGGTGCGCCATGGCGCGCGGCTCGCCGCCGTCGGCGTCCATGGGGAGGAAATAGATCGCGCCGGCGCGCGGCCGCGATCCCGCGAGTTCGACCTCGACCGGGGTCGTGACGCGGGTGCCGCCGACGGTTTCGCGCAAGCGGGTCATCAGCGGGTCGGCGAACTGCTGCGCGACGAGGTCCTGGAGGTTGCGGCCGATCGGTCCGGCGCCGTCGCCGCCGGTGAAGCCCTTGAACGCCGGGTTGCACTCGCGGACGCGGCCGCTCGCGTCGAGCACGGCGACGCCGATCGGCGATTCCTCGAACAGCTTGTTGAACAGGCCTTCGGACCGCCGCGCAACCTCGATCAGCCGCCGCTCGGCGGAGAGATCGCGGACGATCGAGCGCGTGCGCAGCGCGCCGCTCGGCTCGACCTTGACCGTCTGCGCGACCGAGACCGGCACCTCGCGGCCGTCGCGCGCCTTGAGCACGACTTCGGAGCGCTTCGGGTCGGCGGCGTCGTGCACCACCTCGTGGGGCGGCGTTCCGGCCACGGGCGGCGTCGCCAGAAAATCGTGGAGCCGTACCTCGCCCTTCAGCATGTCGTCGGGCCTCAGGCCCAGCCAGCTCGCGAAGGTGTGGTTGACGTAGTGGAAACGACCGGTCTCATCGACCGAGTAGAAGCCGGCGGCGGCGTTGTCGAGAAAGTCGACGAGCTTGCCCTGCTCCTCGCGGATGACTTCCTCCATCTCGCGGCGCGCGGTCACGTCCTCGATGCGCCACAGGATGCGGCCGGGTCGTCGCGCCAGCGGCCGCGCCGTCACCGCGTACCACTGCGTCGTGTCGTCCTGCCCGCGCATCGCCAGCTCAACGCCGGCACGGCCGCCCTGGGCGGCAATGGAGGTGAGATAGGCGATCTGGCGTTGGCCGTCGGCCGACTGCTTGCCGACCAGCTCGCCGAGGCGCGGCCCGCCGCTTTCGGGTAGCACGGCGCGCGCGGCCGGGCTCAGGTACAGGATGTTCTCGCCGCGCGTGACGACGTGCGGGACGTGATTGATGTCGAGGGTCGCCAGGAAATAGCGATCCTCGGCGCGCCGGATCGCCCAATAGGCGAGCGCCGCGATCGAGGCGCCGCACAGTCCGCCGAGTACGGCCCCCGCGACCACGCCGGCCTGGGTCGCCTTGTCGAGCAGGCTCGCGCTCGCGCCGGCAAGGGCTCCGCCGAGCCCGCCGAGCGCGGGGGCGACGAGTCCGGTCAGCGGACGGAGCAGAGCGCGCGCGACAGGCGCGGCGACGAGGTTACGATCGGCAACGATGGTGGGCCTCCCCCAAGCAGGCTCACGGGCGGACAACGGCCGCCCCGTTAACTATAGCAGCAGCGGATTCCGGGTGACAGTCTCGGTTCCGTGAACGCAGCTCAGCGCCTGGACGCGCCGGCGCTGCCCCCATTGGGCTTGAGGCGCATGACGTAGCCGATGATCTCGGCTACCGCCTTGTAATGCTCCTGGCGGATCGTCTGGTCGATCTCGCAGGTCGCGTACAGCGCGCGCGCGAGCGGCGGATTCTCGACGATCGGAATCTCGTGCTCGCCGGCGATCTCGCGGATCTTGAGCGCGATGAAGTCGGCGCCCTTGGCGACGACGATCGGCGCCTCCATCTCCTCGCGGACGTATTTGAGGGCGACGGCGAAGTGGGTCGGGTTGGTGACGATTACGGTCGCCTCGGGGACCTTGGCCATCATGCGCGTGCGGGTGCGCTCCATGCGGAGCTGACGGAGTCGCGCCTTGACGTGCGGATCGCCGTCGCTCTGCTTCATTTCCTCCTTCAGCTCCTGGCGCGACATGCGCAGGCCCTTCATGTGGCGGAAGCGCTGGTACAGCATGTCGAGCGCCGCGATCGCGGCGACCACCGACAGCACCGACCACATCAGCTTGGCGGCGAGCTGGCCGAGGTGCTGCAGCAGCGCCATCGGCGTGAACGCCGGCAACTGGTCGAGCATGCGGAACTCGGGCCACAGCACGTAGACCGCGACGCTGCCGACGACCGAGAGCTTGAACAGGCCCTTCACGAACTCGGCCAGCGCCTGGGTCGAGAACAGACGGCTGAATCCGGCCCCCGGCGAGATCTTGGAGAAGTCCGGCATCAGCGGCTCGATCGAGAACGAGACGCCGTGCTGCACGAATCCGCTCAAGAGCGCGAGCGCCGCCATCAGTGCCATCGGCACCGCCAGCGCGCCGCCGATCTCCGTCGCGAGATAGGAGAACACCGCGCCCATCTGGCCGTCTGCGATGCGGTCGGGATGGTCGAGGAATCCGACAAGCGCATTGCCGATCCGGCTCAGCGACGACGGCGCGAGCATGACGATGATGATCGTGCCGCCGAGCAGCATGAAGAGGTGATTGACCTCGCGCGAGGACGCAACCTGACCCTTCTCGCGCGCTTCGTCCAAGCGCCGTTGGGATGGGTCTTCTGTTTTATCGTCACTGTCCTCTGCGCCTTCGGCCATCTACGGGCTTCCTCCGAAGGCACCCTCGACCAGCGGGCCGAGACGGTCCATGAACCACAGCAACAACAGCGGCAGCGTGACCGCGAGCACCGCGAACCCGAGCAGCGTCTGCGCCGGGGCGGCGATGAAGAAGATCTGCACCTGCGGCATCAGTCGCGACAGCAGGCCCATGCCGAGTGCCACGATGGTGCCGACGACGATCAGCGGTGCGGCGAGCGCCAGGCCCAGCGCGAAGCTCTCGGCGACGACGCGCACGAACGACTGGGCGAGGTCGCCCGTCGGCAAGGGTGCTCCCGGCGCCATCAGGTCGTAGCTGCCAACCAGCGCGGTGATCAGGGTGTGATGGAATCCGGTGACGAACACCAGAACGACACCGACGGTGGTCAGCACGCTCGCGGGCAGCGCCGCCTGCTGTGCCGTGGTCGGGTCGTTAGTGAGCGCGTTGGCGAGCTGCGCCTGGAAGGCGATGATCGTTCCGGCCGTCGCGAGCGCGCTCAGCGCCGTGCGGCCGACAAGGCCGAGGAACGCGCCGGCCGCGACCTCGATCGCGACGTAGGCCGCGAGCAGCGCCGGCGAATCCGGCGTCGCCGGGAGCCGCGAGCGCAGCAGCGGCGCGAGCGTGATCGACAGGCCCAACGCGATCATCAGGCGCGCGCGCGGCGCGACCGACGCCTCGCCGAAACCCGGGAGGAACATCATCGCCGCGCCGACGCGGGCGAACACCAGCAGGACCGCGAACGCCTCGCCGACGGCGAGGTCGGCGATGGTCACCCGATGCTCCCCGAGGCGATGCGCGCGGCGATGCCGCGTGTGAAGGTGGTGAGCTGGCCGAGCATGAACGGAAGCAGCAGCATCAGCGAGACCATGATGACGATGAGCTTCGGCACGAACGCGAGCGTCGATTCCTGGATCTGGGTGAGCGCCTGCAACAGCGAGACCACGAGACCGACGACCAGCGCGATGATCATCACCGGCCCGCCGATCTTGAGCGTGACGGCGATCGCCTCTCGCGTAACGTCGAGAACGTCGGCGGTGTTCATGACCCGCCTCAGATCGGCATCTTGAGGATGTCCTGGTAGGCCGAGATGATCTTGTCCCGGACCGTGACCACCGTCTGCAGCGCGACGTCGGCGTTGGCGACCGCGGTCACCACCTCGGCGTAGTCGGCCTTGCCGAGCAGCGCCGAGGCGCCCAGCTTCTCGGCCTTCACACCTTCGTTCTTCGCGGCGTTCGCCATGTCGCCGAGCACGTCGGCGAAACTCTTGGTGCCCGACGGACGCGCGTCCATTCCGCCGCCGCCGGTGGCGGTCTGGGCGACGGACTTGTAGGCATTGAGCGCACTGGTGACGTTGACGGCCATGTCGAACCTCGACTGTTCGGCTCGCCGTCCTGGCGGTGGGGAAGGGTGCGTCCTGCATGGACGCACCGGAAATCTTGGTTCCGCGCCGCCGTCCTCGGCCGCGCGGTCGCGTTACTCGTCAGCTACGCAGCACGTCGCCTAGCTCCGCAGGACGTCAATGGTGCGCAGCAGCATGGTGCGCGACGCGTCGACGACGCTGAGGTTGGCCTCGTAGCTGCGCTGGGCCTCGCGCAGGTCCATCATCTCGATCAGCGGCTTGACGTTCGACGTCAGCACGAAGCCGTCGGCGTCGGCCGCCGGATTGCCGGGATCGTACTTTCGCTGGAAATCGGTCTTGTCGGTGACGATGCCGTTGGTCTTCACCAGGTTGGTGCCGAGCACGCGATCGAGCGCGTTCTTGAAGGTGACGAGCTTGCGGCGGTACGGATCGCCACCGGGCTTGTCCGACACCGTGTCGGCGTTGGCGATGTTCTCCGCCACCACCCGCATGCGCTCGCCTTCGGCCTTGAGGCCGGAAGCGGAGATTCGCAGCGTCTTGAAAAGATCCATGCCCGCGCTCCCTTACCCGTCCTCAGCCGCCGCTGCGCCCAAGCGCGGTTTTGATCATGCCGATCTGCTTGCGGTAGAGGTTGATGGCGAACTGGTAGTCGATGCCGGTCTTCGACACCTTGATCATCTCGTTCTCCATATCGACGGAGTTGCCGTTGAGCGTCGGCGTCGACGAGGGATCGTTGATGGCGGCCCAGCGGGCGCCCTGGATATCGGCCCCGAAATGGCCCGGCTGGGTGGCGACCGGACGGACCGTACCGCCCGTGCCCCGGACCAGCTCGGCGAACGAGGGTTCCTTGAGATCGCGCGCCTTGTAGCCGGGGGTGTCGGCGTTGGCCACGTTCTGGGCCAGCACGTCCTGGCGCTGGGCCAGCCACGACAGCCGCTTGTTGATCAGATCGAAAAACGGAATCTTCGACAGGTCCATTCGACCAACTCTGCCACTCGGCTCGGGCGCGGTTCGCGGGGATGCGCAAACGGCGCGGCTCGAAGCGGCGGCAGTATTTGCCTAGTATTGTTAACAAAGCGTGAAGCGGGCTATTGTGCGCCGACATCGAGTCCACCGTCGAAAGGCAGGGGCCATCGCGCCCGCTCGAGGACATCATGCTTTATCTCACCCGCAAGATCGGCGAGTCGGTGATCATCAACGACAACATCGAGGTGACCGTCGTCGAGGTCCGCGGCAAGTCGATCAAGCTGGGCTTCACCTTCCCCGCCGACGTCAGCGTTCTGCGCCGCGAGATCTACGAACGGATCCAGGCCGAGAACCGCGCCGCCGCCGAGACCGGCACCGACTCGCTGCCGCCCGAAGGCATGCCTGGCGATAAAAACTAGGGCGACAAGCAGTAAACGCCGCTCCCGCGCGCTTAAGCGTTCATTAACCAAACCGGAGCAAGGTTCGGTCGTCCAGTACAACGACGAACCGGTCATGTCCGCACGCGACAACGATCCGAATTCACGGTCGCCCGGCTCCTCTCGCGAGGAGCGGCCGGTGGCCGTCGCGTTGCGCGACGAGAGCCGCAACAATCGCCCGCACATCGTCGCGTCGGGATATGGCGAGGTCGCCGAGCGAATCCTCGAGATCGCCTTCGCCTCCGGCGTAAAAGTGCGCGAGGATGCCGATCTCGCCGAGGTTCTTGCCGCGCTCGAGATCGACCAGGAAATTCCGCTCGAAGCGTTCACCGCCGTCGCTGAAATCCTCTCCTACGTCTACCGCGCCAACGCAGCGATGCGGACCGGCGCGCCCTTCGGAGGCACTCTGTGACCCAGGCCGACATCCTCAGCCGGGAGATCGCCGGCGTGTCCGCGATCATCACCGCCGCGCGCGGCATGGTGAACGACGGCAAGGCCGTCAACCTGCAGCCGC
>DATJIG010000341.1:0-15150 GCA_035493495.1 Alphaproteobacteria bacterium
GTTGCGACGGGGGATGAGGTGGGACCGCGAACATCCCAGGGGATTGACCACCCTGGGTCCGGCTCACCGCGCCCCCAGGGACGAAAGAAGGTGGCCACGGTCGTTCGCGGTCACCGGCGCCAGCCCTCACATCGCGGAAACCCATCCGCGGTGCCGAGAAAGCACGCCTCTCACCAGCCCCGCCCCCAAACCTCGCAAGAGGCAAGAGGGCGGGGCTTCGGTGCGTTCAGGAGCAACGATGGCTTCAAACCTCCGCCAGCACCCAGTCGGCGATTTCGGCGCCGCGGTCGACATTGCGCGGCAGGGCCATGATGCGGCGGTCGTGATCGAACGGCGCGATCAGCGCCATGGTCTCGGCGAGCGTCACGGGGCTGCTCTCGCATTCGCTGACGACGATGCCGATCACCGGAATGTTCTCGGCGTCGAGGACAGAGAGCGCGGTCAGCGTGTGGCTTGCCGCGCCCATGTAACTGCCGGCCACCAGCAGCGCCGGGACCTCAAGCTCGTTGATCAGCTCGATCACCCGCGCGCCCTCTGCCATCGGCGACATCACGCCGCCGACGCCTTCGATCACCAGCACGTCGTCGGTGCGCGCGATCGCCTCGCGGCAGGCGCGGACGACATCGCGGAAGATCAGCATGCGATCGTTGCGGTTGGCGGCAACGGTCGGCGGCAGCGCCGGCTCGAAGCGGATCGGCGAGATCGCGGCGACCGCCTCCGGGGTCGCGTCGCGGCCGAGCGCCGCGAGCAGCCGTCCGGCGTCGCAGGCGCCGAGGTCGGCGGGATCGAATCCGCTCATCACCGGCTTGAAGGCTTCGGGATGATGGCCGCGCGCGCGCAGGGCGCGCAGCAGGCTCGCGGCAACGTGGGTCTTGCCGACGTCGGAGCCCGATGCGGTGACGATCAGCGCGCGTGCCGTCACGGGACGAAGGCCCTCGCGCGTTCGCTGATGCCGAGATGCTCGATCGCGTCCGCCAGCCGGTCGACGTCCTCCTCGCGGTGGGCGGCGGAGAAGGCGATGCGCAACCGGCAGGTGCCGACCGGCACCGTCGGCGGCCGGATCGCGACCACCATGAAGCCCGCGTCGGCGAGCGACGCCTGGGCCGACATCGCCAGATCCTCGGGGCCGACGATCACCGGCACGATGGCGCTCTCGGCTTCGGGCAGGCCAAGTCGCGCGGTAAAGCGCCGCGCGAGCGCCAGCGGGCGATCGCACAGCGAAGGATCGCGCGCGATGAGGCCGAGCGCTGTCGTCGCTGCGGCGACGGTGCCAGGCGGCAGCGCCGTCGCGTAGATGGCGCTCCGCGCGCGATGACGCAGCATTTCGACGACATCGGCCGACGCGGCGACGTAGCCGCCAAGCGCGCCGACCGCCTTCGACAGCGTGCCCATCTGCAACGGCACGCCGAGCGAGCGGCCGTCAGCGTGGACGCCGCTGCCGCGGCCGCCATTGATCACACCGAGTGCGTGCGCGTCGTCGGTCATCAGCCAGGCATCGTGACGGTTGGCAATCTCGAGTAGCTCGGCCGCCGGTGCGCGGTCGCCGTCCATGCTGAACACGCCTTCGGTGAGGATCAGGACGTGGCGCATGTTGGCGCGTTCCGCCGCCAGCAGACGTGCGCAATCGTGGGCATCGTTGTGGCGGAACAGTCGAATTTCGGCCCCGGACAGACGGGCGCCGGCGTGCATCGACGCGTGCATCAGCTCGTCGCCCAGAATCAGGTCACGCGATCCGACGAGGGCCGGGATGGCGCCGACGTTGGCGAGATAGCCGGTGGCGAAAACCAGAGCCGAGTCAGTCTGCTTGATACGCGCGAGCACCGTTTCGAGCTCGACGTAGAGGGGGTTGTTGCCGGTGATGTAGCGCGACGCACCGGCGCCCGCGCCGTAGCGCTCGGTCGCCTCGACCGCCGCCGCGATCACCTCGGGATGTAGCGACAGCCCGAGGTAGTCATTGCACGAAAAGCTCAACAGCCGCTTGCCGTCACGATCCAGCCACAAACCGGATTCGCGCGCCGTCGGCGCGAGCCGTCGCCGCCGGTGGGCGCGGTCGATCGCGGCGAGCTTGGCGCGGGCGTAGGCGTCGAGGTCGGTCATGCGGGCCTGTGGAATCTTTGGGGCCTTTCCGCTGGCAGTATAAAGGCGCGTCGCCTAAGCTGCGCGCGATTCGTACCCCGAGTAGGCCGCATGTCCCCAGACAGTCTCTCCGCCGACAGCCGTTCCCCACCGGCCGATCAAGAGGTCCGTCACGACTGGACCGTGACCGAGGCGATGCGGCTGTTCGCGTTGCCGTTCAACGACCTGCTGTTCGCGGCGCACTCGGTTCACCGCCGTCATCACGATGCCAACGCGGTGCAGCTCTCGACGCTGCTCAACGTCAAGACCGGCGGCTGCCCCGAGGACTGCGGCTACTGCGCGCAGTCGGTGCATTTCCCGACCGGCCTCAAGGCCGAGAAGATGATGGCGTTGCCGGAGGTGCTGGACGCCGCGCGCGCCGCCAAGCAGGCCGGGGCCGGGCGGTTCTGCATGGGAGCCGCGTGGCGGTCGCCCAACGCCCGCGATCTCGCCAAGATGTGCGAGCTGGTGGAGGGCGTGCGCGGGCTCGGGCTCGAGACCTGCGTCACCGCGGGCATGCTGACCGACGATCAGGCGCGCACGCTCAAGTCGTCGGGTCTCGACTACTACAACCACAATCTCGATTCGTCGGAATCGTTCTACGCCAAGGTGGTGACGACGCGGACCTATCAGGACCGTCTCGACACGCTCGGCCATGTTCGCGACGCGGGCATAAAGATCTGCTCGGGCGGCATCCTCGGCCTCGGCGAATCGACCGACGACCGCGCGTCGATGCTGGTGACGCTCGCCAATCTGCCCGAGCATCCCGAGAGCGTGCCGATCAACATGCTGGTGAAGATCGAGGGCACGCCGCTGGGCGGCAACACGACGCTCGATCCGTTCGACTTCGTGCGGACCATCGCCGTCGCCCGCATCCTCATGCCCCGGTCGTACGTGCGCTTCGCCGCAGGCCGCCTCGAGACCGACGAGGGGCTTCAGGCCCTGGCATTCTTTGCCGGCGCCAACTCGATCTTCTACGGCGAGCGGCTGCTGACGACGCCGAACCCGGCCGATGCCGACGACCGCCGCCTGCTCGACCGTCTCGGCATCCGGCCGCTCGACGCGAGCCACTGAGCGCGTGAGCGGCGACGCCACGCCCGACTGGATGCGCGGCCTCGACCGTCTCTGGCGTCCCTACACGCAGATGAAGACCGCCGAGTCGCCGCTCGCGGTGCGCGCGACCAACGGCACGCGCATCGTGCTGGAGGGCGGCCGCGAGCTGATCGACGGCATCGCCTCGTGGTGGACGGCGGTCCACGGCTACAACCATCCGGCCATTGTCGAGGCGATCAAGCGCCAGACCGGGATCATGCCGCACGTCATGCTCGGCGGGCTGGTGCATGAGCCGGCGCTGACGCTCGCCAGCCGGCTGTCGGACCTCGTGCCGGGCGGCCCCTGGAAGACGTTTTTCAGCGAGTCGGGATCGGTCGCCGTCGAAGTGGCGCTCAAGATCGCGGCGCAGCACTGGATCAACAAGGGCGAGACCGAGCGGCGGCGGTTCGTCGGATTCCGCGGCGGTTATCATGGCGACACCTTCGCGACCATGGCGGTCGGCGACACCGATGAAGGCATGCACCGCCTGTTCAAGGGTCTGCTCGCCGAGCAGATCATCGTCGAGTTGCCCAACACCATGGATCGACGCCGCACCCTCGACCGCCTGCTGGCGACGCGGCGCCACGAGATCGCCGCCGTCATCGTCGAGCCGCTGGTGCAGGGCGCGGGCGGCATGCGCTTCCACGACATCGAGACGCTGGCGGCGATCGCCGGCACCTGCCGCCGCCACGGGGTGCTGCTGATCGCCGACGAGATTTTTGTAGGTTTGGGGCGCCTCGGCACGATGTTCGCGTGCGAGCAGGCCGAGGTCGTTCCCGACATCGTCTGCCTCGGCAAGGCGCTCACCGGCGGCGCGCTTCCGCTCGCGGCGACGCTGGCGCGCGAATCGGTCTATGCCCCGTTCCATTCGGATTCGCCGGATGCGGCGCTGATGCACGGGCCGACGTTCATGGGCAATCCGCTCGCCTGCGCCGCGGCCAACGCCTCGCTCGACCTGTTCGCGACCGAGCCGCGGCTCGATCAGGTGCGCGCGATGGAACGCTGGTTGGGCGAGGGTCTGGAGCCTGCCCGCGACCTGCCCGGCGTCGCCGACGTGCGCGCACGCGGCGCCATCGGCGTCGTGCAGCTCGAGTCGCGCGAGGGCCTCGAGACAATCGCGCGGCGCTGCCTCGAACTGGGTCTCTGGGTCCGGCCGTTCCTCGACATCGTCTATCTCACGCCCGCCTACACCATGCCGGAGCGCGAGGTCGCTGCGTTGTGCTCAGGTGTGGTGAGCGCGCTGAAGGCGCGCTAGACCGGCCGCGGGCGTCCCGGGACGCCGAGATCGCATTCGAGCGCCGCGCGGTCCCAGCCGCCGAGATCGGCGGCGGCATCGTAGGTCGACTGCAGGAAATCGAGCAGCACCTCGCCGGGATCCTCGGCGGTGCGCACCGCATCGTACGGCAGGATGAACTCGCCGAGTTGATCGTGGAAGAACGCGGCCTCGGGACGGACGCGCGCAGCGTTGAAGCGGGGCGGTGCCGGATAGGCGTAGGAGTAGAACGCCGGATAGTCGATCGCGCCGCCGCCGGGCCAGAAGCCGGCGCTCGAGACCTCGTGGGAGTAGGCCTCGCGGGTGACCGCGTCGGGAAGGTGCGGCACGCCGCCGGGATGCATCGGCGCGCGGCGGCCCGAGAACCGCGTCACCGCGAGATCGAAGCTGCCCCAGAAGAAATGCACCGGGCTCGCCTTGCCGAGGAAGCCGGTGCGGAACGTCTTGAACACGCGGTCGCACTGCACCAGCACCCGCCAGAACCGCTGCACGTAGTCGGGATCGTAGGAGTGGTGCACCGTGTCCTGGTCGAACGGCGTCGCATCGGGAAGCTCGTTGGGCAGGCGGCTGATCGACACCTCGATGTCGAGGACCGCGAGCGTCCGCATCAGGTCGCCGTAGAAGTCGGCAACCGAGCGCGGCCTGAGCGCCACGCGTCGCTCCGGTCCCCAGTCGGGCCGAATGACGAGGCAGTGGGCGAGGAAGTCGAAATCGATCGAGAAGGTGCGGTCGCAGTAGGGGATCGGCGATGTCGTCAGCCCGCGCGGCGTGACGTAGAGCGTCGAATGCCACGAGTGGTTGAGCCACGGCGTCAGCGCGAGGCGGACCTTGCCGACGATCTGAGTCCAGCGCTGAAGCGTCTCGCAGGTGTCGCGCCAGTCGGCGAGCGGCAGCGCCGGCCATGGATTCGAGACCAAGGTCGGCCAGCTTTCGGCAACGGTAGCCATGAGAAAAGCCTCGATTCCGCGCCGTCCGGCGCACACCTGGCTCGGGCAGCGAGCGGCTCCGGGGACGCTAGACCAGCCCCGGGCGGCGGGCGAGTGACCTTGTGACGACGGGTGTGGATATCGATGATACAGTGGCATTGTCGTCACTGTCGGTCCGGGGGGGACACCGTGATTTTGGACCCGTCGACGCTCACCGGTATCCACACATTGCTCAGTCTGGCGGCGCTGACCACGGGCGCCCTCGCGGTGCTCGGGCTGTTCCTGGCCTGGGAATCCGTCGTCTGGACGACGCTGTTCCTCGCCACCGCGACCGCCACCAGCGCCACCGGTTTCCTGTTTTCGGGCCCGGGTTTCGGCCCCTCCCACTGGGTCGGCGTGCTGTCGCTGATCGCGCTGCTGTTCGCCGTCATCGGCCGCTACGGCTACCGGCTCGCCGGGCCGTGGCGCAGGACCTATGCGATCTGCGTCGTGATCGCTCTCTACTTCCTGGTGTTCGTGGCGATCGCCCAGGCGTTCGCCAAGGCCCCGGCGCTGCACGCGCTGGCGCCGACCGGGTCGGAGCCGCCGTTCGCGATCGCGCAGGCCGTCGCGCTGGTGCTGTTCGCGGTGGTGGGATTCGCCGCCGCGCGCGCCTTCCGCTACCGCGGCGCATTCAGCGCGCGGTAAGGCGTCGGTGTCAGCGGGATCACTCGCCCTCGCGCGCGGTCGCGTCGGGCAGCGCGCCGGCCGTCGTCACATCCTCGGCCTCGCCCTCGATCAGCGCGTCCTCGGAATCGAAGATCTGGAACATCGGCAGCGGCGACGGCAAATCCTTGCCGCGCGGCATGCGCACGCCGAGCTTGCCGAGCTCGCGGCCGCGTGGCAGCAGGCGGCCGTTGATCGATTTGACCATCTTCATGTGACTGTCCGCCGCGGTCTTGATGCCGCGCCCGACGCCGTTGACGTGGCCGACGACGACGCCGATCGCCTCGATCAGCCGCTGGGCGCCGGTGACGATCTGCTCCTGATTTTCCGCCTGGCGGCCGAGGTCGATCTCGACGCTGGCGAAGCCGATGTAGGCCATGAGCCCCGTCGGGCCGCAGACCACGATCTGCTCGCGCGCCGCTTTGCGCATGAACTCGGGATCGGCCTTGGCGAGCCGCTCGACCGCGACCTCGCTCGGCAGATACATGATGTTGATCACGCGATGCACTTGGTCGCCCTTGCCGGCCTTGCGGCAGGTCTCGCGATAGGCGCTGGCGTAGTCCTTGCTCGCGAGCGCCCTGAGGTGCTGGTTCATCGTTCCCGCGAGCCGCGCGTAGGTGTCAGATTCGCGGTCGGTTCCTTCGGTATCGGCAATCTCCAGCAGGTGCTTCGATGCCTTGCAGTCGATCGTCAGCACCGACTGGCCGGGCAGGAACACCACGGCGTCGGGCCGCAGCCGCGAACCCTCCTCGCCGTCGATCGTGTGCTGCAGCAGAAAGTCGCGTCCCGCGACCAGCCCGAACGTCTCGAGCGTATTGTTGAGGCCGATCTCCGCCATTTGTCCCGCGCCGGCGGGATTGGAGAGGGCGCGCAGGATGGTCTCGGCCTTGGTGTCCGACTGCTCGACTCGCGCATTGAGCGTCGAGACATGCTCGACCAACTGCTGCACGCCCTTGGTCAGGCTCTCGGTCGTCTGCTTGACCAGCTCCTCGCTTTGCTTTTTGGCGGCTTCGGCCTCGCGCTTGTGATCCTCGATCAGCTTGCTCGACAGCGTGGTCGAGGTTTCGAGCAACGCCGCCTTGGTGGCATCGAGCGTCTGGGCGCGCACGGCGTCCCAGTCGGCCATGCGCTGTTCCATCTGCGTCCGCGCTTGCTCGGCGAGGGCCGCCTGGCGATCCGCGCCTTCGCGCGCCGTCCGCTCGCGCTCTGTCGCTGCCACGGCTCGCTCACGCTCATCACGGGCGGCGGCGAGCGCGGCTTCGGCCGAGGCGAGGCGGGTCTCCGATTCGGTCTTGGTCGCGAGGTAGCCCTCGACCAGTGCGCGCGTCTCCAGAAGCTCCGTTTCCAGCCGTCTGCGCTCGCGCAGGACCGCGGCCAGCCAAGCTCCGAGCCCGACGGCCAGCAACGCCAGGGCGACCGCGGCGATGACGGCAAAATCCATGTGACACGCTCCCCTGAACCGACGGGTCCGACCCTACCACGCACACGAGAACAATGGGAGAACACCTTGACGGGTTGGTCAGCGCGTCTTACCTAAACGGCACGGTCGCCCGACGGTGCTGAAGCGATCGCGACCGTTTCCCCGCACAGCGAAGCGTTACAGCAGGCTCATGGCCCTCCTCGACATCCTCGTCGCTCCCGATCCCCGGCTCGCCCGCATGGCCGAACCGGTGCCCGAGGTCGACCGCGCCGTCCGCAAGCTGATGGACGACATGCTGGAGACGATGTACGCGGCGCCCGGCATCGGGCTCGCCGCGCCGCAGGTCGGCGTCAACAAGCGGGTGCTGGTGATCGACATCGCCAAGGATCCCGAGAAGCCCGAGCCGTTGCGCATCGCCAATCCGGAGATTGTCTGGAAATCGGACGAGGTCGCCATGTACGAGGAAGGCTGCCTGTCGCTGCCCGAGCAGTTCGCCGAGGTCGAGCGGCCGATCAAGGTGGTCGCGCGCTACCTCGACGAGAACAACGTGAGCCGCGAGATCGAGGCCGACGGCCTGCTCGCGACCTGCCTGCAGCACGAGATCGATCATCTCCAGGGCGTGCTGTTCGTCGACCACATCTCGACGCTCAAGCGCGGCATGATCCTGCGCAAGCTGCAGAAGCTGAAAAAGACCAAGGGCGAGCCGCCGGCGAAGCGCGCGGCGGGCGTCCGGCTCTAGCTCACTTCCGAAAGTTTGAGACGGATGCGCGCGACACGCCATCGTCGCGGGCGCGCGGTCGTGCTATCTGAGCGGCCATGACCAAGCTCACCCTCGCCTTCATGGGGACGTCGCCGTTCGGGTTGCCGGCGCTCGAGGCAATCGTCGCCGCGGGACATCGCGTCGCCTGCGTCTACACGCGGGCGCCGAAGCCCGCCGGGCGCGGCTACGGCGTGCGTAAGACGCCGATCCACGAGGCGGCCGAGCGTCTCGGTCTTCCCGTGCGGACGCCCGCGTCGCTCAAGGCCGCTGACGAGCAGGAGGCGTTCCGCGCGCTCGGGCTCGATGTCGCGGTGGTCGCGGCCTACGGTTTGATCCTGCCCAAGGCGATTCTCGAAGCGCCGCGTCTCGGATGCCTCAACATACACGGCTCGCTGCTGCCGCGCTGGCGCGGCGCGGCACCGGTCGAGCGCGCGATCCTCGCCGGCGATTCCGATACCGGCATCACCATCATGCAGATGGACGAGGGGCTCGACACCGGGGCGATGCTGCTGAAGGAGCGCATCGCCATCGATCGGCTGACCGCGGGCGAGCTGCATGAAAAGCTGTCGGCGATGGGTGCGCCGCTAACGGTGAACGCGCTCGACGGCATCACGAATGGCACGCTCATGCCCGAGCGGCAGCCCGCGGACGGTGCGACTTACGCCAAAAAGATCGAGCCGGCCGACGCGCGCCTCGATTGGCGCGAACCGGCGGTGGCGCTCGAGCGCCGCGTCCGCGCCTTCGCGCCGCGTCCCGGCGCCTGGTTCGTCCACGAAGGTGCCCGCATCAAGGTGTTCGGCGCCGATGTCGTTGTCGACAGCTCGCGCGCCGCGCCGGGCAGCGTCCTCGACGATCACCTGACCATCAAATGCGGCGCGGACGCCTTGCGTCTCACGGTGTTGCAGCGCGAGGGCAAGGGCAAGATGCCGGCCGATGCGTTCCTGCGCGGCTTTCCGCTCGCGAAGGGCGTCGCACTCACAGCCGAGCCCGCCTGATGCCGCGCTACCGCATTCTCGTCGAGTATGACGGTTCGCCGTTCGTCGGCTGGCAACGCCAGGACAACGGTCCCTCGGTCCAGGGCGCGATCGAGGAGGCGATCCGCAGGTTCGCGCAGGAAGAGGCCCACGTGCAGGGTGCCGGGCGCACCGACTCGGGCGTGCACGCGCTCGGCCAGGTCGCGCACTTCGATCTCGTCAAGGAGGTTGCGACCGACACCGTGCGCGACGCCCTCAACTTCCATCTCAAGCCAAATCCCGTGACGATCATCGAGGCGCAGGTCGCGGCTGACGACTTCCACGCGCGATTCTCGGCCAAGGGCCGGTCGTACCTCTATCGCATCCTCAACCGCCGCGCGCCGCCGACGCTCGACCGCGGTCATGTCTGGCACGTGCCGTACCGCCTCGACGCCAGCGCCATGCACGAAGCGGCGCAGACGTTGATCGGCAATCACGACTTCTCGTCGTTTCGCGCCGCCGATTGCCAGGCGGAGAGCCCGGTGAAGACGCTCGACACGCTCGATGTCAGCCGCGCCGGCGACGAGATCCAGATCCGCGCCGAGGCGCGCTCGTTCCTCCACAGCCAGGTGCGGATCATGGTGGGAACGCTGAAGATGGTCGGCGATGGCCACTGGACTGCGGCGGACGTTGCGCGGGCGCTCGCCGCGGCGGACCGCACCAAGGCCGGCCCGACCGCACCGCCCGACGGGCTTTATCTCATGCGCGTTGCGTACTGAACGCGCCGACTACTGGCCGAGCCCCAGATCAGTCCCGGTCGGCGCCGCGAGCAGCGCCTCGACGACCAGATTGATGACGTGACCCAGGAAGAAATCCATCGCCGCGATGCCGGCGGCGGTTGCGCCGCTTACCTCGAGCATCACCTTGGCCATGAACCACTCGTAGACCAGGCTCGAGATGATGACGAGAATCGGAAGCAACTGCAGGATGTCGAGCGGCACCGCCGTGCCGATGATGATCGCGACGAGCATCGCCGGGGCAACGATGACAGAGGCCCAGTTGTGGACGGCGATGTAGCGGCAGAAGTGCTCGTCGATGCCGCTGCGCGACAGGATCTCGTGCAGCACCAGCGGGAATGCGGTCCACAGCAGCGCATACTCGACGACCTCCGCGAGCATCACGCGGAGAGGCCCGGCGTCGGTGTCGGGACCGGCGATGGCGATGAGCAGCAGCCAGACCGGCGCGACCACCGCCGCGGCCCAGAACGAGCGCCAGAAGTCGCGCGGCGTGTCCTCGAAGTATGCGACGCCGGTGCGCTCACCGCGGGCGAGCAGCACCGCGCCGGTCAGCGCGTGGCGAATGTCGCGGGCGGAGATCATCGCGCGTCCGTCCGGTGCGCGCGACGCATCAGCGACGGAAGTAGTCGTCGAGCACCGAGCGATAGATCTCGGTGAGCTGGTCCAGGTCGGCGAGCGACGCCCGCTCGTCGGCCTTGTGCATGGTCTGGCCGACGAGGCCGAACTCCACCACCGGGCACATGCGGTGGATGAAGCGCGCGTCGGACGTGCCGCCGGTGGTCGACAGCTCGGGTTCGCGGCCGGTGACCTTTTTCACGGCGCGCCCGATCAGCCCCGACAACTCGCCAGGCGGGAAGAAGAACGACTCGCCGTTGCGCTGCCACGCGACCTCGTATCGCGGAGAGCCGTCCTTGCGCGGTCCTGCGGCGACGCGATCGAACGTCTCGGTGAGACGCTTGATCAGGCTGTCCGACGAGTGGTGGTCGTTGAACCGGATGTTGAAGGTCGCGGTCGCCTTGTTCGGGATGATATTGGTCGCGGTGTTGCCGACATCGATGGTCGCGATCTCCAGCGTCGACGGCTGGAAGTGCGCGCTACCCTCGTCGAGCGGCTTCTCGATCAGCGCCGACAGCATGCGCAGCAGATACGGGATCGGATTGTCGGCGAGATGAGGGTAGGCGGTGTGGCCCTGCATGCCGTGCACGGTAAGGAAGCCGACCAGGCTGCCGCGGCGGCCGATCTTCATCATGTCGCCGAGGCGCAGCGGATTGGTCGGCTCGCCGACGATGCAGTGGTCGAGGGTCTCGCCGCGCGATTCGAGCCAGTCGAGCATTTTGCGCGTGCCGTTGATGGCGACGGTTTCCTCGTCGCCGGTGATCAGCAGGCTGATAGAGCCGCCGAAATCGGGCCCGCGCGCCTTTACGAACTGCGCGACGGCGGCGACGAAGCAGGCGATGCCGCCCTTCATGTCGGCGGCGCCGCGACCGTAGAGATGCCCGTCGATGACGTCGGCGGCGAACGGGTCGACCGTCCAGCCCTTCGCATCTCCCACCGGTACCACGTCGGTATGGCCGGCATAGCAGAAGTTCGGGCCTTTCGTGCCGAGGCGCGCGTACAGGTTGTCGATGTCGGCGGTGCCAGCTTCCGAGAACGGCAGGCGATGGCAGACGAAGCCCAGGGACTCGAGCGCGCGCTGCAGCACGTCGAGCGCGCCCTCGTCCTTCGGCGTCACCGACGCCCGGCGGATCAGCGCCTGCGCGAGCGGCAGGGGCTGGCTGAGATCGCCGACGACGGTGCTGGCCATCAGTCCCTCAGGAGCTCGTTGATCGAGGTCTTGGAGCGGGTGCGCTCGTCGACGCGCTTGACGATCACGGCGCAGTAGAGCGACGGGCCCGGCGTGCCGTCGGGCAGCGGCTTGCCGGGCATGGTCCCCGGCACGACGACCGAGTAGGCGGGGACGCGGCCGACGAAGACTTCGCCCGTGGCGCGGTCGACGATGCGCGTCGACGCGCCGAGGAACACACCCATGGACAGCACTGAGCCGGTCTCGACGACGACGCCCTCGGCGACCTCGCTGCGGGCGCCGACGAAGCAGTTGTCCTCGATGATGACGGGGCCCGCCTGCAGCGGCTCGAGCACGCCGCCGATGCCGACGCCGCCCGAGAGGTGACAGTTCTTGCCGATCTGGGCGCAGCTTCCGACCGTAGCCCAGGTATCGACCATGGTGCCGGAATCGACGTAGGCGCCGAGGTTGACGAAGCTCGGCATCAGCACGGCACCCGGCGCGATGAACGCGCCGCGCCGGACGAACGAGCCCGGAACCGCGCGGAAGCCCGCCTTGCGGAAGTGGGCGTCGTCCCAGCCCGAGAACTTCGACGGCACCTTGTCGAACCAGTGGCCGGCGCCGCGGGCCTGATCGCCGGGGGCGCCCGGGATCAGGGCGTTGTCGGAGAGGCGGAACGACAGCAGCACCGCCTTCTTGG
The DNA here is from genome assembly GCA_035493495.1 of Alphaproteobacteria bacterium. Lineage (GTDB taxonomy): Bacteria > Pseudomonadota > Alphaproteobacteria > SMXQ01 > SMXQ01 > DATJIG01. Next base: position 12,525 of record DATJIG010000341.1, read on the forward strand.
CCCACTGGTTCACCTGCCAGCCGTTGTTGCGCTTCTCGGCGACGCGCACGGTGCCGGAGTCGAGCGCCTCGAGGGTGGCCTCGACGGCGTCGCGAATCTCACCCTTGGTCGACGGTGACACTTGGTCGCGGTTATCCCAGGCTTTATCAATGACCGGCTGAAGGGCGTTGGTGTCCATGAGAAGCGGAAGTCCGTAGGTTGTGAGTGGTTTTGACGGGAGGCCCGCAAAATGGAAGAGGGGGGCTCCCCTGTCAACCGCGGGGCGGATGGTTTCAGCCCGCCGCCGTGGCGTCGGAAATCCGGTCGAGGAACGATGCCAGGTCGTCGATGACGTGGTGAACGTGGGCGCCGCATTCTGTCCGCACCTCGACGACACGTCCGCGCGGCGCCACCAGGACGGTGGTCATGCCGAGCGTCGCAGCCGGGGCGAGATTGACGACGGTATCCTCGAACAGTGCGCATTTGCGCGGATCGGCGCCGAGTTCCCTCAGCATGTGGCGGTACGCCGCCTCTTCGGGCTTGGGCAGGTAATCGAACGAGGCGATGTCGAACACCGTCTCGAAGTGTCCGGCGATGCCGAGACGGTCGAGCACGGCGGCGGCGTGGTGGCCGGGGCCGTTGGTGAAGATCACCTTGCGCCCGGGCAGCCGCTCGAGCGCGATCTTGAGCGCCGGGTTGTCGGGCAGCACCGAGAGATCGATCTGGTGGACGAAGTCCAGAAACTCGCCGGGCTCGATGTCGTGGTGGAGCATCAGTCCCTTGAGCGTCGTGCCGTAACGCTTCCAGTAGTCCTTCTGCAGTCGCCGCGCGTCCTCGTGCGGCAGCGCGAACCGCGCCGCGATGTAGTCCGTCATCCGCAGATCGACCTGCTCGAAGAGAGGGCATTCGACCGGGTAGAGGGTGTTGTCGAGATCGAACACCCACGTCTCGACGTGGGCGAATGCCCGACCGGCATCAAAGCCCTGTTCCGCTTGCTCTTTCGACATATCCACAGCCATCTCCGAACGCATGAACGTAACATTTTATTAAACGGGTACGGCTACTCTCGGAAGAGATCAAAGGACCCACCGGATCACGACCGCGCAGTGAGTGCGGCCCCGGTGCGAGTGGCCCGCGCGGCCATCCTTGGCAGGTAGACGAGGCTGGCATGAAGCGCGACAGTTTCGAAGGTTCGGTGCCGAGGACGGAGGATATTCTCCGCAGCGAGCGCGACCGGTTTGTGGCCCTTGCCTTCTGCGCCTCCGACATCCTGATCGAACTCGATGCGACCCTGCGGGTCGTCTACGTCGCCGGCGCGACCGTGGGCACTCTCGGCGCCGCGCCCCAGGCCCTGATCGGCCGCTCGTTCCTCGATATCGTTGCCGAACCCGACCGCGATTGGGCCAAGAGCCTGCTCGCCACCGCGGTGGGAGGCGAGCGCATCCGCGACGTGCGCATCCGGCTCCAGAGCGGCTCGCGCGAAGCCGCGCCCCTGGCGCTGGTCGGTTACCACATGCCGGATCTCGGGCGCTATTACCTCGCGCTGCACATTGTCGGCGGACTGGCCCAGGCGCCGCCGGTTCCCGTCACCAACCGCCTGACGCCGAGTGGCCTGCCCGATGGCCCGGCGCTAGCCGATTCGGCGGGTACGCGCCTCAAGGCTCTCGGTCCGGCGGCCAAGGCCTACAAGCTGACGATGCTCCGGCTCGACGGACTGAGCGAGCTCGAGGAACGGCTCGAGAGCGAAACCAGCGCGCGCCTGCTGAAGTCGGTGGGCGACATCGTTCGCGAGGCGTCGCTCGGCGGCGACACCGCCGGCCAGTTCGACGCCCGCAGCTTCGGCTTCGTCCATGCCACGTCCGCCGATACGGCGGCTCTCGCCGAGCGCGTGCGCGCGGCGGCGCGCAGCGTCGACCCGGACGGCGAGGGCGTCCACCCGGTGGCGGCGCAGCTCGACCTCGATCTCGAGGGCATGAGTCGTGATGACGCGGCGCGGGCGTGCCTGTACGTGTTCGACCGCTTCGTCTCCCAGGGCGACAGCTTCGATCTGACGAGTCTGTCGGCGGGACTATCGGCCCTCATCAACGACACCGTCGATCGCGTGCAGGAGTTCCGGAGCGTCGTCCGTGACGGGCGCTTCCGCATGGTATTTCAGCCGGTCGTCGATCTGGTGACCCGGCAGATCCAGCACTACGAGGCGCTGGCGCGGTTCGACGACTTCGGTCCGGCTGCGGACGGACCGTACCAGACGATCACTTTCGCCGAGCGCAGCGGACTGATCTGCGATTTCGACCTCGCCATGTGCGCCAAGGTGCTTCGCTGGCTCGAGGACGAGAGAACGGCGGGCGTCGATCACCACGTGGCCGTAAATGTCTCCGGCCGGTCGATCGGCTCGCCCGCGTTCGTCGACGCCTTGCATCGGCAGCTTCGCGAGCATCCGTCGCTGCGCGGCAACGTGCTGTTCGAGATCACCGAGTCGGCCCGCATCCAGAATCTCGAGGCGGTGGCGCAGGTGGTGCGCGGCTTGCGCGACGCCGGCCACAAGGTTTGCCTCGACGACTTCGGCGCCGGCGCCTCGGCCTTTCAATATCTTCGCGCGCTCGACGTCGACGTGGTGAAGATCGACGGCATCTACGTGCGCGACGCG
>DATJIG010000342.1:0-3457 GCA_035493495.1 Alphaproteobacteria bacterium
CGCCTCGAGACCTACGAGGCGCTGGCACAGGCCAAGGAGGCGGCCGAGTCCGCCAATCGCTCGAAGTCCGAGTTCCTGGCGACCATGAGCCATGAGTTGCGCACGCCGCTGAACGCGATCATCGGCTTTTCCGAGATGATGCTGCACGAGGTGCAGGGACCGCTCGGCAACGAGCGCTACCGGACGTACCTCGACGACATCCATCATAGCGGTACGCACCTGCTCTCGATCATCAACGACATCCTCGACCTTTCCAAGGCCGAGGCGGGAAAGCTCGAGCTTTACGTCGAGGACGTGAACGTCGCCGACATCGTGGCGGACGTGACGAAGATCATGACCCAGCGCGCCGAGACCGCCGGACTCGCCTTCACGGCGCGGATGCCGGAGAGCCCGCTCATGTTGCGGGCCGACGGCCGCAAGCTGAAGCAGATTCTGCTCAACCTCCTGTCGAACGCCTTCAAGTTCACCAAGCCGGGCGGGCAGGTTGAGCTCAGTGCGACCCGGGACCAGACTGGGATCCGCTTCGTCGTCGCCGACACCGGCGTCGGCATCCACCCCAAGGACCTCGATCGCATCCTGCAGCCGTTCGTGCAGATCGAGAGTGCGCTCGCGCGCAACCACCAGGGCACCGGGCTCGGCCTGCCGCTGGTGAAGATGATGGCCGAGCTGCATGGCGGATCGTTCGTGGTCGAGAGCGCGGTCAACTGCGGTACCCGCGCCATCGTCACGTTGCCGTTCACGCAGCCCGCTGCGAGCGTTGGCGAACAGGCCGCGGCGGTCGCCTAGCGGCGGTCGCCTGAGGGCAATGCGGGGCGTCCGGTTTCCGTCGCCGCCCGCCTGTGGCATTCTCGGCGCCGATCCGGGCGCCGCTGCGGCTCTCATGGTACAAACGCCAACCCGGCGGACCGTCGTCCGTCATCCATCACGAGTCGTTTCATGCGCATTTGCATTTTTGGCGCCGGAGCCATCGGCGGATTCATGGGCGCGGAGCTGGCGCTCGCCGGCGCCGACGTCACCTTGGTCGCGCGCGGGCCGCACCTCGCGGCAATGCAGGCGAACGGGCTGAAGCTCATTCGCGCCGATAACAATGGAAACTTTCAGGAAAAGGTCGCCAAGGTGCGCGCCGTCGGCACCGCCGCCGAGGCCGGCCCGCAGGATTACGTCGTCATCACGCTGAAGGCCCATTCGGTGCCGGGGGTGGTCGACCAGTTGGCGCCGCTGTTCGGCCCCGAGACCGCGGTGGTGTGGGGCGTCAACGGCGTGCCGTGGTGGTACTTCCACGGCCTCGACAGTCCGTGGCGCGACCGGCGCCTCGAATCGGTCGATCCCGGCGGCGTGCAGTGGTCCGGCATCGGGCCGGAGCGCGCCATCGGTTGCGTCGTCTATCCCGCGTGCGAGGTGGTCGAGCCCGGCGTCGTCAAGCACGTCGAGGGCGATCGCTTCACGTTGGGCGAGCCGACCGGCGAGAAGACCGCGCGCGTCACCGCGCTCTCGGAGGCGATGATCAAGGCCGGACTCAAGGCGCCGGTGCGGCCGCGCATCCGCGACGAGATCTGGATCAAGCTGTGGGGCAACTGCTGCTTCAACCCGATCAGCGCGCTGACCCACGCGACGCTCGACGTCATCGCGACCGATCCCGGCACGCGCGCCGTCGCGCGAGCGATGATGCTGGAGGCGCAGGCGATCGGCGAGAAGCTGGGCGTCAAGTTCGGCATCGACGTCGACAAGCGGATCGCCGGCGCCGCCGCCGTCGGCGCCCACAAGACGTCGATGCTGCAGGACCTCGAGCGCGGGCGGCCGATGGAGATCGATGCGCTGGTGACCGCGGTCCAGGAGATGGGGCGGCTGGTCGGCGTGCCGACGCCGACTGTCGATCAGGTGCTCGCGCTGGTGCAGCAGCGCGCGCGTACCGCAGGGTTGTATCACTGAGGAGGAGCAGATGGCGATCGTCGTCGCAGTCAGTCGGAGCGGGACGCATACGTTCACCAAGCCCAACGAGCGGGCGATCCGGTTGATCACCGGGCTCGGCGTCGAGGGCGACGCGCACCTCGGGACCACGGTGCAACATCGCGTCGACATACGCCGCAATCCCGACCGTCCGAACCTGCGGCAGGTTCATCTCATCCATGAAGAGCTGCAGGAGGAGCTGCGCGCCGCCGGGTTCAAGGTGTTTCCTGGAACCGTCGGCGAGAACGTGACGACGCGCGGCATCGCGTTGTTGGATCTTCCCACCGGAACCCGCCTGAAGTTCGGCGCCGAGGCGGTGATCGAGATCACCGGGCTGCGCAAGCCATGCCGCCAGCTCAACGACTTTCAGCAGGGCCTGATGGACGCGGTCATCGGCAAGGATGCCGATGGAAACCCGGTCTACCGTTGCGGCGTGATGGCGGTGGTCGTTGCCGACGGCGAGGTCCGGACCGGGGATGCGATCGACGTCGCGTTGCCGCCGCTGCCGCACCGGGCGCTCACGACTGTCTAGAAAGGCTGGGGTCTGAGAAGGCTGGCAGCGCCGTCGCCGCGCCGCTAGGATGCGCCGCCTTTCAAGAAACCTTTCAAGACGGCCGGGTATTGCGGCCACAGTTCACCGGGGGATCATGACCAAGCTCACGCTCGACCAGGCGTCGACGATCGTCGACACCGCGCTCGCCACCGCCAGCCAGATGAAGCTCAAGCCGATGAGCGTCGCCGTGCTCGACGACGGCGGCCATCTAATCACCTTCAAGAAGCAGGACAACTCGAGCCTGCTGCGATTCGACATCGCCTACGGCAAGGCCTGGGGTGCGCTCGGCCTCGGCCGCTCGTCGGCGCAGATCGCCAAGCTCGCCAGCGATCTGCCGCAGTTCGTCGCCGCCGTGACCGCCGCCTCGGGGGGACGCATCATTCCGGTGCAGGGCGGACTGCTGGTGCGCGCGGCCGACGGCACGCTGCTGGGCGCTGTCGGCGTCAGCGGCGATTCGGCGCAGAACGACGAGGCGTGCGCCGTCGCCGGCATCAAGGGAGCGGGGCTTCAGGGCGAGCTTTGAGCCCTGCCGCGCGCAGCGCGTGCGTGTTAGGATCGACCGAATTCCGCAACGAGGGAGGACACCGATGGCCACCGAAGTGACCAGCCGTATCGCCGACAAATATGTGACCGTCGACGGGCTGCGCATCCGTTACATCGAGGAAGGGCAGGGGCATCCGCTGCTTCTTCTGCATGGTGCATCTCTCGGGTCCTCGGCCGACGTGTTCATCCGCAATCTCGGGCCGCTGGCAAAGGCCGGATTCCGCGCCATCGCCTTCGACCAGCCGGGCTTCGGCCTGTCGGACGTCCCGACCGACCATACGGTCGCGTTTCGTCGCAAGCTGGTGCCGAAGATCATCGACGCACTCGGCTTGAAGCAGACGGCGCTGGTCGCCCATTCGCAGGCCGGCGGCATGGCGGTTCAACTCGCCCTGCAGGAGCCGGAGCGTTACAGCC
>DATJIG010000343.1:0-4514 GCA_035493495.1 Alphaproteobacteria bacterium
TTGCGGTCCTCCTCATCGTCGCCGCGGTGTTCGCCTTTGCCTGGTTGACCCGCCGGCGCTGAAACGCCCTGCCCGCCCGAACACATCGCGGGCCGAATTTTCCCACGGGCGCGGGCCGGGCGATCTGGCAGCCTGAAAGCCTCCGCCTTCCGGCCCATGGCACGCGGCCCCTCGTATGAACTTGGCGAAATCGACTCGATGGACGCTGACGGCGGCGGCCGTGCTCGCCTGCGCGGCGACCGCATGGGCCGCCGAAGGCGGCGGCTCCGACAAGGCCTCGGAGGTCGTCTTTCTCGTCCAGCTTGCCGTGCTGATCTTCTTCGGACGCGTGCTCGGCGAGGCGATGCAGCGCATCGGCCAGCCGACCGTCATGGGACAATTGGTCGGCGGTCTGCTGCTCGGCCCGTCGGTGCTTGGCCTGTTGTGGCCCGACGCACAGCACGCGTTGTTCCCGTCCAGCGCCGGACAAAAGGCAATGCTCGACGGCGTGTCGCAGTTCGGCGTCCTCATGCTGCTGCTGCTGGCAGGGATGGAGACCGATCTCCAGCTCGTGCGGCGCATCGGCCGCGCGGCGTTCAGCGTCTCGCTCACCGGCATCGTGCTGCCGTTCGGCTGCGGCTTCATCCTCGGCGAATTCCTTCCCGACTGGCTGCTGCCGAAACCCGACGAGCGGCTGATCGCGGCGCTGTTCCTCGGCACGGCGCTGTCGATCTCCTCGGTCAAGATCGTCGCGATGGTGGTGCGCGAAATGGAATTCCTGCGCCGCAACGTCGGCCAGGTGATCCTCGCCTCGGCGGTCATCGACGACACCGTCGGCTGGATCATCATCGCCATTACGTTCAGCCTCGCCGAGTCGGGCAGCATCGACGCGGCCTCGCTCGCGCGCAGCATTATCGGCACGCTGGCGTTCATCGTGATCAGCCTGACCATCGGCCGACGCCTAGTCTTCTGGATGATCCGGTGGGTCAACGACAGCTTCGTCAGCGAGGTGCCGGTGATCTCGCTGATCCTCCTCCTGATGATCGGCATGGCGCTGATCACTCAGGCGATCGGCGTGCACACCGTTCTCGGCGCCTTCATCGCCGGCATCCTCGTCGGCGAATCGCCGATCCTGACCCGGCGCATCGACTATCAGTTGCGCGGCGTCATCGTCGGCCTGTTCGCGCCGGTGTTCTTCGGCACCGCCGGGCTCTCTGCGGACCTGACGATCCTCGGTGACATGCGGCTCCTCGGCCTCACCGCCGGGCTGGTTGCGATCGCCAGCATCGGCAAGTTCGCGGGCGCGTTCGCCGGCGGCGAAATCGGCGGGCTGACGCGCAGCGAATCGCTGGCGCTCGCGAGCGGCATGAACGCGCGCGGCTCGACTGAGGTCATCGTCGCCACCATCGGCCTTTCGATGGGCGTGCTGTCGCAGGATCTGTTCACGATGATCGTCGCGATGGCGGTGATCACCACGCTGGCGATGCCGCCGATGCTGCGCTGGTCGCTCGGGCGCCTGCCGCTCGGCGCCGAGGAAAAGGCCCGCCTCGAGCGCGAGGAGATCGAGTCCAAAGGCTTCCTGCCCAACGTCGAGCGGCTGCTGCTCGCGGTCGACGACAGTTCCAATGGCGCGTTCGCCGCGCACCTCACCGGGCTGATCGCCGGCAGCCGCGGCATTCCCACCACCGTGCTGCGCATCGGCATCGGCAATGGCGATGGAAAGGGCGCAGAGCCCGAGCCGCCCGAAACTCCCGAGGAGGCGGTGAAATCGGCGGCCGAGGCCGCGCGGCAAGACGCCGGCGAGGATACGGCAAAGGGCAATCCGAAACCGGAGCCGGTGCCCGTCACAACCGTCGAGCACGATGCGCCGGAGCGCGACGTCATCGCCGAGGAAGCCCGCAAGGGCTACGACATGCTCATTCTCGGCGAGGACAAGACCGCGACAGCCAAGAGCGGATTCCACCCGCGGGCCGCGCGCGCGGTGGCGGGCTTCGAGGGCACGGTCGCGCTCACCGTCGGGCGCGGGCGCCATCTCGAGCACCCCGAGGACGCGCGGTTGCGGATCATCCTCCCGGTCAACGGAACCGAGGCATCCCGCCGAGCGACCGAGATCGCGGTGGCATTGGCGCGGGGAACCGGCGTCGGAATCCTCGCCCTCTACGTCGCGAGTCGCGAGGCGAAGAACCGCGGCCGGATCGCCCGCCTGTCGCGCCGGCACGAGGAGGCGATCCTGCGCGAGGTCGTGAAGCTCGCCGAACAATACGACACAAGGGTCCGCACCAAGGTCTGCGTCGACGTCGGTCCCGACGACGCGATCCTGCGCGAATCGAGCCACCCCGATTCGCTGATCGTCATGGGAGTCAACCGCCGCCCCGGCAAGACCCTGTATTTCGGCGACACGGCGGCGTCGGTGCTCGCGAGGGCGAAGGCTTCGATTCTGTTCGTGGCTGTTTAGCGACTCCAAAACGTCTTGGACACGCGGCCACGTTGCCGCGCCGACTCGGACCACCTATGCTGGCGCCGGTTTTTTGGAGACAGTTCCGGCGAATGCCCTCGCTGACACAGCGCATCGAGTCCTGGTTCGGCCCACGTCGCTGGGCGCCAGTCATCATCATCGTCGGCGCATTCGTCCTGGTTCTCCTGTGCGACGGACTCGTTTACCACATCCTGAAGACAACCCACGACGAGGCGGTCCAGACCACCGAGTCGGAGAACACCGCGTTCGCCCGGGTGATGGCCGAGTACGTCGGCAGGACCATGCAGGGCATCGACCTGCTGATCGAGACCACACGTAATATCGTCGAGGCACAGCCCGAGCTGATGCGGCCGGGCAACGTCGAGCTGGCGAGCCGGCTGCAACAGCAGGCGGCGCTGTTCCCGGACGTGGGGCGACTCGTCGTCCTCGATGCCGAGGGCAACCGCGTCGGCGGCAGCCGCGCACAGTCCCGCCACGGCACGAGCTTCGCCGACCGCGACGACTTCACCGCGCAGCGGGCCAACCCCGACGCCGGTCTTTACTTCGGCATCACGCGCGGTCGCGCGGGCGGGCAGGCCTCGATCACCGTCAGCCGCGCGATGAAGACCGCCGACGGCCGGTTCGCCGGCATGGTCATCGGCACGCTCCAGGTCGGCACGCTTCGCGACTTCTTCCGCACCCGCACGTCGGGCGAGTCCGGCTCCGTGGGCCTGTGGCGCAACGACGGAACGCTGCTCCTGCGCGAACCCGATCCCAACAACATCGCCGGCACGCGCTACGGCAACATCACCCTGTTCACCCAGTTCGCCGACGGCGATTCGCCGGTCGGGAGCTTCGAGAGCTTCGGCCTCACCGATGGAGTCCGTCGCCACGTCAGCTACCGCATGCTGTCCGGCCTGCCGCTGACCATCACCGTCGCCCGCGCCTACGACGATCTCCTCGAGCCGTGGCGCCGCAGTGCCTGGAGCTACGCCAGCATCGCCGCGGTGCTCAACGTGCTGATCCTCGGACTCGGCGGATTCCTCGCGGTCGAGATGAACAGGCGGCAACGCTCCGAGCAGGTAGCCCGCGACGGCGAACAGCTGATCCGGCTGGTCACCGACAACGTGCCGATGCTGATCGCCTACATCGACCGAAACCAGCGCTACCGGTTCGTCAACCGTGTTGCCGGGCGGTGGATGAACCGTACCGAGTCGGACTTCATCGGGCGCACAGTGGCGGACATGCTGCCGCCCGCGTTCCACGCGCGCTCCAAGCCGTATATCGACGCGGCCCTCGCCGGCGAGGGCAAGACGTTCGAGGAAATGCGCACCTACAGCGACGGCGTCGAGCGCTGGGCCAACGTCACCTACGTTCCGGTCACCGAGGGCGCCGGCGGGTATCTCGTCGTCGTCGCCGACATTACCGGCCGCAGGCGCTCCGAAAAACGGCTGCGCGAGCACGAGGAGCAGCTTCGCCAATCGCAAAAGATGGAGGTCGTCGGCCAGCTCACCGGCGGTATCGCCCACGACTTCAACAATCTCCTCGGTGTCGTGCTCGGCAATCTCGACCTGCTCGACGGCATGCTGCGCGACCACCCCGACGCCCAGCGCATGCTGCGCCGCGCGATCGACGCGGTCGAGCGCGGCGGATCTCTGACGCGCCAGCTCCTCGCCTTCTCGCGCAAGCAGATTCTGCAGCCGCGACCGATCCAGCTCGACACGCTTCTGACCGAGCTCGCGCACCTGTTGCGGCGCTCTCTCGGCGAGTCGGTCGAGATCGAGACCACGGCCGGCGACGATCTGTGGCCGTGCCTCGCCGATCCGTCGCAGCTCGAGACCGCGATCCTCAATCTCGCGCTGAACGCGCGCGACGCGATGCCGAAGGGCGGCCGCCTGAGCATCACCGCCGAGAAGTTCGCGATCGGCGACGCCGATGCCGCGCAGTTCGCCGATGTGCGCGCGGGCGACTATGTCCAGGTGTCGATCAACGACACCGGCGTCGGCATGCCCGCGGAGGTCGCGGCGCGCGCCTTCGAGCCGGTCTTCACCACCAAAGAGGTCGGCAAGGGCTCGGGCCT
>DATJIG010000344.1:0-19583 GCA_035493495.1 Alphaproteobacteria bacterium
CCGCCGCGATAGCCGGCGACAACCTTGAGCTTCGCGCCGAACAGGTTGATCAGCGGCGCCTCGAACGTGTCGAGCGTGGCCCCGGCCGCGGTGACGCCGACGATCAGCTGGTGCGTGAACGTGTCCTGGAACGTCTTCACCGGGCTCGTGTGCCACGACATGCAGATCGTGGTCTCTTCGTTCATGCTGCCGATCCAGCCGAACTTCGTCGGGTCGTAGTCGATCTTCACCAGGCCCAGCAGCGGGAGCACGGGTATGTCGCGATGGAACGTGCCGATCTCGGTGCCGTCCTTCGGCGCGATCGCGTACAGCCGGCTGGTCGCCTGGAGCCCGTCGGCACCGGGTACATTCTTCGCGATCAGGGTGGGTTTCCCCGGAATGAAGCGGCCGATGTGGCGCGACAGCGTGCGCGCGTACTGATCGTAGCCGCCTCCTGCCTCGGTGCCGATCGTCACCGTGATCGACTTGCCTTTGTAGAAGTCCTCCACCGCATCGGCGGACGCGAGAGCTGGCGCCAGCAGGCTTGCGGCCGCGGCAATGGCCGCGAATGTCGCCCGAAAAATGCTCATCTTGGTCTCCTGTGTGCTTCCCTGGTGTTCGCGCGGTTCACCGCGCTGATTTGAACTTCGAACGGTCGTGGGACTCGTCGATGAACGCCTCCATGGCCGACTGCGCACCGGTCTTCGCCAGCTCGGCGAGGTAGATTTGATGAATTCGGGGGTCTTGATCCTCGTATTCGATCTGGTTGCCGCCCAGCTTCACGTCGACATCGGAGCCGAGGAAGATCTTCCGCATCTGGTTCGTATACGGGTACAGGATGCTCCCGAAGCCGATCGCGAGATATCGGGCGGAATCCCGGCTGGTCGCGAAGTGCTGGTGGAACATTCCGTCCGGCGGTGCATAAACCACGCCGTGCCGCCAGTCGACCCGGACGAAATCTGCATCGCCCTCGTACCACAGCAGCGAATAGCCGCTGCCCGACACGCAGAAGACGTGCACGTCGGGCCCGTGGCGATGGCCCTTCTTATAGGTGCCGACGGGCATCTCCGATACGTGGGCGTGAATCGTGCCGTCGGCGAGCACCAGCTTGATGTTCGTCCCGCCGGCGCCGCGTCCCTCGTACGACTCGAGGCGGAGAGCGCCGACGTCTGGGATGAAGTTGGTCTCCCACATGTGGCGACCCGACCGCACCGAGACGAAATCGCCGTCGCCGCTGAAGTGACCGACACCCTCCCGCTCCGGAAATCGGGCATCGTTGCGGAAGACGAATTCCTCGTTGCGGAACATGTTGAAGACGGCAGGCAGGCTGCAGGCGAGGACGACGCGCGCGGGCGAGCGCCCCGAGGCATTGAACAGCTGGTACGGTGCGTTGAGCGGAATCGCGAACACACTCTTCTCGCCCCACTCGAACGCCTGCTCGCGGTCCATCCCGATGCGCACCACGGTGGTGCCGGAGCCGGAGAGCCCGTAGGCCACGGTCTCGAACAGATGCCGCATCGGGGCAGTACGGCCGCCCGGAGGTATCTCGAGCACGAAGAGGGTGAGGAAGTCGCTACGGCCCTTCACGTGGGCGATACAGCCCGGAATGCCAAACCGCGACCACGGCTTCACGTCGAGCGCGAGCAGATCGAGGCCGAAGTCCTCGTGGACCGGCACCCCCTCGCCCGCCGCCCACTCGACATAGGGGTCGCCGAGGATGCCCGCGGCGAGATCGGCCTCGGTCAGCTCGAGCTTCGGCTTGCCGGATTTCTCAACCACGCTGGTGTCCCTCGTACGGCAGCGTCACTGCGCGGCAATCTTAGCCTTGTACGGTGTCTCGTCGATGAACTGTCCCATGCGTGACTCGACGCCGGTCTTCTTGAGCTCGCGCAGATAAATCTCGTGGATGCGCGGGTCCTGGTCCTCGTACTCGATCTGGTTTCCACCGTCCTTGACCGAGGTGTCGACGCCGAAGTCGAACAGGCGGCGCTTCGATTCCACGAACGGATAGCGCTGGCTTCCGACGGCGATGGCGAGATAACGCGCGGGCGTCGGGTTGGTGTTGAAGTGCTGATGGAACATGCCGTCAGGCGGAGTGAACACGACACCGTGCTGCCAATCGACCCGCCGGAAATCCTTGTCGTCGGGATACCAGAGAAGCGAGTACCCGGTGCCGTGAACACAGAACACATGGAAGTCGGCGCCGTGGCGGTGGCCCTTCTTGTAGGTGCCGACCGGCATCTCCGACGAGTGCGCGTGCATGAGACCGTCGGCAAGGGTGAAGATGATCGAGCTGCCGCCGGCACCCCGTTCCTTCCAGCCGCGCAGCTCGAGCGTGGAGAGATCGGGAATGAAGTTGGTCTCCCACATATGCCGGCCGGGACGAACCGGCAGAAACTCGCCTTCGCCGGAGAAGAAGCGCCCTTCGCCCTCGCGCTCCGGGAATTGGTAGGGGTTGTTGAAAACAAATCCCTCGTTGTGGAAGACGTTGAGGATCAGCGGCAGGTTGGTTGCCGAGCACAGCCGTGCCCGGTCCTGGCCCGACCCGTTGAAGTGCTGGTACCGGGCGTTGAGCGGCAGCGCAAACAGGCTCTTCGGCCCCCACTCGAACGTGTGCCTGCGGCCGTCGCTGGCCTCCACGGTGGTCGAGCCGCGCCCCTCCAGCACGTAGATCACTTCCTCGAAAAGGTGCTGCTGCGGCGAAGTCCGCCCGCCAGGCGCCAAATCGATCAGGAACAGCGACATGAAGTCGCCGCGGCCCTTCATATGAACGACGGCCCCAGCCGCGTCGAAGCGGGCCCAGCGCCCGGTCTCGACCTTGAGGAGATCGACGCCGAAGTCCTCGACAACGGGGATGCCCTCACGCCGCACCCAGCCGAGATACGGATCAAGCAGGAACTTAACCGGCTTGTCTGAGCCGGCCGCCACAGAACTCGCCACGCTGTGCCTCCCTGAACGCGATGCGCGGCCGCGCAGCGGGCGCGGTCGTTTCGCACGATACGGGTCAAGGGTTCCGGCTGTGAAGCTGCGGAACGAGAAACTTGTTTTTCCTAAAATTCACGACCGCAGCGAGTTGTCCAGCGCGCCCTGGAGGTAGTCGAGCAACAACGTAAGCTTACGGGGCTGGCTGCGGGCGCGCGGGTAGAAGGCCCAGATCTGGCGATCGCAGACCGTTTCCTTGGGGAAGATCACCTTAAGCGTCTCGCCGAGAAGCTTCGCCGACGGCGCCAGCAACCGGCCGATACCGAGGCCGTCGCGCACGGCCGCGTGGACGGCCGACCAGTCGTCGGCGTGGTAGCGCCCCTTCACATTCACGCTGTAACGCTTCTTGCCGTCGGAGAACCACCACTGTTCTGCCGAGGGCTGAGTGGTGTAGACGACGCAATCGTGACGTGCGAGATCGCGCGGCTCCTTCGGCATGCCGGCGCGCTTGAAGTACTCTGGAGTCGCGCAGATGAGGTACTTGACCGGCGTGAGGGCGCGACATTCGACGCTGGTGTAGCGCAGATTGCTATCGTCGTCAGTCCCGCTGCGAATCGAGAGATCGAGACCGTTTTGGAGAACATCGACGTATGCCGCCTCGACGGTGAGGTCGATGGCAAGCGCCGGATGCTCGCTGAGGAACCGGTTGAGGATTGGCAGCACGATAAGCTGCCCCGTGCCCGGCGTGACGTGGATCTTCAGCGTCCCCGAAAGGGTCGCGTTGGCCTCGTGCACCGCGTCACGCGCCTGCTCTATCTCACGGAGGATCTTGAGGCAGCGGTCGTAGTAGATCTTGCCCGCCTCGGTGAGATTGAGGTCGTGGGTCGAGCGGTTAATCAGCCGCACGCCGAGTTCGCCCTCGAGCCGCGTCACCTGCTTGCTAATTGCCGAGGGCGTAAGGTTCAGGTCCTGCGCCGCCGCCGAGAAGCTGCCCCGCTCGACGACACGGACGAACATTTCCATGCCCGTCGTGTCACCCACGTTTCGCCCCTTTGGCGCGTCTCGCCAGAACGCTGTCGACCATCTCGGCCGCGAGCCCGACGTAGTTCGCGGGCTCGACCAGTGCCGCGAGATCGGTCTCCGACATGTGCTTCATGATCTCGGGATTGGCCTTGAGCACGTCGAGGAACGGACGACCGTCGTCGAGCGCGCGGCGACAGGCGTCATAGACGACATCGTGGGCGTTCTGACGGCCCATCATCGGCGCCAGCCCCATCATCACCGCCTCGGCGACGATCAGACCGCCGGTGAGGTCGAGGTTGGTGCGCATGCGCTTGCCGTCGACCTCGAGGCCGGATAGCAGGAAGTCCGCCTGGTGCAACGCGCTGGCGGTGAGCAGAAAGCTCTCAGGGACAGCGAGCCACTCGGCATGCCAGGGACCGGTCGCGCGCTCGTGGTCCTGGACCATGGCGTCCAGCATCAGCGCCACCTGCTGGCGCACGCCCTTGCCGCACGCGAGGATCAGCTCGCAACTTATCGGATTGCGCTTCTGCGGCATGGTCGAGCTCGCGCCGCGCCCGGGCGCGAACGGCTCGAACGCTTCGGCGAGCTCGTTCTGCATCATCAGCATGATGTCGGTCGCGATTTTGCCGAGCGAGCCGGTTACGAGCCCGAGGAACGTCACGACTTCGGCCAGCGAATCGCGCATGACGTGCCAGGTGATGGCGGGTTCGGCGAGCTTCAGCTCCTTTGCCAGTTCGCGCCGCACGTCGAGGCCCTTGTCGCCGAGCGAGGCCAGCGTGCCGGCGGCGCCGCCGAACTCGACCACCAGCGCGCGCGGCCGCACCTCGGCGAGGCGCTCGCGGTGACGGTCGATGGCGGCGAGCCATACCGCGGCCTTGTAGCCGAAGGTGATCGGCAGCGCGTGCTGGAGATGGGTGCGTCCGGCCATCGTGGTCGTGCGGTGGTCGCGCGCGAGTTTCGCAAGCGCCTCGGCGACGGCCGCCAGGCTTTTCTCCACGAGTTCCAGGCCTGCGCGCACCTGCAGCACCACGGCGCAGTCCATGATGTCCTGGGTCGTGGCACCCCAGTGGGCGTACTCGCCGAGTCCGTCGGCGCAGCGCTCGGCGATCTGGCGGACCAGCGGCAGGATCGGGTAGCCGACGCGCTCGGTCTCGCGCTTCAGGCGGACGAAGTCGATGTTGGCGATGCCGGCCTTGGCGGTGATCTCGGTGGCGGCCCGCGCCGGAATGATGCCGAGGCGTGCCTGGGCGCGGGCGAGCGCCGCCTCGACCTCGAGGTAGCGTTCGACCAGCGCTTCGTCGGAGAACACCGCGCGCATCGGCTCGGTGCCGAAGAAGTCTCGGAACAAGGCGGAGTCGAACGGCGTGGACGGCATGAGGGGCTCCCTGGATGGTGCGCCATTGTTGTGAGGCGCCGCGCCGTTCGCAAGCCCTCAGGCGAAGCCTGTTGTCAGGACCCCGGGCGCTCGACCGACGACGCCTTGATCAGCGCGTAGACTTCGCGACCGGTCGCCAGCCGGAGGCGGTCGATGGCGTCGCGCGTCAGCCGCGCCAGGATCCCGGTATTCCCGATCCGGATCTGGACCAGCGCGTCGCCGCCACGATGTCCTTCGATCTCGCCGATGCGGCCGGAGAGGACGTTACGGACGCTGATGCCGTCGGGTCGCTCGGTCGCGACGATGACCTCGCGCGCCGGGATCAGGACGCGGACGCGGGCGCCGACGTCGGCGACGAACGCGCCGACCATCAGTTCGCCGCCGTCGAATCCGAGACGCGTGAGGCGGCGGCCGACGTCGTGGGCGAGCACCGTGGTATCGATGACGCTGGCCGCATCCGGCGCGTCGGAGATGCCGCGCACGTCGAGTCGGGCGGACAGCTCCGACATCGGTCCGGCCGCCGACACCCGCCCCTGCTCCACCACCACCAGGGTGCGCGCGAGCCGCTCGACCTCGGCGCGGGCGTGACTGACGTAGACGATGGCGAGCGACAGATCGTCACGCAGACGCTCGATGTACGGCAGGACCTCGGCCTTGCGCTCGGCATCGAGCGACGCCAGCGGCTCATCCATCAGCAGCAGTCGCGGCTGCGACAGCAGCGCCCGGCCGATGGCGACGCGCTGGCGCTCGCCACCCGACAGCGTGAGCGGACGCCGCTCCAGCAATGCGCCGATGCCGAGCAGCGCCACGACGTGGTCGAACGGAATCGGCCGGTCGTCGGCGGGCGCCCGTCGGAGCCCGTAGCGCAGGTTGTCGGCGATGCTGAGATGGGGAAACAGACGCGAGTCCTGGAACACGTAGCCGACGCGACGACGTTCGGCGGGCATGTCGATGCCCCGCGAAGAATCGAAGAACACGATGTCGCCGACCGCGATGCGGCCGCTCTGGGGACGCAACAATCCCGCGAGCGCGCGGACCACCGACGTCTTGCCGGCGCCGGACGGACCGAACAGCGCGGTGACGCCGGGCGTCGGCGCACGGAATGCGACGTCGATCGCGAAGGCGCCGAGCCGCGTGGCGATGGCGACGTCGATCAAGCGGCGCGCCCCAGCATCCGCCGGACTCGCCGCGCCGCCACTTCGGAGGCGATCAGACCGGCGACGGCGAGCACGAACGAGATCGTCGCGAGCCGCGCCGCGGCGGCGTCGCCGCCCGGCGTCTGGATCGCGGTATAGATCGCGAGCGGCAGCGTCCGGGTCTCGCCCGGAATGTTCGACGCGAACGTGATCACGGCGCCGAACTCGCCGAGGCTCGCCGCGAAGGCGACGATGACGCCCGACAGGATTCCGGGCGCCATGAGGGGCAGCGTGACGGTGCGGAAGCGGTCGAGCGGCCCGGCGCCCAATGTGCGCGCCGCCTCATCGAGGCCGAGGTCGAGCGCGTCGATCGACAGCCGCACCGCGCGCACGATGAGCGGAAACACCATCACGGCGGTCGCCAGCACAGCGCCGGCGGTGGTGAAGACGAGCCGGATGCCGAACGTCTCGTAGAGGAACGCCCCCAGGGGGCCGCGGATGCCGAACAGCATCAGCAGGACATAACCGACGACGACCGGCGGCAGCACCAGCGGCACGTGCGCCAGCGCGTCCAGCACGCCGCGCCCGAAAAAGCGGCCGCGCGCCAGCAACCACGCGACGCCGATCGCGACCGGCAGGCAGGCGACGACGCTGTACACCGCCACGATCAGGCTGATGCGCAGCGCACTCCATTCGTCGGGGGAAAGAAAATCGATCATGCCTCGCACCTCGAAGCATGATAGCGAAATATCCAGCCGGATATAACGCCCAATCGGCAGCCGAACGTCGTTAACGAACCGCCTTGAGGTCGTCCCTCTTCAGGTCGTCCAGGGCGAACCCGGCAATGCCCTTGTAACGATCGGAGAGCGCCCTGAGCTCGGCCTGGCTGATGAAGCGGTCGAGATCGTCGAACGGCCGGTCGCCCACGAGTTCCTCGACCTTCATGATGATGACGTCGGGCGGGCTTTCACGGTTGGTCCGGACCACCTTGTAGGCGGGCCCAATGCGCGCCGCCTCATAGGCCTTCAGCGCCGCCGCGGGGTCGTCCGGATGACGGGCGATCAGGTCGGCGAGCACCCGGGCGTCGACCGTCGCCTGGGCCGCGCCATTGGAGCCGCGCGGGTACATCGGATGCGCGGCATCGCCCACCAGCGTCACGCGTCCGAACGTCCAGCGGTCGACCGGATCGCGGTCGACCATCGGGTACTCGAGGATGAAGTCCGAGTCCCTCACCATCCGGGCGACGTCGAGCCAGTCGAACGTCCAGCTCGCGTAGACGTGGAGGAAGTCCTCGAGCCTGCCGGGCTTGTTCCAGTCGTTGCGACCGGGGCGGATGCCCTCGACCTCCGCCGTCCAGTTGATGAGCTGCCGGCCCTCACCGTCGATGTCGTCGATGATCGGGTAAATCACCATCTTGCCGGTCTTGATCGAGCCGACGCGGATGTAGGTGCGACCGTCGAAGATCGGCTTGCAGCGGGTGACGCCGCGCCAGGTGTTGATGCCGGCGAACTGGACGTCCTCGTTCGGGTAGAACTGCTTGCGCACGGTCGAATTGACGCCGTCGCAGGCGATCACCGCGCGTGCCCGCACCGGCGGCATCGCCCTGCCCGTCGAGGTCTCGACCAGGCGGACCAGCACCGCGTCGCCGTCCTGCTCGACGCCGACGCAGCCGCGATCGGTGACGATGCGATCGGCTCCGAGCCGCGCCAGCGCCGCGCGGTAGAGCACGAGGTGGAGCTTGCCGCGATGGATGCCGATCTCGGGCACGTCGTACCCGGCGAAGCGGCCGCGCGGCTCCTTGTAGATGAGCTGGCCGAATCGGTTGAAGAACGCGCTTTCGCGGTTCTCGATGCCGAGCGTCTCCAGTTCCTTGTCGACGCCGAGCGCGGTGAACTCGCGCATCGCGTGCGGCAGCAGGGTGATGCCGACGCCAAGCTCCTTCAGGTCCGGAACGCGCTCGTAGACGATGGAGTCGATTCCCCGCGCGTGGAGGTGCATGGCGAGGGTCAGGCCGGCGATGCCGCCGCCGACGATGACGATGGGATCCTGCGGAGCGGCCATCGGTCTACTCGGTCAGCAGGTGCCGCCACTTGGCGTAGGTGTCGTGCATCACCTTTTCGCTGGCGGCGGCGATCGGCGGGAAGGTGTCCTTGCGCGCCCATGGGCGGCAGGCGTCGATGATGGCGCGGGTGTTCTCGACCTGGCCCTTGGGCAGCATCGGGTCCAAGGGTCCGCTCCAGGCCTTGCCGATGATGTCGATGTCGACGGCGGGATCGCAGCGGGTCGACATCGCCCAGATGACGTCGAAGATGTTGGTCGGGTCGATGTCGTCGTCGACGACGATCACCCAGCGGCCGAGGTAGTTGCCAGCATGGCAACTGAACGCGAGGTGCCCGGCCTGGCGGGCATGGCCGGGGTACATCTGCTTGATCGACACGATGTTGAACATGCGGGCACCGCCCGCCTCGTGCGACCACACGCCGCGGATGCCGGGCAGACCCGCCTTCTCCATCTCGTCCCAGATCGTCGCCGCCTTGCTCACGCTTTTGGCGTAGATGAAATCGTGCGGCGGACGGCCAGGTCGTGCCGTCGTCAGGATCGGGTTGGTACGGTGATAGACGCGGCGGATGCGCACCGCCGGCTGGCTCTGCTCGCCGCTGGCGTAATAGCCGGTGAACTCGCCGAACGGACCCTCGGTGCGGACATCGTCCGGCACGATTTCGCCTTCGAGCACGATCTCGTCGCGCGCCGGGATCGGCAGGCCGTGGAGTTCGCTCTCGACCACCTCGAATGGGCGGCCGCGATGACCGCCGGCGTAGGCGTACTCGTTGACGCCGTAGTCGATCTCGTTGCCTGCGGTGATGAACAGCAGCGGATCGGTGCCGACGCTGATGGCCACCGGGCACGGCTGCCCCTTGGCGAAGTATTTCTCGCGGATCAGCCGCCCGTGCTTGCCCGGCGAAATCCAGAGACCGACGGTGTTCCGGTCGTAAACCTGGACGCGGTACGTGCCGACATTGACCCAGCCGGTGTCGGGATCCTTCATGATGACGAGGTCGTGGGTGCCGATGTAGCGGCCGCCGTCGACCTCATGCACGCGCGGCGTCGGGAACTTCAACAGGTCCACGTCGCCGTCGCGGTCGATGTTCTCGAGCACCGGCCCGGTCTTCACCGTGACCGGCGGAATGTGCCTGAAGCTCGAATGCATGCGGTCGCGATACGACTGCACCAGATCCATGGTCTGCTTGGGCTCGGGCAACCCGAACGTCAGCGCGCAGCGCTGGCGGCTGTTGCCGGCGCCCCAGACGACGCGATAGCCCTTGGGAAATCCCGGCACATCGTCGAACAGCAGCGCCGGCGGATTGTCCGGGCGCTCGTTGCCGAACATCTCGGAGATGCCGGCCATCTCCAGCTCCCAGTTCGCGCCCGAAACCTTTTTCACCTCGCCGAGGCGATCCGCGCGCTCGAGGAACTCGCGCAGGTCGTTGTGGACGCGGTTGTAATCGACCCAGCCGTGCCCGACACCTTCGGCTTTGCCGCTGTCGGTCGTGACGCCTTCGGACTTGCTATCAGCGCTCATCTGTCTTCCCCGTACGTGTGCGCCCCTGCTGGGTCGCGGCGACGCGCGGCCGAAACGGCACGCGGCTTCCGTCGCCGTGGCCCGCCATCAGCTTGTGCAAAAGCGCGAGAAGTTGGTCGCGGTCCGCCGGCGCCAACGGCTCGAGCAGACGCTCCTGGGCCTCGGCAGCGATCGCGCGGGCGCGCGCGAGCACGTCCCCGCCCTTTGTCGTCAGCGTCAGGCTGCACCGCCTTCGGTCGGTCGCATGGCCCTCGCGCCGCGCGAGATCGCGCGAGATCAGGCGGTCGACGACGTCGGCGGTGGTCGAGCGGTCGAGGCCGAGCATGGTGGCGACGCCGATCTGCTCGACGCCGGGATTCTGCTCGACCGCGTAGAGCACGCCGAACTGCGCCGGCGTGAGATCGAGTTCTTCGCAGCTCTCGCGGAAGATCGACACCGAGATCTGATGGCAGCGGCGCAGCAGGAATCCCGGGCGGTCGTAGATGTAGGACATCCCGACCGGCTGACCGTCCCCGGCCATCCGTTCGTCCGCCTGTTGAGCCGCTCGTGCGCGCATTGCTGTCCCTGTCGCGGTCGGAGTCGGATGGTCTGCCCGGCAATCGCCCGCCCCGGTTTCACCCGACCGCCGGCTCATTTTTCCGGTCCCCCGGCCGCCTGATTGTCTGTATACTGCCAATTCGGCGTCGGCGCGAAGGCGAAAATCGACGTCGCGTGCTCGGGATCACCCGTCCCGATCGCGGAGCAGATAAGAAGAATGGGGGAGGCACATGAGACTTTCGACGACGCTTTTCGTCGCCTCGCTGTCGTGCGCCGCGACGCTGCCGCTCGCGGGCGCGCACGCCGACGACTTCTATCGCGGCAAGACCATCACCATTCTCGTCGGCGGCACGGCGGGCGGTGGCTTCGACACCATCTCGCGAGTCATGTCGACGCACCTCGGCAAGTACATCCCGGGGAATCCGTCGTTCGTGGTCCGCGACGTACCCGGCGGCGGCGGTATCGTCGTCGCCAACACGATCTACAACGTCGCGCCGAAGGACGGCACGCAGATGGCCTACATCGGCCCGGTGGTCGTCCAGCCCCTGCTCTCGCCGGATAACAAGAGCATCCAGTTCGACGCGACGAAGATCACCTGGATCGGCAGCCTGGGCGTCACCAGCTCCGTACTGATAGCGTGGCATGAAACGCCGTTCAAGACCGCCCAGGACCTGTTCGACAAGCAGATGGTCGTGGCCGGCACCGGCGCCGCATCGACCACCGACATCTATCCCAAGGTCCTGAACGCCGTGCTCGGCACCAAGTTCAAGCTGATCACCGGCTATCAGGGCAGCAAGGAGACGTACATCGCGATCGAGCGCAAGGAAGCCGATGGCCGCTTCTCGGCGCTGGATTCGATCTACGCCACCGTTCCCGACTGGATCCCGAGCGGCAAGGCGCGCGTCATCCTGCAGGCGTCGGTCAACCGTCAGTCCGATCTTCCCGACATCCCGACCGCGGTCGACCTGGCGAAGACCGACGACCAGCGCCAGGCACTCGACTTCACGTTCCTTCCTTCCGAGATGGGACGGCCGATTGCGGCGCCGCCGGGGATCCCGAACGAGCAGAAGTCGATCCTGCGCACGGCGTTCGCCAAGATGATTGCCGACCCCTCCTTCCTCGCCGAGGCCAAGCAGCGTGGCATCGAGGTCAATGGGCCGATGACGGGCGAACAGGTCGAGGCCGCGGTAACGAAGATCTATGCGACACCGAAAGCCGTGGTCGATCAGGTCATCAAGGCGATGCAATGAACCGAAGTCGGGGGACAGCGATGCGCATTGTGAGTTACGGGGTGACACACGGCCTCGCGCTCGCCGTCGCCCTCGTCGTCGCGCATGGGGCCGCGGCCCAGAGCGTCGAGGAGTTCTACAAGTCGCACCCGATCACCATCGCGGTCGGGTTCACGGCGGGCGGCGGCTACGATCTCGCCGCGCGCACGGTCGGCCGCTACTGGAACCGATACATTCCCGGCACGCCCACCATCGTCATCCAGAATATGCCGGGCGCCGGCAGCCTGAAGTCGATCAACTACATCTACAACGTCGCGCCGAAGGACGGCTCGCAGCTCGCGGTGTTCTCGCGCGGCGTGCCGGTCGAACCGCTGCTCGGCGACGACCAGGCCCACTTCGATCCCCAGAAGCTCAACTGGATCGGCAGCCCGAGCAAGGAGACCAACGTTGTCTTCGCGTGGGCAACGAAGCCGTTCAAGACCTTCCAGGACACCATCGACCGGCAGATGGTGGTGTCGACCACGGGCTCGGGCGCCGACACCCAGATCTTCCCGCTGGTGCTCAACAGCATTTTCAAGACCAAGTTCAAGCTGATCACCGGCTATCCCGGCGCCGCCGAGACGCTGCTCGCGGTCGAGCGCGGCGAGGCCGACGGCCAGGCCGGCCTTTCGTGGGGCTACATCAACGCCAGCAAGGGAAGCTGGGTGCAGGAGAAGAAGATCAACGTGCTGCTCCAGCTCGCGCTTGAGAAGCACCGCGACCTGCCCGACGTGCCGCTGGTGATGGACATCGTCAAGAACGACGACGACCGCCAGCTGCTCGAGCTGTTCCTGTCGCGTCTGCCGATGGCGTGGCCGTTCGCCGCCCCGCCCGACGTGCCGCAGGAGCGCGTCGCGGCGCTGCGCCAGGCGTTCGACCGGACAATGACCGACCCCGAGTTCATCGCCGAGGCCAAGCGCCAGAACCTCGAAGTCGAGCCGATGACCGGCGATGCCATCGCCGTGCTGATGAAACGGGTGTACGCGAGTTCGCCCGCGGTCACCGTGCGCGCCCGCGCCATCGCCGAGGAAGGCCGCAAGAAGTAGCTGCTCGATGCCGCAAATAAGAAGGGCGGTGCTCACATGCACCGCCCTTTTCCTTTTTGCCGGAACGTTCCGCTAGGCCGCGCCGCGGAACGGATTGAGCTTCTTGAAGAAGGCGCTGACGCGGTGCCGGCGCTGCTCGTAGGCGACGACGCTGGCGTCGGTCACCCAGTTCATCTGGATCGCGCGGCGCTGCCCCTCGAACGGCTCATGGCCGTGCCACGACCGCTCGGAGCGCTTGAACACCAGCAGCGTGCCGCCGGTCGGGGAGACCTCCTCGGCGACGTCGTCGAGGGTCGGCGTGCGCAGCAGGCGCAGGCGGCCGCCGTCGGCCTCCCACGCCTGGTTGAGGTAAAGCAGCACGGTGATGATCTTCGTGCCGGTGTCGGTGTGGATCTTGCCGTCGCCGCGGT
The DNA here is from genome assembly GCA_035493495.1 of Alphaproteobacteria bacterium. Taxonomy (GTDB): domain Bacteria; phylum Pseudomonadota; class Alphaproteobacteria; order SMXQ01; family SMXQ01; genus DATJIG01. Next base: position 13,277 of record DATJIG010000344.1, read on the forward strand.
GGCAGCGGCCGCGCACCGTGAACATGGTCGGGCGGCCGGAGAGTTCGATGCCGAATTTCGACTCGATCGCCTCGCGGAATTCGGGGCCGTCCATCTCGGCGATCAGCGTGTCGAACGCGCCGTGGACGTCGAGCTCGCTCAAGGGCAGCGAGCCCGTCGTCGCGATGTTCGGAAAGTCGCCGATCACCTTGGCCAGCGCCTCGGAGGGCACGAAGTTGGGGACGACGAGATATTCGTAGGGCGCGGTCTTGAGTGGCGTCGCCCGCAGGGCTTCGAGGTCGAGAAGGCTCATCGCACTCCTGAGGGGATTCGGTGAAGGGACCGTCGGTTCGTCGACGCGTCGCGGATCAGGTGCGCCGCGCGTGGAACGCGTAGGCGATCGCGTCCGCGATCTCGCCGGTGGCATTTAACGGCACGGGTTGCCAGTTATCAAGGCGGCCCTCGAACCGGCGCGCGGCACCCCGCGCGTACATGCCGTCGAGGAAACGGCGGAACTTGGGCGATCCACCCTCGAGCTCGATGACGTACACCGGCTTTCCGGTCGCCGCCGCCTCGCCCACCATGTTGACCGAGTCGCAGGTGACGATGACCGCGTCGGCGCTGCCGAGGTAACCGAAATACGGATTGTTGCCGCGGCCGTCCCACATCACGGCGGCGCGGCCGACGACGCGGTCGCGGATGATCCGCTGTTGCGATTCGCCGGTGCGGCGCGACGGCGTGATCATCAGGCCGGCACCGTCGTCGAGCAGCATGACCAGCATGTCGGCGATTTTCGACGCCGCGTCTTCCGAGAGCTTGTACACGGCGTTGCTGCCCCCGAGCAGCACGGCGACCCGCGGATGCGGCAGGCGCTCGGTGACCGCCGACAGCTTCGCCGCCTCGGCGGCAAGCCGCTGCGGCGACAGGCGATGGGGCGACGTCAGCGTCGACAGCACGTTCGGGCCGCGAAGCTGGTCGTGCTCCGGCGCCCAGACGAAATCGAACTGCGTCGGCGAGACCACCGGGTTCTGCAGCACGGCGACGAAGGCATGGCCCTTCGCCGCTTCGCGGATCTTGCGAGCGTACGGGATCGCCTGGCGGCCCGACGCGATCACGAGATCGGGCCATGGCGGCGCGATCGCCGAATCAGGCGCCGCGAAGCCCCACGGCGCCAGCCAGCGCCACGGCGGCGGCGGATTGACCCGCTTAAGCTCGGGCTCGACGCCAAGCGCCTCGGCCACGCCCAGGGCCTGCGCTTCGAAGCCGGCGGCACCGTTGGTCACGATCCAGGTCCGCACGCCTAGCGGCGCAAGCGAAGCGCGGCCGGAGGACTGATCCTGCATGGACGGGACAGACTCGATCGTTCGTACGGAAGTGCGGGCACTCGGGTGCCGCGGAGGCAAGATAGGCGGAGGGATACGATCCAGAAAGGCAATTCTGCGCCGTTTGACCTCGGTTCCCGGCAAAAGAATGGGCCGGACGGCGAAGCCATCCGGCCCAAGAGAACGCCGGGGGTGGAGAGGGCCGGCGTTCCCACGTGCGCGTCGGGGGGCTAGCGCCCGACGTGCACCTGGCTCGGTGTGGTAAAGGCGCCGATGGCGGCACCTGCCGCGCCACCGACGATCGCGCCCGCAAGCCAGCTACCGCTGATCGCGCCGATCACCGCGCCGCCGGCCGCGCCGAGAGCACCACCGCTCAAGGCACGTTCCTGCTGCTGGTTCAGGTTCGAGCAGCCGCTTGCCGTAGTTGCGAGCATGAGCAATGCGAGGGCTCCTGCAAACTTCTTGTTCGTCCTAGTCATGGGAGTCACTCCTTCCTTCTCTTGTTCTTCGCTCGTCGCCGGTCGACTGCCGGCGTCGCGCTTCACCACTGACCTCAAAAAAACGTCGGCGATCGGCCGACACACACAAGGGTCCGATCGGATTTCGGCAACTTCACGGCACGACACTGCCAAACATTTGCCGCGTTCGGCCGTGAATAAGGCAACTTCAAGGCACCGAGGCCGCCCAGCGGTAGTCGCGTTCTCCTACGCGCGACAGCCCGTCCTCGACGCGACGCAGCAAGTCGCCGGCGTCGGCAAGTTCGTCGGTCCAGTAGTGCAGCGACAGAACCCGTTCCGCCCGGTTCGGCATCAACGCGTCGTCGATGATTCGATTCACCTGCGCCTCGATCATCGAGTCGCCCCGCGCCTGGATCAGGCAGCGGTCGAGGTGGAGAAAGCCGATGTCGCCATTGGCGAGAATCCCGAGGGGCCCAAACGCTTCGAGGCGCGGCACGAGCTTGGCCACGGCCACGCGCACCGAAATGCCCTTGGGACGGATCATGAAGAGGGAGCAGCGCAGATGCATGCTGCCGAGGAGACGACACGCGGCCTGGAGGTCCGACATGAAGCCTTCGCCGCTGCCCGCCGATAGACGGACCGGCTGCGAAGCTGCGTTATCGACGTCGGACGGATTCCACATGCCCCCGCACCTCCCAAAAAAACTCGGGGGCCATACCCCTAAGCGCGCCTTGGATGATGTGCGGGGAATCATGATGGAAGGGCGGCATCGATGCGGCAATTTCGTGGCGCGTCGTCCGCAATCTAAAATTCGAATGGAATTGCGGTGCGTTGGCGCGACGCATTGCATCGAAGCGCGAAGTACGAACGCTCCGAGTTATCAACAGCGGTAGCGAATCACCGCGCGGTGATCAGCGCGCGACCGGCATCGTCACCGTGACCGCGAAGCCGCGCTCGCCCCGGTTTGCGACATCGACGCGGCCGCCCATTGCGGAGACGTTGCGCCGAACCACCCACAGGCCGATGCCGAAGTGCGTAGACGCGTCCTGTCCCGGACGGTGGGTGAAGTAGCGGTCGAAAATACGCTCGAAGTTGCGTGGATCGACCCCCGGCCCCTCGTCCTCGACGATGAGTCGGACGTCGTCGCCGCTCGCGCCGAGCGTCACGCTCACGGTCCCACCCTTCTGCGAAAAGCTCACGGCGTTCTCGACGACGTGCTCGACCACGACCTCGAGATTTTCCTCGCCACCCATGACCGCGAGTCCGGGCGCGACCTCGCTGCGCAGCACGACGCCCTGCTCGGAGATGCGGTCGCGGTAGGCGTGCAGCATTCGCGTCAGGAGCGCCGACACATTGACCCGCTCGCGCGGCATGTCGATCAGCGAAGCCAGGATCTCGTCCATGTGGCGGGCTGCACCGACGAGCGAGTCCAGCCGATCGACCGAGCGCTCGATGAGCTGCAGGGCGCGACGTCCGCGAGTATCGTCCTCCGGCACGGAGCGCCGCAGCGGCTCGAGCGACTGCGAGATGACCGCGATCGGCGTCTTGAAGGCATGGGCATTCTGCTCGGCGGCATCGCGCAGTTCGTCCGCCGCCTCGCGCACCGTCCGCACCAGGCGATCGAACTCCTCAGCCGCCGGCGCGAGCTCGGCGAGATCGTTCGCCGCCGCGACCGACGGCTCGGCCGCGTCCGTGGCGGCGGCAGCGCCGAGAACCGCAAAGCGCGTCAGGCTCCGCTGCACACCGGCGAACGCCGTCCACGAGACTCCGGCCGCGACTGCGAACAGCCCGGCGACGATGGCGATGGCTACGACCCCGGCGCCCGCGGCGACGAGCACGCCGCAGCCCACGAGAACGGATACGACATAGGTGACGATGAGGGTGGTCCGCCTGGTCGCGAGCGACGACCGGCTCTGCCGAGGATTGCTTACAGACCGGCCGGGGCCCCGATCATGGCTTTCGCCAGCGGTAACCGAATCCTGGATAGTTTTCGATCGAGTCAAATCGCTCATCGATCTCACGGAACTTTTGGCGAATACGTTTGATGAAGGTTCTTACGTTGGCGCGATAGCCTTCGGGCCCGACTCCGGCTGTGAAGCCCTCGCCGCGCACCAGGTCGTAGATGTCACGATACCTCACGTCGGCCCCCGCGCGCGAGGCCATCAAATGAACGATGTTGAACTCGCTCAACGTCAGCGGCACCTCGCGACCGTCCCACAGCGCGCGGTGCGACTTGAGGTTGAGCTCGAGTTCCCCAAGCGACACCATTTCATCGGTGACACTCACCGCAGCACCACCCGCCTGTCCGCGCACTCCGTTGAGAATCAGTTCGATGCGCTTCAGCAGGATCACGAAGCTGCGCGACTTCTCGACGAAGTCGACCGCGCCGCTGGCCAGCGCCGATTCCTCGTAAATCTGGTCTGTCAGCGTGGTGAGGAAGATCACCGGCGTCTCGACGCCGCCCTGACGCACCCGGCGCAGGACTTCGATGCCGGTGAGCCCCGGCATTTTCCAGTCGAGGATCACCAGGTCCGCCGGGGGCTCGTTGCCGCCCGCCAGATGTTCAATCGCTTCCTCGCCGTTGGCCGCCGTCTCCACCACGAATCCCGCATCCGCAAGGTTCTGCGCGAGGGATTCGCGGAAGAATTCGTCATCATCCACAACGAGGACACGCTTGCCGGCCGCCATCACTTCAACGCTTGCTTCCGCCACGCTGAGCCTCCTGAATCGACGCGGGACACATCGGCCGAGCGCCCCGCGACCGTTCGGGCGCACGGAAGCGGCGCGTGAGCACCCTCCCTGCGCGCGCATCCGACAGCCGAACCATGTGCTCTGGCATTCCGATCCGTTCCGTCACCTGCCCCTCGCCCAACCCCTAAGTTCCGAAGACCGCCTTGACGCGACCGCTTCGCCCCGAAATATCGAGCAAGCTATTGAAAAACTTTGAACCGTGCGCCCCATGAGGCGTAAAAACGAGCGGGGCGTCAAGCCTGCTGAAAGATCCCGAGTCCGACCGCCCCCGGGCTAATAAGCCCGTCGCCCAGCGCCAAGCTGCGTTGCCCGCGTTTTGACGCAAAGCAGGGAGAAAAACGAACACCGATGGCACAGGTTCCTGTGGGTGTCCGACTCTCGCCAGCCGCTGAGCGAAGTTTCGCAGACTGCCCAACCGCCGCACAACTGAGCACAATATGACGGCCCCCCGCATTCAAGACACGCTCCGCCCCGTCCGCGTCCCGGCCGGCAGCGCGGTCTAGGGGCCGCCGCGCACCGCAGGACTCAGCGAATTGCAGCGTGTAAGCGGAAGTTGGTGGGTTCGGGAGCTCCCGGCATGATCGAACGATGGCTGCGTCTGGGCCTGGCGCTCGCGGTCCTCTCCGTGAGCGGCGCGGGCGTCTTTGCCGCAACCGCACCCGACACTCCCGAGCACCGCGCGCTCCACCTCCTCAATCGCATCGCCTATGGCCCTCGGCCCGGGGACGTCGAACGCGTCGCCGCGATGGGAGTCGACAAGTACATCGACCAGCAACTCTCGCCGCGCTCGATCGAGGAATCGCCGAAACTGCTGCAGCGTCTCGGCGAGCTGAAAACACTCCGCATGACGCCGCCGCAACTGTTCGATCGCTACGAGCCGCATCCGGTCTTCGGCCGCAGGCCGACTCCGGACGAGGCCAAGGCGATCCGTGAGGAATCGCGGATCATCGTGCGCGAGGCCATCGAAGCGCGGCTGTTGCGCGCGACGATGAGCGAGCGGCGCCTCGAGCAGGTGATGACCGATTTCTGGTTCAACCACTTCAACGTCTTCGTCGGCAAGGGACTCGATCGTCTGTGGATCGGCTCCTTCGAGGAGCAGGCGATCCGGCCGCACGCGCTCGGAAAATTCCGTGATCTGCTCGGCGCGACGGCGAGGCATCCGGCGATGCTGTTCTATCTCGACAACTGGCAGAATTCGGCGCCGGGCAGCCACGGGCCCGGCGGCCGCGAATTCGGGCTCAACGAGAACTACGCCCGCGAGATCATGGAGCTGCACACCCTCGGCGTCGACGGCGGTTACACCCAGGCCGACGTCATCGCGCTCGCGCGCATCTTCACCGGCTGGGGTCTGCCGCGCGGCCTGAGACTCGCGAAGGGATCGAGCGACAACGGCTTCGCCTTCGATGCGTCGCGCCACGACAAAGGCACCAAGACCTTCCTCGGACACGTGATCCAGCCGAACGGCATCGCCGAGGGCGAGCAGGCGCTGGATATTCTCGCCCGCAGCCCGGCCACGGCGCATCACATCTCGTTCCAACTCGCTCAATACTTCGTCTCCGACAATCCGAGCCCCAAGCTGGTCGACGCTCTCGCCAAGACGTTCCACGACACCGACGGCGATATCCGCGAAGTGCTGCGCACACTGTTCAAGAGCGACGAGTTCTGGGCGTCCGATTCGGCGCAGGCGAAGTTCAAGAGCCCCTATGAATACGTGGTCTCGGCGCTCCGTCTCGCCGACGTGACCATCGCCGATCCACGCCCCGTCGCTGGCCTCCTCGCCCAGCTCGGCATGCCGCT
>DATJIG010000345.1:0-9898 GCA_035493495.1 Alphaproteobacteria bacterium
CAGGTGGCGGAATTGGTAGACGCGCTAGATTCAGGTTCTAGTGGCCGAAAGGTCGTGGAAGTTCGAGTCTTCTCCTGGGCACCATCGGGGCTTTAGCCGCAGAAGCGGCGACGCGGGCGGATCATCAATGACCAATCATCTGTACAAGGGCGATTTGCCCGCAGGGCTCGACCTCGGCCCGATGGTCGCAGTCGATTGCGAGACGATGGGCCTCAACCTCGTCCGCGACCGGCTGTGCCTGATCCAGCTTTCGTCGGGCGACGGCAACGCGCACCTGGTGCAGTTCCCGCGCGATGCCGAGGCGCCGTTCCATGCGCCGAATCTCGCGGCATTGCTCGCCGATTCGCGCGTGCTGAAGCTGTTCCACTTCGGCCGCTTCGACCTCGCGGCGATCGAGCGCTACCTCGGCGTGATGTGCGCGCCGGTCTACTGCACGAAGATCGCCTCCAAGTTGTGCCGCACCTTCACCGACCGCCACTCGCTCAAGGAGCTCGTGCGCGAGCTGCTCGGCGTCGACCTGTCGAAGGCGCAGCAGACTTCGGACTGGGGCGCGGCCGATCTCACCGCCGAGCAGTTGAACTATGCCGCCTCGGACGTTCTCTATCTCCACGGCCTGAAGGCCAAGCTCGACGCGATGCTCGCCCGCGAGGGGCGCACCGACATTGCCGAAGCGTGCTTCCGCTTCCTGCCGCACCGCGCCCGCCTCGATCTGCTCGGCTGGGGCGACGAAGCCGACATCTTCAGTCACCACTGAGCGGCCGGTGAACGGCCGGCGTTGAGCAAGTAACCGGTTGACAACCTCCGGTTAATAAATCTGGCCCTATCCTTGCATCCGGCGGTTGACCTCGATAACGGCCGCCGACATAGTGGGCGCGCCGGGTGTCTGCCGTTCTGTTCACCGACCCGGCGCCGGCGCGGTCCGTCCGCGGCGCGGCCCTTGCTCACCGAGGATCCTGTTTCGTGCATGCGCCACGACGCTCCCGCCTCCGCGCCCAGAGCCCGATGCGCGTAAACGACCGCGCCGCGCGGCTCGCCACCGACCGCAGCGCCGCCGAGCGTGTCTTCCAGCTCGAATCCGCCGCCATCAGCCTGCTGACCGACGTGCTCGACGACCGTTTCACCCGGGCGCTGGACCTGCTGTCGGGCGTGAAGGGCCGGGTCGTCGTCTCGGGGATGGGCAAGTCGGGCCACATCGCCCACAAGATCGCGGCGACGCTCGCCTCCACCGGCACGCCCGCGTTCTTCGTCCACCCCGGCGAGGCGAGCCACGGCGACCTCGGCATGATCACCAAGGATGACGCGGTGATCGCCATCTCCAATTCCGGCGAGACCCACGAGCTGAGCGACCTGATCGCCCATACTCGCCGACTCGGCATTCCGCTGATCGCCATCACCGGCCGGGCCAAGTCGTCACTCGCCACCAACAGCGACGTGGCCCTGGTGCTGCCCGAGGCCCAGGAAGCGTGCCCGATCGGCCTCGCGCCGACGACGTCGACCACCATGACGCTGGCGCTCGGCGACGCCATCGCGATCACCCTGATGGAGCGCCACGGCTTCACCGCCGACGACTTCCAGCTCCGGCATCCGGGCGGCCGGCTCGGGCGCCAGCTGCTCAAGGTCGCCGACATCATGCACGCCGGCGACGAGATCCCGCTGGTCGACGCCAAGGAGCCGATGAAGGAAACGCTGATCGCGATCACCCGCAAGCACTTCGGCTGCGCCGGCGTGCTCGACGGCCGCAAGCGGCTGATCGGCATCATCACCGACGGCGACCTGCGCCGTCACATGGCCGAGGACCTGCTCGAGCGCACCGCCCGCGAGGTGATGACGGCCGACCCCGTGACCATCCGCCCGGGCGCGCTCGCCGCCGAGGCGATGCTCATCATGAACACCCGCGGCATCAACGGCCGCGGCATCAACGCGCTGTTCGTGGTCGAGGGCAACCAGGTGGTCGGCATCGTCCACATCCACGACTGCCTCCGGGCGGGCGTTGCGTGACGGCCGCCATGGCAGCGGGCCCCCTACCGGGCGATGACGCGCCGAACCTCGGCGAGCCGCCGCGCCGCGTCGCCGCCGTCAAGCGCCGGCGCTACGTCGTCCTGCTGCGGATCGCGCTGCCGATGGCGGCACTGTTGCTCGCGGCGCTCGTCGTCGCCTGGCCCAAGCTCCAGACCCGCGAACGCTCGAGCTTCAACCTCCAGCCGGTCTCGGCAGACCCCAAGGAGGTCGAGCAGCTTCGCATGGTCAATCCGCGCTTCCTCGGTCTCGACGCCAAGCAGCAGCCCTACACCATCACCGCGCTCACCGCGACGCAGGAGCGGCCCGGCGCCGACACCATCCTGCTCGACACGCCGCAGGCGGACATCCAGCTCGAAACCGGTGCGTGGGTCACCGTCACGGCGCAGAACGGGCGCTACTCGCAGAAGGGGCAGACGCTCGATCTCCAGGGCGACATCAACGTGTTCCACGACCTCGGCTACGAGTTCCACACCGAGAGCGCCCACGTCGACCTCGCCACCAGCACCGTCAGCGGCGAGGAGCACGTCACCGGCCACGGGCCCAGCGGCAACATCGACTCCCAGGGATTCATGATCCTCGACCGCGGCGCCACGGTGGTGTTCTCGGGTTCGGCGCGGCTGCTGCTCACGCCCGGCGCCCAGGGCGGACTCACGTCGGGCGGCGCGCCCGCGGGGGCGAAGCCATGAGCGCGCTCGTGCGCATTGCGCCGTGGGCCATCGCCGCGACGTTGTTCGCGGCGACGGTCGCACACGCGCAGGTCTCGCCGTTCGGTCTCGGCAACGGCAACCAGCCCGTCGAGATCTTCGCCGACCACGGCATCGAGTGGCACCAGAACGAGAGCGCCTACGTCGCGCGCGGCAACGCCCGCGCGGTGCGCGGCGATTCGACCATCTATGCCCAGACGCTGACCGCTTATTACCGCAAGGCCGCGGCCGGAGCTGCGGGCGCCGGCGCCAATGCGCAAGGCGAAGGCGGCGTGCAGATCTACCGCGTCGACGCCGCGGGCGCCGTCCGCATCGTCGGCCCGAGCGGCACCGCCTACGGCGACCACGCGGTGTACGACGTCGACAAGGGCATCCTGGTGATGACCGGCGGCAACCTGAAGCTCGTCACCGAGCGCGAGACGATCACGGCGCGCAATTCGCTCGAGTACTGGCAGCAGGACGACCAGGCGGTGGCACGCGGCAACGCGGTCGCCGTCAGCGACCAGAACCGCATCCAGGCGGACATCCTGACCGCCCAGTTCCGCAAGAACGACGACACCACGAAGAAGCCGGCGCCGAAACCGCCGGTGCGCAACGGCGCCAAGCCCGCGCCGGGTGCCGACAGCAGCCTCGACCGCATGTACGCCTACGGCAACGTGGTCGTGACGACGCCCGAGGAGGTCGCGCGCGGCGATCGCGGCACCTACAACGCGCGCACCGGCATCGCGGTGCTGACGGGCTCGGTGAAGATCACGCGCGACAAGAACCAGCTCAACGGCGACGCTGCCGAGATGAACCTCAACACCAACGTCAGCCGGATCATCGCCGCGCCCAACGGCACGCGGCCGCCGGTGCGGGCACTGCTGATTCCCAACGAGAACAAGAGCTCGAACAACGCGCCGAACGGCAATTCCGGCAACGCGGGTTCCGGCAACCCGGCTCAGGGAGGTGCGAAATGAATCCCGGCCCGGCGCCACACCTGGTCGCCGACAATCGCGGCTTCGAGGCGATCCGCCTCGGCAAGCGCTTCAAGAAGCGGCCCGTGCTGCGCGACGTGTCGCTGCACGTCCAACGCGGCGAGGTCGTCGGCCTGCTCGGCCCCAACGGCGCCGGCAAGACGACGTGCTTCTACATCATGACCGGGCTGATCGCCGCCGACACCGGCGAGGTAAGGCTCGACGGCGCCGAGGTGACGCGGCTGCCGATGTACCAGCGGGCGCGGCTCGGCGTCGGCTACCTGCCCCAGGAAGCATCGATCTTCCGCGGGCTGTCGGTCGCCGACAACATCCGCGCCGTGCTCGAGATCGTCGAGCCGCTCGCGGATCGGCGCGACCAGCAGCTCGACGACCTCCTCGCCGAGTTCTCGATCACCCACCTTCGCCAGGCGCCGGCGCTGGCGCTCTCGGGCGGCGAGCGCCGCCGCGTCGAGATCGCCCGGGCGCTCGCCTCGCGGCCGCAGTTCATGCTGCTCGACGAGCCGTTCGCCGGCATCGACCCGATCGCGGTCGGCGACATCCGCGAGCTCGTGCTGCACTTGAAGGACCGCGGCATCGGCGTGCTGATCACCGACCACAACGTGCGCGAGACGCTCGGCATCGTCGATCGCGCCTACATCCTCCACGACGGCCAGGTGCTGATGGAGGGCACGCCGTCCGACATCGTCGCCCATGAGGACGTGCGCCGCGTGTACCTCGGAGAGCGTTTCAGTCTGTAGGAATCGGTATGGCGCTCTCGCCCAAACTCGGCCTGCGGCAAACGACGGCGTTGGTGATGACGCCGAAGCTGCAGCAGGCCATCCGCCTGCTGCAGCTCTCGAACCTCGAGCTCGCCGCCTACGTCGAGGAGGAGCTTGCGCAGAATCCGCTGCTCGAGCGCGAGGACAGCGAGAGCGGCGAGGCCGCTCCGACAGACACCGACTTCGGCGACGGCGAGCCGCGCGACGCGGCCGATCTCGCCCAGTCCGACCGGCTGCCCGCCGAGGGCGACACCCCGCTCGACACCGAGCACGCCGAGAGCTGGGACGAAGGCAACGCGCCCGGTAGCGCCAGCGAGGCGTTCGCCGACTGGGGCCCGGGCGGCGATTTCGACGACGGCGAATCGAGCTTCGAGCGCACGCTCGCCCGCGAGGCGACGCTGCGCGACCACCTGGTCGAGCAGATGACGCTCACCATCGCCGACGCCGGCGACCGCATGATCGCCACCAACCTCATCGATCTGATCGACGAATCGGGCTATCTCGCGGGCGACGCGGCCGAGATCGCCGAGCGGCTCGGCGTCGAGGTGGAGCGCGTCGAGCGCGTGCTCGCGGTGATCCAGACGTTCGATCCCTCGGGCATCGGCGCCCGCTCGCTGTCGGAATGCCTCGCGCTCCAGCTCAAGGAGCGCAACCGCTTCGACCCGGCGATCGCGGCACTGCTCGCCCATCTCGACCTGCTGGCGCGGCGCGATCTCGGCGCGCTCAAGCGCATCTGCGGGGTCGACGACGACGATCTCCGCGACATGATTGCCGAGGTGCGGGCCCTCGATCCCAAGCCCGGTCTGCGCTACGGCGGCCAGCCGGCGACGCCGATCGTGCCCGACGTGCTGGTGCGTTACGACCGCAAGCTCGGCTGGCAGGTCGACCTCAATCCCGAGACGCTGCCGCGGGTGCTGATCAACCGCACCTACCACTCGACCATCGCCGCGACGCTCAAGAACAAGGCCGAGCGCGACTACCTCGCCGAGCGGCTGCAGGCGGCGAACTGGCTGACGCGCGCGCTGCACCCGCGCGCGACGACGATCCTCAAGGTCGCGACCGAGATCATCCGGCGCCAGCAGGAGTTCTTTGCCCGTGGCGTCAGCGGCTTGAAGCCGCTGACGTTGCGCGACATCGCCGATGCGGTGGCGGTGCACGAATCGACAGTCAGCCGCGTCACCAGCAACAAGTACATGGCCACACCGCGTGGCATCTTCGAGCTCAAATACTTCTTCACCTCGAGCTTGCCCGGTTCGGCCGGCGTCGACTCCCACTCCGCCGAGGCGGTCCGCTTCCGTCTCAAAGAATTGATCGAAGCCGAGGGCCCGGGCGACGTCCTGTCCGACGACCGCATCGTCGATATCCTCGGTAAGGAAGGAATCGAGATCGCCCGGCGCACGGTGGCCAAGTATCGGGAGGCATTACGGATTCCGTCGTCGGCCCAGCGGCGCCGCGAGAAGGCGGTTAGCCTCGGGCCGACGTCGCAGCAGCGCGCAGCCAAGGCAAAAATCGGACGAATGTAGGAATTTCAGGGTGTTCGGAGCCCCACCTTGACGAGGTTACGGGCGCCCCCCTATGGTCCTTCGGTAAGCGGAAATTAACGTAAGTTTTCTGTCATTCTGCGGCGGGGCCGCAGCGAGCGGAGACCTAAAGGGCGCACAGTCGGCACGTCGGCTTTTCTCCAGCACCACGCTCCTTTGACCCCAGTTCGAACCCGTTCATGACCATATCCGTCTCCGGCAAACAGCTCGACGTTGGCGATGCGCTGCGCACGCACGCGGAAACGAGTCTCACCTCCCTCGTCGCCAAGTACTTCGATCGGATGATCGACGGCAACGCCGTGTTCTCGCGCGATGCCCATCTGTACTGCGTCGACCTGTCGGTGCGCGTCGGCCACGACCTCAGTTTCACCGCCAAGGCGGAAGCCGGCGATCCGTACCCGGCGTTCGACCTCGCGGCTGAACGCCTCGAGGCGCAGCTGCGCCGTCACAAGAGCAAGCTCCGCGACCATCATCGCGCCGACGGGCCGCGGACCATCAAGGAGTAATCCGAGCGCATGGACATGCACGACTTGGTCGCGCCCGAGCGCGTCATTCCGGGCCTACGAGCGACCAGCAAGAAACAGGCGCTCCAGGAGCTTGCACGCATCGCGGCCGACACCGTCGGCCTCCACGAGAAGGCCGTTTTCGAGGTTCTGCTCGAGCGCGAGCGGCTCGGCTCCACCGGGGTCGGTAACGGCGTCGCCATCCCCCACGGCAAGTTGCCCGGCCTCAAGCGGCTCTACGGCTTCTTCGCCCGCCTCTCCTCCCCGATCGATTTCGAGGCGGTCGACGACCAGCCGGTCGACCTCGTCTTCCTGCTTCTCGCGCCGGAGACGGCCGGTGCAGACCATCTCAAGGCCCTGGCGCGGATCTCGCGCCTGCTGCGCGACAAGGACACGTGCGAAAAGCTGCGCGGCTCCGACAGCGGCGATGCACTCTACGCGCTGCTGACCGAGACCCCCACCCGCACAGCCGCCTGATCCGTCGGCCGCGATCCAGCCGGACAAGAAAAAGCCCCGCCGTGGCCCGGCGGGGCTTTTCACGTTTCGATGTCCGCGGCGTCCGCTCCTGGACGTCATCCTTGTCCTGGACGTTGCCCTTGGCGGACGCAGCCCTCAGTGGACGCTCAGGGGCTCCAGGTTGTGGACCCGGATCGTGGTGACCGCGACGTCGCGGTCACCCATGACCGCCATCTCGGTGCCGTCGGCGGCGTGTATCGAATACGCCGTCTTGCCGTCCACGCTGACCGGCTTCACGTACGCGACGTGGCTCAGGCCCAGCGCGGCCAGTTCCCGGAGAGACATCTGACGAATGGTTTCGATTGCTTCCATAACTATATCCTCATACTCGACTGTGATCCGACTTCCCTAATGGTTCCCTAACCATGTCACTGGCTACGCTCAGGCCGCCTCACCGCAGCCGCGCGCGATCTGCGGCGGCGTCGATTCCGCCGTGTCGCCCGACACCTTGATCTCGATGGTGCGCGAAACCGCGGCGGGCTCGGGCTGGAGGAGATCGACGTGCAGGAGTCCGTTCTCGAGCGTCGCCGCCCGCACCTCGACGCCCTCGGCAAGGACGAAGCGACGCTGGAACTGGCGCGCGGCGATGCCGCGGTGCAGGAACACGCGACCCGCGTCGTCGGTCTGCTTGCCGCGGACGATCAGTTCGTTGTTCTCGACGGTAATCGACAGCTCGTCGCGCTCGAAGCCGGCCACGGCCAGCGTGATGCGCAGGCGGTTATCGCCAGTGCTTTCGACGTTATAGGGGGGATATCCGTCGGACGAGACGCGCGACACGCGGTCGAGCATTTCCTCAAGCCGATCGAACCCCAGGAGCAGGGGACTGGAGAAAAGCGAAAGCCGGTTCATCGGCCACCTCCTCAATTGAGCGAGATGGACACCGGAGCGGTGGGAGCGGGCCCAAGAGGCGCCCGCCGAAGGCCCCGACGCCATGCGGCCTCCGGAACGGAGCGCCGCACATCTTCCGATATGGGAAGGCAGCATTTCGGATCAAGAGGCTAGCTCGACATGGCTTTGTCACAGCGACCCTGGGGATAGCGGGTATTTCGCAATAACCCTTTGACTTTCCAATGCCATTACGGCGTCTCGGATCGCCACAAAAATCACATCACGGGCGTGCCAGGCGTTCTGCGATAAGGCTCTGGGGAATCTTTTAATTTCTTAATTCGCGCGACGAAAAAGGCTGGCTGAGACCGACAAGGTTTCAGCAGCTTGCACCCAAAAACCGTCACAACCGGCGACATTCTGCCGCGACCCTCCGGGAGCACTCCATGGACACGAACGGCCCGATGACCGAGTCCCTCACCAAAGCGAAGGCGTCCGCCCCCAAGCCCAGCCCGGCGAACGGTGAACAGGTCGAGGGGTCCGGTCTCGAAGGATCGTCGCTCCAACTCCAGGACCTCCTCGCCGCGCTCCAAGCGATGCGTGGCGGCGATTTCACGGTCCGCCTCCCCGGCAACCAGACCGGGCTTGTCGGCAAGATCGCCGATACGTTCAACGACATCGTCGCCGCCAACGAGCGGATGGCGAGCCAGCTCGAACGGGTCGGCTCGGTCGTCGGCAAGGACGGCAAGACGCGGCACCGCGTGAAGTTCGGCATCGCCTACGGTGCCTGGGGCGAGATGGAGAACTCGGTCAACACGCTGATCGACGACCTCCTGTGGCCGACCACGGCGGTAACGCGCGCGATCTCGGCTGTCGCGCAGGGCGACCTCCTCCAGACCGTGCAGCTCGACGTCGACGGCCGCCCGCTCAAGGGCGAATTCCTCCGCTCGGCGACCATCGTCAACACCATGATCAAGCAGCTCAGCGTGTTCACCTCCGAGGTGACGCGCGTGGCGCGAGAGGTCGGCACCGACGGCAAGCTCGGCGGTCAGGCGCAGGTGCGCGAGGTGACCGGCGTGTGGAAGGACCTCACCGAGTCGGTGAACTCGATGGCGTCGAACCTCACCGCGCAGGTGCGAAACATCGCCGAAGTGACGATCGCCGTCGCCAACGGCGACTTGTCGAAGAAGATCACCGTCGACGTGAAAGGCGAAATTCTTCAGCTCAAGGAAGCCATCAACACCATGGTCGACCAGCTCCGCTCGTTCGCGGCGGAAGTGACGCGCGTCGCGCGCGAGGTCGGCACCGAAGGACGACTCGGCGGTCAGGCGGTGGTGCCGGGCGTCGGCGGCACGTGGAAGGACTTGACCGATAACGTCAACCTGCTGGCGGCGAACCTGACGACCCAGGTGCGAAACATCGCCGAGGTGACCACCGCGGTGGCGCGCGGCGACTTGTCGCGCAAGATCACCGTCGACGTGAAGGGCGAAATTCTCGAGCTCAAGAACACCATCAACACCATGGTCGATCAGCTCCGCTCGTTCGCGGGCGAGGTGACGCGCGTGGCGCGCGAGGTCGGCACCGACGGCAAGCTCGGCGGCCAGGCGCAGGTGCCGGGCGTCGCCGGCACGTGGAAGGACTTGACCGATTCGGTCAACTCGATGGCCGGTAACCTCACGGCGCAGGTGCGAAACATCGCCGAGGTGACCACCGCGGTGGCGCGCGGCGACTTGTCGCGCAAGATCACCGTCGACGTGAAAGGCGAAATTCTCGAGCTCAAGAACACCATCAACACCATGGTGGACCAGCTCAACGGCTTCGCCTCGGAAGTGACGCGCGTCGCGCGCGAAGTGGGCACCGAAGGAAAGCTCGGCGGTCAGGCCCAGGTGCTCGGCGTCGCCGGCACCTGGAAGGACCTGACCGACAACGTCAACTTCATGGCCTCGAACCTGACTGGTCAGGTTCGAAACATCGCCGAGGTCGCGACCGCGATCGCCAACGGCGACCTGTCGAAGAAGATCACCGTCGACGTGCTCGGCGAAATTCTCGAGCTGA
>DATJIG010000346.1:0-8831 GCA_035493495.1 Alphaproteobacteria bacterium
GATGGTCGCGGTCGACATCGCCCGCCGCCTGCCGGACGCCGACGAGAAGACGGTGCGCCACGAGCTCGAGGGCAACATCTGCCGCTGCACCGGCTACGAGGGCATCGTCGATGCGATCCTCGACGGCTCGCAGAAGATGAAGGCCCAGAAGTCGGCCTGAGCGAAGACAAACCGGGGACGAACAGATGTACGAATTCAACTACCACCGCCCGAAGAGCCTCGCCGAGGCGACCAACCTCCTGTCCTCGCTCAGCGACCCCAAGGTGCTCGCGGGCGGCATGACGCTCATCCCGACGCTGAAGCAGCGGCTGGCGTCGCCCTCCGACCTCGTCGACCTCCAGGACATCGGCGAGCTCAAGGGCGTCAAGCGCGAAGGCAACGAGATCGTCATCGGCGCGATGACCCAGCACTGGGACGTCCACACCTCGCCCAAGGTCAAGTCGGCGATCCCGACGCTCGCCTACCTCGCCGGCCTGATCGGCGACCCGAGCGTGCGCCATCGCGGCACCATCGGCGGCTCGGTCGCCAATTCCGATCCCGCCGCCGACTACCCCTCGGCGGTGCTCGGCCTCGGTGCCACCGTCGTCACCACCAAGCGCAAGATCGCGGCCGACCACTACTTCAAGGGCCTGTTCGAGACCGCGCTGGAGCCGGGCGAGATCCTCACCCAGATCCGCTTCCCGGTTCCCGAGAAGGCGGGCTATCAGAAGTTCGCCAACCAGGCCTCGGGCTACGCAATGACCGGCGTGTTCGTCGCCAAGTTCGGCAACACGATACGCGTCGCCGTGACCGGCGCCGGCCCGTGCGCGTTCCGCGTCGCCGCCATGGAGCAGGCGCTCAGCAAATCGTTCACGCCCGACGCGGTCGCCGGCATCACGATTCCGCACGACAACCTGCTGTCGGACATCCACGGCAGCGCCGAGTACCGGGCGCACCTCGTAACCGTCATGGCGAAGCGCGCGGTCGCCAGCGCGAAGTAGACGTTTCACACCTGAGACAAAAAAGCCCGGCCGTGAGGCCGGGCTTTTTCGTTGGCGACCACGCCTTCACTTCCTGACGTAGGTGAGCAGGGTGAAGCTGTCCTTGTGGAAGACCCTGGTCGGCGCTTTCGGGCCGGGCTCTGTGCTCAGAAAAGACACCCCCGCGCTGACGACGTAGACTTTCTTCGTTTTCGGGTCATAGGCCATCGTTCGCGCGCCGGCACGCGTGCTCGTGGTCTCGATCAGACGATACTCGTCCGCGGCGATCTGGCGAATGACGAGAAGATTGCCGTCGTCGCCGTTCGACGTGACGATCAACTTCGTCTCCGGATCGTAGACGAGCCCATCGGGTCCACGAGCGCCGGGCAGCGTCGCCACGATCTTTCCGGTGTCCGCGTTCATGACCGCGATCACCGGCTTGCTGCCACGGCAGGCAAAGAACAGGCGCCTGTCGGCTTTGTCGATATCGAGCGGAACAGGATTGACGCACTCGCCGGTGGTCCACGTGGCGACGGTCTTCATGTCCTTGGCCGAAATCGCGATGATCGTGCTGTTGGCCCGGTCGGGGACATAGATCATGCCGGCGCCGTCGACGACCGGATTGTCGAGCTTCTTGCTTTTGATGTCGGTGCGGCCGAGGACCCGTCCGGTCTTAGCATCGAGCGCGATGAGGGTCGAGGTTTCCGGCCGTTCGCCGGTGAGGACGAAAACGCGCTTCGTCACCGGCTCGTAAAAGCCCGAGTTGAGATCGCCGTCGTCGATCTTGAACCGGTCGAGGACCTTCAGGGTCGAGAGTTCGAACTGGGTCACCGTGCCGTCGACGTTGGCCACATATCCGCGGTCGAACTCGTCGGCGAAGATGGCACCGTTGGCGCCCTTCGAGTTATCGAGGGTCCGTATCGGCGTGCGGCCGGTCACATCGACAACAGCCAGGCCGTCACCGCGGCGCGCGATGAACACCGCATTGGCCCTGGCGTCGAAATCGAGATAATCCCATCTCGGCTCCCCTGCGCTCGGAAGCGTGGTTGCCGATTCCAGTTGAAACATTTCGGCGGCCTCGACCGGCCCCGTCGCCACGACGGCCAGGCCCATGCAAACGCCGGAAATGATGCTGACGCCACAGGCGCCAAGCCTGATTGTCCACATGGTCGTCCTCCCCCGAGAAATCCGATGTTTCAGCTATTGGTTTGAAGTGGCTCCTGTGTAGAGAGGTATGGCATCCGTGCGACATCCGGGACAGTTACCGTTTTGTCATCTTCGCCCGAGGACGCGACGGTGGCCGACATCAGGCAGATCGCCAGCGCGAATGGTCACGCGCAGCACGCCCTGTTAAACAAGCCATCGAACGAAGAGCCGCGTGGATGACCCGCGGCTCTTTTCGTTTGTCTCCCTTTTCGCATGAACGTGCATCTCCCCTCTTGCACTTCCCGATGCAACCGCTATGAACTGCGGCCGGATTTTCCTGCACACGTCATTCACAAGATCGTCATCCACAAGAGTTGCGTCATGTCCCTCGCGATCAAGCGGTCGAATCACGGCCTCGGCCTATTCGCCACCCGGCCCTATGACAAGGGCGAATACATCATCGAGTACTTCGGCAAGGTCATTCCCACCGAGGAGGCCGACCAGAGCCCGTCGCGCTACATCTTCACGCTGACCTCAAAATGGGCGATCGACGGCACCGACCGCGCCAACATCGCCCGCTACATCAACCATTCCTGCAAGCCGAACGTCGAGGCGACCGGCGCCAAGCGCCTGTGGATCCATGCCGCGCGGCCCATCAAGGCAGGCGAGGAACTGACGCTCGACTACGGCGAGGAATACACCCGCGCCTTCATTCCGGTGTGTAAGTGCGCCCATTGCACGGACAAGGCGCGCGAAAACAAGGCGGGTAAAGACAAGAAACGCACAGGCCAGGACGCGCGCTAGCAGCGGACATGGACCCGGCACCCGCCCCCGGGGCGCCACGTACCGTTCGGGCCTACGCCGTTCCGCGCATCCGACGGCCGCTCTCGCGGACGTTGTCGGCTTCGGGATCGATCAGCCGCTCCGGTGGCAACCTGAGCGTGACCACGGTCCCAGTCCCCAGCACGCTCTCGATCGAGAGTGTTCCCTGATGCAGCTCGGCAAGCGCCTTTGAGAGCGCGAGACCGAGGCCGGTGCCCTCGAAACGGCGGTTGAGCCCGCTGTCGATCTGCACGAACGGCTGGGCAATGGTCTCGAGCCGATCCGGCGGAATGCCGATGCCGGTGTCGCGAATGCGGATGCAGGCCCAGCTCTGCTCGACCGTCGCGGCGACCGACACCGTGCCGCCATGCGGCGTGAACTTTACCGCGTTGGACAGCAGATTGATGATGATCTGCTTGATCTTCCGCTCGTCGGCCTTGACCGGCATGACGCCGGCAGAGCGCGTCGTCTCGAGGGTAATGTTGCGCTGCTCGGCACGACCCTGAACCAGAGTCAGGCTGGCCCCGATCACCCGCCACAGGTCGACCGGGCTTTCGTCGAGCTCCATGCGACCGGCCTCGATCTTCGACACGTCGAGGATGTCGTTGATGACGCTGAGCAGATGCTGTCCGCTGCTGCGGATGTCATCGGCATAGGCTTTGTAGCGGCTGCTGCCGATCGGACCGAACTGCTCGGTGTGCATGATTTCCGAGAAGCCGATGATGGCGTTGAGCGGCGTGCGCAGCTCGTGGCTCATGTTTGCGAGGAACTCGGATTTGGCGCGACTCGAGAGCTCGGCCTCCTCTTTCGCGGCGATCAGCACCTGCTCGGCGGCGACCCGGTCGCTGATGTCGCGGAGGATGACGGTGAACAGCCTCTCGTCGCCGACCTGCAGCTTGGCGATCGAGGCCTCGGCCGGGAACTCGCGGCCGTCCGCCCGAAGCCCGATGATGCGGCCGCGCCGCGACATCAGCCGGCTCGTCTCCTCGCCGTCGCCGAATGCGCGCATCATGTGCACGTGGCGTTCGCGGTAGGGTTCAGGAATGAGAAGGGCGAGCGGTTTGCCGACCACCCCCAATGCGGCCTGGCCGAAGATCTGCTCGGCGCCGGCGTTGAACAACTGGATGATGCCGCGCTCGTCGACCGCAATGATCGCCTCTGGGGCGATGCCGAGAATGCCCGCTAGGCGGGTCTCGCTCTGCCGCAACGCCCGCTCGACCTGGCGCTGGTCGGTGACATCGAGGACGATGCCGAACATCCGCACTGGCGCGCCCGCGGGATTGCGGACGACCTCGCCCTCCTCGTGGACGATCCGCACCGAGCCGTCGGCGCGGACGATGCGATGATCGACCGCATAGGGCTCGCCGTTGAGCGCCCGCTGGACGGCGGTCTCGACCGACGCCACGTCGTCGCAATGCACGCGTTCGAGGAAGCGCGGATAGCTGGCGGCGAACTCCTGCGGAACGAGGCCAAAAATCCGGTACACCTGATCCGACCAGGAAAGCTCGTTGGTCTCGATATTCCACTCCCAGTTGCCCATGTTGCCGATGCGCTGGGCCTCGGCGAGGCTTTCCCGCGCTCTGGCCAGCTCGCGCTCGGAGGCATGGACCATGTCGATCTCCTTCTGCGCGACCGCGAGCGCATTGGCGCTCTCCACGGCGTTGGCGAGAGCGACCGTCCCCACAACGGAGAAAACGCAGATCAGGAGCGCACCGGCCACGTACAACGGCAGCGACCGGCGCCACACCGCGAACACGTCCTCGGCGCCGTAGAGCACGGTGACGACGAGCGGGTAGTCCGGCACGCGCTTGTAGGCGCCGAGCATGGAGCCGCCGGTCGTGACGGTCGTTAGCCGCCCCCTGCCGCGATCGGCCCGGGGCAGCTCCGTGAGCATCCTGCCGTCCCCGGCGGACCGGCCGACGTAACCCTCATGTTCGGGGTATCGGGCGACGATCGTGCCGTCGCCGTCGAGCAGCGTGATGCTGCCGTTCGGGCCCACGTCGATGGTCCGGTAGAGGTCGGCGAAATAGCGCACGTCGACCGCCGTGGCGATCACCGCCCTGAGACTGCCATCCGGATTGCGCACCGCGCGGGTCACCGGAATGAACCAGTCGCCCGTGAATGTGCCTTTCATCAGCGGCCCGAAGGCGCTCCCCTCAAGCCCTTCGGGCGACGGAGCGCGATAGCGCGCGAACCACGGAAGGCCCGCGAGATTGCCGAGGTCTCTCGCGATGCCCGGCCGCATCGTCGCGATCGCCTGACCGGTGTCGGTCGCCACGGCGAACCACAGGAGCTGCGGCAGGTTCGCGAGCCTGGCCCGCAGGCCCCGTTCCACCGCGGCGCGATCGGACCCGAGGAGTCCCGGCACGCTGGCCTCGAGTACGTCGAGCGCCTCGTACGCCGGCTGCACGGTGCGGCTGGTATGGTCGGCGAAGACGGTGACGAGGTTCTGCGCATCGCGCTCGGCGCTGTCGATCGTGTCGAGATACCAGCGCGACGCGTCGAACGTGAGCGCCGCGATACCGAGCGTCGCGATGCCCACAGCCACAAAGAGGACACGTCGCCGAATCGTCACGTTAAACCCCGGACGTGTTCGTCAAATCTCATCCCCTCAGGATGTCCGACGGCCATTCGGAGTGCTGCTCGTTGCGTCTCGCTCGCCATCGCGTTCAGCATCGCGACGACAAGGTAAAACTTCAGGTAAATTTTTCACTTTTCCGGCAACGATTTTCCAACGTCGGTTCTTAACTGAGGTTGTTGCCCGGGACGGTGAGCACGCGCGGCGCCTCAATTCCGGTGCGCAGGTGCGCCCACTGCGCGGACAGCGCGCGCGACGCCCGAGGCAAGCCGGGCACGCTGATCAAGACCGGCCGATTAGCTGATTAAGCGCGCGGCCTGTCGCCACGTGCCGAAGTTCTTCCGTTATGCCGCCCCGCGGCGCGCGTCGGCGTCGGGCGCCGCCGCACGAGGTGCCTCGCCGGGGACGACCAGCCGGTCCGGCGGCAGCCGCAGGGTGACCACGGTGCCCTGTCCCTCCGCGCTCGCGATGTCGAGCGTTCCCCGGTGCAGCTCGGCGAGCGCCCTGGAGAGCGCGAGGCCGAGTCCGGTG
Source organism: Alphaproteobacteria bacterium (assembly GCA_035493495.1). GTDB lineage: Bacteria > Pseudomonadota > Alphaproteobacteria > SMXQ01 > SMXQ01 > DATJIG01. The sequence goes on from DATJIG010000346.1 coordinate 6,037, forward strand.
CCCTCGAAGCGGCGGTTGAGGCCGCTGTCGATCTGGACGAACGGCCGCGCAATGTGCGGCAGCCGGTCGGCCGGGATGCCGATGCCGGTGTCCTTGATGCGGACGCACGCCCAGCCGTCCTCGACCGCCAGCGAGACCGACACCGTGCCGTTCGGCGGCGTGAATTTCACCGCGTTCGACAGCAGGTTGATGACGATCTGCTTGATCTTGCGTTCGTCCGCCCTGACCGGCGGCAGTCGCGGGGACGACATCGTCTCGATCGCGATCTTGCGCTCCTCGGCGCGGCCCTGCACCAGGGCGAGGCTAGCGGCGACGACGGACCGCAGATTGACCTCGCTCTCGTCGAGCTCCATGTGGCCCGCCTCAATCTTCGAGACGTCGAGGATGTCGTTGATGACGCTGAGCAGGTGCAGGCCGCTGTCGTGGATGTCGTCGGCGTAGCCGGTGTAGCGGGCATTGCCGAGCGGCCCGAACTGCTCCGACTGCATCATCTCCGAGAAGCCGATGATGGCATTGAGCGGCGTGCGCAGCTCGTGGCTCATGTTGGCCAGGAACTCCGATTTGGCGCGACTCGACAGCTCGGCTTCCTCCTTGGCGGCCATCAGCGCCTGCTCCGACGCCTGGACCATCTCGACCTCTTTCTGGGCGACGGCCAGCGCCTTGGCGCTCTCGGCGGCCTTGCTGAAGGCGAAGCTCGCGACCGCGGCGAACGCGAGCACCAGCAGCGCGCCGCCTCCGTACAACGGTAGCGAACGCCGCCATGCACCGAGCACGTCGGGCCTGCCGTAGAGCACGGTGATGAGGAGCGGATAGTCGGGGGTGCGGCGATATGATCCGATCACCTCCCGATCCTTCGCCACCGTCTGGCCGCGGATCCGGCCGTGATCGGCGGACGGCAGCATCTGGGTGAACAGGTTCCCGTCCCGGCGCGAAAGCCCGACGAACTCGCCGTGCCTCGGGTAGCGCGCGAGGATGCGCCCGTCGGTGTCGAACAGGGTGATGCTGCCGCCCGCGCCGATGTCGAGCGTGCCGTAGAGTGCCGCGAAGTAGCTGACGTTCAGCGCCGCCGACACCACCGCTTTGAGCGAGCCGTCGGCGTTGTAGACGGCACGGGTCACCGGCACGAACCAGTCGCCGCTGAAGTCGCCCTTCATCAGCGGGCCGAAGCGGTTCTCGGTGTCGGCCTGCGGAGCGAGGTATTTCGCGAACCAGGGGATCTTCGACCAGTCGCCGAGCTTTCGGGTCGGGAACGGCTTCAGCGTCGCGATCGGCTGGCCGTCGGCTCCCACCACCGCGAACCACAGGAGCTGCGGCATGTGACCGAGCCGGGCGCGCAGGCGCTGCTCGATGGCGTCGTGGGTCGGACCGAGGAGGCCGTCGACGTTCGCTTCGAGGGCATCGAGCGATTCGACCACCGGCTGCACGGTCCGGCTGGTGTGATCGGCGAACACGGTGGCGAGATTTTCCGAATCACGACTCGCGTCCTCGATCGCGGCGTCGTACCAGCGCCATGCGTCGAACGCGATCGCGGCGACAACCAGCGCCGCGATCCCGAACGCGCCCATGAATACCTTCCGCCGGACCGTCACGATCAACCCATCGCTCTGGATTACGTGGCATGGAGCATCGGCGGTCCGGGTAAACGTTTCGGTAAATTTCTCCTTGTCTGGAGGGTGCTTTTTCTTAACCGGCATCGTCGCGCGACCGCGAATGCGACGAATCGCGCGCTCTATACGCCTGCGCGCTGCGCCAAAGCGTGTAGTTTCCGCGGCGTGCGTTGACACCGGGATGTAAAGGTCGCGCGAGCGCGGTTTGCGGCCCCCCGAGACCAAGCCCTTGATTCGGCACCGAGACTTAACAGTCGGTTAACGCGTTAACCTAACTACCTAAAATTAAAGGCAAAATCGCCTTGTAGTCGTCTCAATTCGGCGTACATCTCCGCGCCAGAGATCACGCGGTCACGTAGACCGATCATCACCGGTAAACAGGAGTGTTCCATGCCGCAGGCTGTGGTTCTGGCATTCAAGACCTACGAGGAGCCGTTGACGCTCGCGAAGCGCGTCGAGGTCAAGGCGCTCGACGTTCGCACCGAGGTGCCGGTGGTGTCGCTGCCGCTCGCCGAGATGGCGGCGTGGTTGCGCCAGCAGGGCTATCGCTGGTCGACGGGTTCTTCCGGGGTTTGGGAGAAGGCGGCTTAAGGGGAGCCGAAAGGCGGATCGCGACGTTCCCTCCGGTCGTCGCAATCTGCCCAACGACGGGTTGCACCCCGTCGGTTTACTTAAAGGGGGCGACACCGTGCAAGGTGTCGCCAGTGCCGAGTCGACATCGCGACGGGTTGCACCCCGTCGCGCGCTTAAAATGGGGCGACGTGTCGCCCAGCACTGATTGAGAGGGGAGACCGGGCGGAACAGCGGCCGCACGATCTTGAAAAGGGGCGACACCGTGCAAGGTGTCGCCTGACAGAAGGCCCGGCCCCAGCGGCCGGGCCTTTTTCTTTTGGCCCGGCCGTCTTTGGAAAGAGCTTCCGGCCGGGCTTTTGGTTTGCCCGGCCGTCCCCGGATAAGGACCGACCCTTTTGCCTTTGGCCCGGCCGTCCTGAGATCGGCGCCGGGCCGTCGTTTGCCGCGGTCGACCCGTGACCCGCGCATCCTGCTGTCGCGCCGCGTTCGACCTCGCCGCGCCCCCGTGGTAGCCTGTCGTCGTTGTCGTGCCTGTCACGGCGACCGCGCTGCGGTCCCCCAGGGGACTTAAGGCCTACCTTGCACCGTCCGGTGCAATGGGCGCGGGCCGGCCGC
>DATJIG010000347.1:0-2828 GCA_035493495.1 Alphaproteobacteria bacterium
ATGGCGATGATCGACTGCATCTCGCGCGGGCGCCTCGACTGCGGATTCGTGCGCGGCGTGCCGTACGAGGTGTTCGGCGCCAACTCCAATCCCACCCAGACGCTCGAACGGCTGTGGGAAGGGATCGAGTTGGTCCAACTCGCGTGGACCAGCCACGACGGCCCGCTCAACTTCGAAGGCCGGTTCTGGCACAGGCGGGCGATCAACATCTGGCCGCGGCCCTATCAGCAGCCGCATCCGCCGATCTGGATCACCGGCTCGTCCGACAAGGCCAACATCCGGAAGGTCGCGCGCGAGGGCTACACCTTCGCGATGTTCCTGCAGCCGCACGAAAAAGTGCGCGAGATGTTCGACGCCTTCCGCGAGGCCTCGCCCGACGACAATCCGAATGCGAATCTCGCCTACATGCCGCTGGTGTTCACCGGCGACAGCGAGGAGGAGGCGGCGAAGGGTGCCGAGGCGCTGACCTGGTACATCAAATCGAAGTCCGAGCCGCAGTTCCGCAACCCGCCGGGTTACGTGCCGGTGTCGTTCAACGTCAACGCGCTCAAGGGCACCTACTCGGGCCGTACCGACGCGGTGCGCCGCCAGGGTCTCGACTATCTCAAGGAGCAGGGCGTGGTGATCGCCGGCACGCCCGACCAGGTGATCGCCCAGATCCGCCGCTTCCACGAGCTGGTCGGTGGCTTCCGCCACCTGCTGATGATGCAGCAGGCGGGCTTCCTCGACCACGCCGCGACCACCAAAAGCATGACGCTGTTCGCCAAGGAGGTTTATCCGGCGATCCGCGACCTCGGCGCGACGCAGAGCGAGGCGGCGTGAGGATGGTGCCGCTTCCCGATAATTCCCCCTCACCCGGCTTCAGGTAGGCTCGCCACGGCGCCTTGCACGGCGCCGATCTCACTAAAAAGTGCGGCGGGGTGCAACCCGCCGCTGGCTCGCCAATCCTCCGCATCCCTCTCCCCGCCGGGGAGAGGGCAAGGGTGAGGGGATGCAATATTCACCGACTCAACGAGACACCAATGGGCAAGTACGTTTCCGTCGACGGCATCAACACGCACTACCTCGAGGCCGGCGAGCGCTTCAAGGGCAAGGCACCGACGGTGCTGTTCCTGCACTCGGCCGAGTTCGGCGGCGCCGCCGAGCTGTCGTGGGAGTTCAACGTCGGACCGATCGGCGAGCACTTCCACGTGCTGGCGCCCGACCATCTCGGTTTCGGCCGCACCGATAAGATCTTCGACTTCAACGGCCAGTTCCCGCGGCGCATCTGGCACATCAAGCGCTTCATCGAGACCATGGGCGTCAAGCAGGTTTACGTCTGCGGCTCGTCGATGTCGGGCGGGCTGTCCCTCGCCGTCGCCGCCCGCGACAAGCCCGACTGGCCGTTCGCCAAGGTCGCCTGCTGCTCCGGCGGCGGCGAGGCGCCGGACAACGAGGCCCGCAAGATCCTCAACACCTACGACGGCACGCGCGAGCACATGAAGCGCATCATCGAGGTGATGTTCGTCGACCCGAAGTGGGCCAACGACGACGTGTACATCGATCGGCGCCAGGAGCTGGCGACGCTGCCCGGCGCCTGGGAAGCGACCCAGGCCGCGCGCTTCAAGGCGCCGTTCCGCAAGCCGCCGGCCGACCGCGGCGAGCGCGACGCGATCCGCTACGACAACATCAAGGTCCCGTGCCTGATCATGGCAGGCCGCCTCGATCCGTTGCGTGCCCCGGGCTACGCCGATAAGCTTGCCGCCGCCATTCCGGGCGCCGAGTTGCACGTGTTCCAGGACGCGTCCCATATGGGCAACATCGAGCTGGCGACGGAGTTCAACGACCGCCTTCTGAAGTTCCTGAAGGCCTGAAGGGGATGAGTTACATGCCGCTCGACGGAACCGCGCTCCGACAGTTCGCCAGTTGCTTCGCGACCGGCGTCGCCGTCATCACCACCCGCGACAAGGCCGGCAAGCCGTTCGGCCTGACCATGAGCGCGATCACCAGCCTGTCGCTCGATCCGGCGCTGTTCCTGATCTGCGTCGACAAGCGCTCGAACACGCTGCAGCCGATCCTCGACAGCCGGGCTTTCGCGATCAACATCCTCGCCAAGGGCCAGGAGACGATCTCCAACACCTTCGCCGGCAAGTCCGACGATAAGTTCGCCAAGATCCCGCACCACTCGGGTGAGATCGGCATGCCGGTGATCGACGGCGTCCATGGCGCGGCCGAGTTCTCGGTCCACGCCGAGTATCCCGGCGGCGATCACGTCATCATCGTCGGCGAGGTGCGCTCGGTCGAAACGTCCGACGTCGATCCCCTGCTCTACTTCCGCGGCAAGTACGGCGCGTTCGCCGGCAATTAGCCGCTCTTACATCGCGTCGATCGAGCCCGCGGCACTGCCGCGGGCTTTTTCTTTGGTGCGAACGAAGCGTCGTCGCCCTCCTGACTCACCGAAGCCCGCTCCGGATCGTCACTCCGGAGCGGGCTGGTGAGGGGCCGAGTGCGTCCACTCTGCCAAGCGGACGCACTCCGTCGTCGGCGGCTCCGGCAGGAGCCGCCTTTGTCGTCCCCGTTGCGGGGCAGTGGGGTGCCGACGCTGCGTTTAAAGCGTAGCCCGACCCCACCGATGATCCCTGCGGTCGCGGATCGCGACGCTGTTGTTGGTGGTACCGGAAGAAGTGCGTCGCGACCCGGAGGGGAAGCGCCGTTGCCTTCTCAATCATCCGCCGCGCCGGTGTCCCGGTTGTCGGGGGCCTCTCGCGGTTTCATCGCTTCACTCGACGGGGCGCTAGGCCTAATAGCTCCCGGCCGCTTGTCGCGACGCGCGCACCATGCGCGCGCGC
>DATJIG010000348.1:0-8519 GCA_035493495.1 Alphaproteobacteria bacterium
CGAAGCACTGCGCCGGCATCATCAGGTACTGCGCATACGTCCCGTGGCGCTGCTCGCCGAGGATCTTCACCTTGCGGCACCACGGCTGCTCGCCGGCGAGGCAGTACTCGCACTCGCCGCAGAACTCCGACGGATAGGCGATGACGCGCTGGCCGGGCTTCAGGCCGGAGTCGGCGTCGGCCTCGACCACCTCGCCCGCGGCGTCGAGCCCGAGGATCATCGGCAGCTCGTGGGTGATGCCCTTGCCGCTGTCGCGCATGTAGATGTCGACGTGGTTGAGCGCCGCCGCGCGCACGCGCATGATCGCCTGGCCGGGCCCGCGCTTCGGATCCGGGAAGTCGCCGACGCGGATTCCGTCCCGACCGCGTTTCTCGAGCACGACGGCTTTCATTGTTCTGTCTCCCTGGTGCGCGTCGGAGCGAGCATAGCGCCGTTACTGAATTTGGTCGGCCGGAATGTACTGGCGTTCCTGCGGATCGTAGAAGTCGAGACCGAACTGGCGCGCGGCGGGGCGGATGAACAGGCGCGCCTCGTCGTAAAACTTCCACCGGATCGCGACGTGCATGAAGCCACCGCTGAGCTCGCGTATCAGCGGGCCGGCGGCCCAGATCGTTTTTTCGTTCTCTTCTGCGCTCGCCGTTTGGCTGTATTCGGGAAACCGCGCGAGCAGAAATTCGAGGAACGCCAGCATCTTCGGCGAGGGCGGCAGCCGTGCGCGCTGAACGGCGTAAAAGCGCTCGTCGAAGTCGTCGCTTTCGGGATTGAGCCCGACGCTTGGTTCCCAGCAGGCGAGCGTCGCGCTCATCGACTCACTCCGCCGCGTAGTTCGCCGGCGCGGCGAGGGCCTCGCCCTTGATCCTAAGCGCGTCGAGTCGCGCGCCGAGCTTCTGCCGATACGTCGCGTGATCCGGCACGTCGAGGATCCACTCGCGCAGCCACGCAAGATACCCGTCGCGCGTCTTAGAGTGCGCGAGATACTCGGCGAAGAAATCGTTGTCGCGCTTCCAGCGGCCGGTCATCGGCGCCGGATGCTGGCCGGCCGGCGCGTGGACGACCGCCGTCACCAGATGCCCCGGCACCAGCACGCGCGACGGATCGGAGACGATCGTCGAACGGTCGACGATCTCGTCGGCCAGCACGATGACGCGCTTCGCTGCCAGCGCGCCTTCCTGCGCCAGTCCGCGGCTGCCCCAGTGGTGCGCGTTGCCCTCGGCGTCGGCGCGCTGCACGCACAGAATTGCGACGTCGGGGATGAGGGCAGGGACCAGCACGACGGGTTCGCCCGGCGCGAGCGCGTTCGTCGTGCGCACGAAATCAGGATTGGTCTTTGGAATGTCGGAGCCGAGCACCGACCGCATCGGGATGTAGGGCACGCCCGAGGAGCCGGCGAACAGCGCCATGCCGAGCGTGAGATTGGTGTAGTCGCGGATGGTGAGCGCGCGCGGCACGCCCTGCTCGGCGGCGCGCCGGTAGTTGTAGCCGACGCCCGACATCATGTTGCCGACCCACGCGCCGCGGATGCCGCCGACGCAGCCGGCGCCGATCAGCAGGTCGGTGCCGGCGTCGGAGATCGGCGCGATGATCGTCAGATCGCGCTTGCTCTGTCGGATGATCTCGTGGGCGGCTGCGAACGGGATGTCGGTTTCCAGCGCGGCGCCGAGCACCACCAGGTGACCGTCGCGCACCACGTCGCGCACCGCATCTTTCAGGCTGGCAAGCTTGGTCATGTCGGCGCGGCGGGGCAGCGTTGAGGGCGGAGCGGGCGGATCGTACGGCCCAGTCGTGACAGCGGCTGAGCGTACCTATTTAATATCGAACTACGTCCCGTTTGGACATAGCACTGGCGGGAAACCGCCGTTTTGGCGAAAGTCGGCCCCAACAATAATCACCAGAGCTTGTCCGATCCGGACACGTCGAGCAGCGAGGACACCGTGGACGCTTTCATCTGTGACGCCGTGCGCACCCCCATCGGCCGCTATGCCGGCAGCCTGTCGAGCGTCCGCCCCGACGATCTCGCGGCGCTGGTCATCAAGACGCTGCTCGAGCGCAACCCGAAGATGGACAAGACGGCGATCGACGATGTGATCTTCGGCTGCGCCAACCAGGCTGGCGAGGACAACCGCAACGTCGCGCGCATGGCGGCGCTGCTGGCGGGCCTGCCGGATTCGATCCCGGGTTCGACCGTCAACCGCCTGTGCGGTTCGGGGCTCGATGCCGTGGGCACCGCGGCGCGCGCCGTGCTGTCGGGCCAGACCGACCTGATGATCGCCGGCGGCGTCGAGAGCATGTCGCGGGCACCCTTCGTCATGGGCAAGGCCGACACGCCGTTTTCGCGCTCGGCCGAGGTCTACGACACGACGATCGGCTGGCGCTTCGTCAATCCGCTGATGAAGAAGCAGTACGGCGTCGACTCGATGCCCGAGACCGGCGAGAACGTGGCGCGCGATTTCCAGATCAACCGTGCCGACCAGGACGCGTTCGCGTATCGCTCGCAGCAGCGCGCGTCGAAGGCCCAGGCCAACGGCCGTCTCGCCAAGGAGATCGTGGCGGTCTCGATCCCGCAGAAAAAGGGCGACCCCAAGGTCGTCGACAAGGACGAGCATCCGCGCGCCGACACCACGGTCGAGGTGCTCGGCAAGCTGCGCCCGCTGTTCGACAACGGCACGGTGACCGCGGGCAACGCCAGTGGCGTGAACGACGGCGCCGCGGCGCTGATCGTCGCCAGCGAAGCAGCCGCCAGGAAGCACGGCCTGACGCCGCGCGCCCGCATCATCGCCATGGCGACAGCCGGCGTGCCGCCGCGCATCATGGGCATCGGCCCGGCGCCGGCGACCGAGAAGCTGCTGGCCCGAACCGGCGTGAAGATTTCCGAGATCGACGTCATCGAGCTCAACGAGGCGTTCGCCAGCCAGGGCATCGCCGTGCTGCGGCGCCTGGGCGTTGCCGAGGACGCTGAGCACGTCAACCCGAACGGCGGCGCCATCGCGCTCGGTCATCCGCTCGGCATGTCGGGCGCGCGCCTCGCGCTGACCGCGACTCAGGAACTGCACGAGCGCAAGGCCAAGCGCGCGCTGTGCACCATGTGCATCGGCGTCGGCCAGGGCATCTCGGTGCTGCTGGAGCGGGTGTAAAAGAAACTATAGGACCGAATTCACCGCGTTCGATAAATGGGCTTGTATTCACTGAATCTCCCGCAAGAGATACGAAACCAAGGCGCCATGACGCGCAATTTTGAAGCCACCATCAGTCTTGCGTACGTCCGCTGGACTGCTCTCGGGGCGGGCTTCCTTGCTGCGTGCGATCGCCGCGTTATTCGTTCCTAGACCAGCACAGTGATATTGGGCGTCCTCTCGATCTTGCTGGAACGCGTTTAGCGCCCCTACAGTCTCCGCAGCACTCCCCTTAGCAGCGGCGCCAGTCGCCGCAGCTCGTCGCGATGTGTCAGCGTGAGGCTGGCGAGCAGGGCGTCGGCCTTGGGCGTGAGCGCGACCAAGACACGCCGCCGGTCGGCCGTTCCCTCCTGACGTCGCACCAGTCCGTTCGCGGCCAGCCGGTCGACCAGCCCCACCGCGCTGTGGTGGCGTATACCCAGCAGCGTCGCCAGTTCGCCGACGGCGAGCCCGCGCGATGGCTCCGCGTATCCCCGGATCGCCAGCAGCGCCTGATGGTGTTGCGGCGTGAGCCCCGCCTCGTGGGCCGCGGTCTCGCTGAAGGCGAGGAACTGCCGCAGCACGGAGCGGAACTCCGCGAGCCGCCGATAGTCGGCGTCGCTGAGCGTGCGCGGCTTCGCGCGCGTGCGCCGCGTCGGCATGGTCGACCGCGCGGTCATTCGCCACACCTTGGGGGCGCATACCTCGTGTGCGTCGGCGCCGGTTGCAGATACATCGTACTACGATATAACGGCGCGCCCTTGCCCGGAGTCGCCGGGCCGCATCTAAACGTTTGATTCACCATGTCGCCATCCGATTTGCGTCGCGCCGCCTCCAGCATACCGGCTTCCCACGAGCTGCGCGATTTCAGCGCCGACCGCCGCGTGCTGCTGCTCGCCGCCATGGCGGCGCTGGTGGGCAGCGCGGGTGCCGCCGCCGCCTGGCTGCTGCTCCAGCTCATCAACCTGGCGACCAATCTCGCCTACTTCGGCCGGTTCAGCGCGGCACCGGTGTCGATCGCCGACAATCATCTCGGCGTGGCCGCCGCGCTGGTGCCGGCGGCGGGCTGCCTGATCATCGGCCTGATGGCGCGCTACGGCTCCGAGAAGATCCGCGGCCACGGGATCCCCGAGGCGATGGAAGCGATCCTGATCGGCCGCAGCCGGATCCAGCCCAAGGTGGCGGTGCTCAAGCCGCTGTCGTCGGCGGTGTCGATCGGCAGCGGCGGTCCGTTCGGCGCCGAGGGCCCGATCATCATGACCGGCGGCGCGATCGGCTCGCTGTTCGCGCAACTGTTCGAATTGTCGAACGCCGAGCGCAAGACGCTGCTGGTCGCCGGCGCCGCGGCGGGCATGAGTGCCACGTTCTCGACACCGGTCGCCGCCATGCTGCTGGCGATCGAGCTGCTGCTGTTCGAGTGGAAGCCGCGCAGCTTCATCCCCGTGGCGGTGGCGGCGGTGGTTGCCGCGGCATGGCGTCCGATTCTGATCGGCGCCGGGCCGCTGTTCCCGATGGCCGAGACGGCGCCGCTGCCGGTGCTCGGGCTCCTCTTCAGCGCCGCGCTGGGAATCGCCGCCGGTCTCGCCTCCGGTTTGCTCACGGCGATGGTCTACAAGTGCGAGGATCTGTTCCAGCGCCTGCCGATCCATTGGATGTGGTGGCCGGTGATGGGCGGGTTGATCGTCGGGCTCGGCGGGCTGATCGAGCCGCGCGCCCTCGGCGTCGGCTACGGCGAGATCGCGGCGATGGTGGGCGGCACGACGACCGCCGCCGCGACCCTGCGGCTGCTGACGGTCAAGGCGGTGATCTGGTCGGTCGCGCTGGGCTCGGGGACGTCCGGCGGCGTGCTCGCGCCACTGCTGATCATCGGCGGCGGACTCGGCGCGCTGATCGGCGGCTTCCTGCCGGTGGGCGACACAGGCCTGTGGGCGCTGGTCGGCATGGCGGCGATCATGGGCGGGACGATGCGCGCGCCGCTCACCGCGACGGTGTTCGCGCTCGAGCTCACCCACAACATCGGCGCGCTGCTGCCGCTGGCGACCGCGACCGCGGTGGCCCACGGAACCACTGTGCTGTTGCTCAAGCGCTCGATCCTCACCGAGAAGGTCGCGCGCCGCGGCCACCACATCCTGCGCGAGTACATCGTCGACCCGTTCGAGACCATGCGCGTGGCCGAGATCATGGCGCATCCCGTCGACACCCTGCCGGCGACCATGCCCATCGCGGAGACCGTCGCGTTCTTCACCGCGCCCCATGCGCCGCGCCACAAGAGCTATCCGGTGGTCGACGGCGACGGGCGGCTTGTCGCGATGGTGTCGCGCGCCGACACCCTGCGCTGGACCATGGGCGGGTGGGAGCCGGGCAAGACGCTCGGCGACCAGCTCGCCGACCAGGAGCCGCTGCTCGGCTACGACGACGAGATGGTCGGTTCGCTCGCCGACCGCATGGCCGGCGCCGATGTCGGGCGGGTTCCGATCCTGCGCCGGGCCGACGGCGTCGTCGTCGGCCTGGTCGCGCGTCGCGATCTCCTGCGCGTGCGCGCGTCCACCGTGCGTCACGAGCGTGAGCGCACAGCGCTGCTGCGATTCGGCACATCGGAGTAGGGCGGGGGAGCAGGGCGGGTGAGCGGGGGCGCTTCAAACCACCGCCTAGCTGCGCTATATACTCGGTTCGTTCAGTGAATTCGAGTGGTGGCCGCGTGAAGCGTCTGGTTCTGTCCGCGTTCGGTCTGTGCCTGTTCATTGCTTGCGCTGCGTCCGCGTTCGCTGCCTGCGACGGCGTGTCGATGGACGTCTGTTTCCGCCCCGGCGCCAATGCCTGCGACGGGCAGGTGGTCGAGGCGATCAACGGCGCGCGCCGCACCCTGCTGGTGCAGGCCTACGGGTTCACCCATCCGCAGATCGTCTCGGCGATCGGCAATGCCAGGAAGCGCGGCGTCGATGTCCGCGTCATCCTCGACAAGACCAATCTCCCGGCGAAGAACGGCAAGTCGCGCTACACCGGCCTCACGTACCTCGAGAATGCGCACGTGCCGGTGCGCATCGACGACCGGGTCGCGATCGCCCACAACAAGGTGATGGTGATCGACGGCCAGCTCGTGATCGGCGGCAGCTACAACTACACGCGCTCGGCCGAGCAGCGGAACGCCGAGAATATGACGTTCAGCCGCAGCGTCTGCGTCGCCAATCTCTTCCGCGACAACTTCGAGCGCCGCTGGACCGCATCGGCGCCGGTGGGCTGAGGCTCACTTCGGCGGGCTGAGCCACTCGTTCGACGTCTCGACCACGTCGGGCGTTACGGAGACGACGCGCTTGACCAGCGTCGCGACCTCCGTCCCCGGCACCGGCGCGACGGTCGACTGCATCTTCGCGGCGTCGCGCAACAGCTCGGGATCCTTCATCGCCTTGTCGAACGCCGCGCGCAGTGCCGCGAGCCGCTCCTCGGGGATCGCGGGCGGCGCCAGAACGGGGCGGGCGATCATGCTGTCGATCGAGATCAGCTCGAACACCGCGCGCTGCTTGTCATCGCGCGCAAGCTCGGTGAGGAGAGGGACATCGGGCAGATCCGGCTCCTTTTCGAAGCCGATCTGCACCAGCAGGTTGTATTTCTTCTCGGCGCGCCAGTTCGGGTTGTCGGACTTGAAGAAGTCCCACGAATACGTGCCGCGTCCGTCGACCTCGCCGCGCTCCATCGCGAGGTTGACCGCGGCGCTGCCGGTGTAGCCGGCGATGACCTTGAATTTCGTTCCGAGCGTCGCGTTCATCAGGAACGGATAGCCGGCCATGGTGCCGGAGAGTCCGATGGCGCCGATCTTGGCCTCGGCGCGCCGGGCATCGGCGATGGTCTTCACCGGGCTCGTCTTCCAGGTGACCACCACCGAGTTGGTCTTGCTCATGCTGCCGATCCAGCCGAAGTCGGCCGACGTGTAGTCGACGCCCTGCAGCTTGGTCGCCTCGTACATCGGCACGCCCTTGTTGACGATGGCCATCACCGAGCCGTCCTTCGGCGCGATGCGGTAGAGGTAGTTCGCCGCCTTGATGCTCGAGGCGCCGGGCATGTTCTTGACGATGATCGTCGGCTTGCCGGGGATGTACTGCGCCATGTGGGCGATCAGCAGCCGGGCGTCGCGGGTGTATTCGGTCGCGGCATCGCTGCCGACGACCATGTCGACGGTCCGGCCCTTGTAGAACGACTCGACGGATTGCGCCGCGTTCTGGGCCGTGGCAGGGCCGGCGGACAGAAGGACGGCCGCTGGCGCGATCAATGCAAAGATGGCCGCACATGCGGCCGGGGCCTTTCCCGACATGACTTCTCCCCAGGTCGCCGCTTTTCGCCCTCGAAGGTGGGGCGCGGCGATGTTGTTATTCGGGAATGGTGCCACGGCACACGGCGCGCTGTCCACGCGCCGAGCGGCGTTCAGCGCGCCTGCTGCGCCTGCTGCAACGCGCCCGGCTGATCCTGCGGGAACCGTTCGATGCGGACGCGGGCGGTGCCGTTCTGGCGCATGCCCAACTCGCTCGCGGCCCGCGCCGAGAGATCGATGATGCGCCCGCGCACGTAGGGGCCGCGGTCGTTGACGCGGACCCTGGTCGTGCGGCCGTTGTCGAGGTTGGTGACGCGGAGGATCGTGCCGAACGCGAGCGACTTGTGCGCCGCGGTGTCGGCATTCATGTCGAATCGCTCGCCGTTCGCCGTCCGGCGTCCATGGTGGGCGCGGCCGTACCACGAGGCGACGCCCTCCTCGCGATAGTAGGTGCGCTCGATCGGCCCTTGACTCACCGGATGCCGCTGCGACGCGCAGGCAGACACCAGCAAGGCGAGGGCGAGACACGCGACCGTGGGAGCTGTGTTGCGGCACAAGGTCGGCGTCGACGTCATTCGTAAAATACGATGTGGTTGATATTGCTGCGTCCGTCTCGCCGCGACGGGATCCACGGTAATACCCGCATCACCGTTCCGGCAATTCTGCGATACGCAGCTATCGCGGCAGATTCAAGGCAACGGTCCGTTTCGCTTTTGGGGCATGGTCGTGACAATCGGTCACGGGTGCGACGCGCATATTTTTATATGTGCATTCGTGCGGGCGTTTCTTCTCTTCGTCATGCCAAGCCTCGGGCGGATTGCACCCCGCCCGTTTCTTAGATGAAGAGCCGCGCTTTCTGTTGTCTCCCTCTCCCTTGGGGGAGAGGGCAACGGAAGCGCGCATTGAACCGCTTCGGCGATTCCCGACTTTCCACAGCCCCCTTGTGGCCTGTGATCGGGGTGTGCATGTTGCGCGCATCGCGCGACAACGGCGTCGCCGGCACCTGCAGGCCACTAGACCCCGCGCGATGAAACCGGGTGATCACCCCGACAACGTGGACCGATCAT
>DATJIG010000349.1:0-10432 GCA_035493495.1 Alphaproteobacteria bacterium
CTCGCGGGCAAGCAGCACGGAGCCCAAGGGGCCGCACTTGTCGAACGAGTGGTCGCTGTGCCAGTTGCCGCCGATGTTGCGCGTCTCCTCGGGCTCCTTGCGGACCTCGCAGATCTGCGGATGGCCCGGCACCTGGCCGAGCGACGCCGTCGGATCGATGTCGGGGACGCCGAACTTGGTCGCGAAGGCGAGCTGCTGGTCCGGGGTGATGTCCTGATCGCGGAAGAAGATCACGCCGTTCTCGGTGAGCGCCGTCCGGACCTCCCGGGTCGTCTGCTCGTCCATCGGTTGACGAAGATCGATGCCGTGGATCTCCGCGCCGACGTTCATCGACACCTGACGCACATCGATGGTGCTGTTACGCATCTCTGTTTCCTCCTTTACCGCCCGTTATTGTCCGCGCGCGTCCTTGGGATCGGCGACCGCGACCTTGGCCTTCGCCACCACTTCGGGCGACGCGCCAATGACCTCGTTGACGATCTTCGTAACTTCCTCGGCCGACATCGGATCGATGTCGAGTTGGGCCTTCGCCGAATCGGCAACGAACCCCTTGTCGGCGAACGCCGAGGCGAGCGCCTTGCGCAGCAGCGCCACACGATCTGCCGGCACATCCGGCGGCGCGATGTAGGGGCGCCCGAGACCCGGCGGCGACGAGATCAGCTTCATCACCTGCCTGTCGACCTCGTTGGTGGCGAGCTCGGTCAGGAGCGGCACGTTGGGAATCGTGTGATCCCGCTCCTCGCCCGCCTGGGCGATGAAGTCGACGGTCTTGTTTTTGATCCAGTCCGGATGCTGGGCGGTGATCGAGGTCATGCTGAAGGCGCGCGCCTGGACCTCGCCGCGCTGCATCGCCAGATTCAGATCCTCGGATGTCTTGTAGCCGATCACCATCTTGAACTTGGTGCCGAGGATGCGGTTCATCGCCATCGGGATGATGAAAAGGCCGGAGCCGGCGCCAGTGCCGCCGAGAACGACTTCCTTGCTGCGGGCGTCGTCGATCGTGCGGATGCCCGCCGTGTGCCAGGCGATGATGACCTCGCTCTCCTGGCCGGTCGAGCCGAGCCAGTTGAACTTGCTGGCATCGAAGCGCACGCCGCGGCCGTCGAGCACCTGATGGAGCGGCATCGCGTCGTGGATCGTCGCGATGGCCGTGCCGTCCTTGGGGGCGATAGAATACATGTAGTTGGTGGCCAGCACGTTGCCGCCGCCCGGCATGTTCTGCACCACCATCGTCGGATTGCCCGGCAGGTACTTCGGCATGTAGCGCGCGACCAGCCGCGCCGTCATGTCGTAGGTCCCGCCCGCGCCGGTACTGGTGACGATGGTCACCGTCTTGCCCTCGTAGAAGTTCTGCGCCGCCGCCGGCAGCGCCAGCGTTGCGAGCCCGGCGGCGAGCGCGAAACGAGTCAGCATCTCAATCTCCCTGTTGGCGACCGGCTTCTCGTTGTGTTCTGTGCCGGCCGATCCCGAGTGTCCCGGTCCCCAGTATCAGTGTGCCATATAGCGCGAGAAGTCGTAGCCTTCCTTGGCGACGATCTCGAGGAGGTACGGCTTGCCCGACTGCAGCGTGGTCAGCGCTTCCTTGACCGCGCCGGCGACGTCGGCGGGTTTGTCGACCCGGCGCGACGGCACGTTGAGGCCCTCGGCCACCTTCGAATAGTTGCCGCCGACCGACAGCGCCCCGAATTTCTCGGTCGAGGTCTTCATCACCGCCCGCTCGCAGGCCATGACCTGGTTGTTGAACACCACCGTCAGGATGGCGATGCCGTTGCGCGACGCGGTCTCGATGTCCATCCCGCTCATGCCGAACGAGCAGTCGCCCATGACGTTGATGCAGGTCGACTTCGGCGACGCGAGCTTGGCGCCCATGATGATGCCGAGGCCGTAGCCGAGCTGGGTCGACTTGCCCCAGCCCATGTAGGTGCCGGGCCGGCTGGTCTGCCAGAACGGCAGGAGCTGCTCGCGGGGCGAGCCCGAGTCGTGGGTGATGATGGTGTCGTCGGAGTTGACCGCGCGCATCAGCTCGCCGATGACGCGGTACTGGTTGATGGGCACCTCGTTCGACTCGAAGTGCTTCGACCACTCGGCGAGCCACGCCTTCTTGATCGCCGCGATTTCGTCCTGCATCGCCGTCAGCGCCTTGCCGTCGCCCTTGCCCTTCTGGCGGGCGACTTCGGCGATCAGCGCGTCGAGTACCAGGGCGGCGTCGCCGACCAGCCCGTGGTCGGCGCGGTAGTCCTTGTTGATGTCGCTGGCGTCGTTGGTCGAGTGGACGATCACCTTGCCCTTCGGCACGACCGGACCGAACGACGTCTTGGTCAGGCTCGAGCCGATCGCGAACACCAGATCGGCGCGGTTCATGAACTCGGCGAACATCTTCGACTGCGAGCGGGTCGAGCCGCCGAGCGACAGCGGATGCTTTTCGGGGAGCGCGCTCTTGCCCGGGTTGGTGCAGACCACCGGCGCCGGGATCATCGCCGCGAGCTCGGCGAGGCGGTCGCTGGCCTCGGCGTAGATCACGCCCTGCCCCGCCCACAGCACCGGATTCTTGGCGGCGAGCAGCATCTTCGCCGCCTTCTTGACGTCTTCGGGATCGGGCGCCGCGCGCATCACCGGCACCGGCACATAGTCGACCTTGCCCTCCCACTTCTCCTCGAACACCTCGTTCGGGATCTCGACCATCACCGGCCCGGGCTTGCCCGAGCGCATTGCCTGATAGGCGCGGCGCATCGTGTCCGGGATTTCCTTGGCGCTGTGCACGTACGCCGACCACTTGGTGACGGTGCGATAGGAGTCGGCGGCACGGAAGGTCGGACGGATGTACTGGCGATCGGGCCCGAATGCCGCCGGAATCACCAGCATTGGCACGTTCTCGGAGTAGGCCTGCGCCACGCCGGCGAACGCGTTCTCGATGCCCGCGCCGTGCTGTGCGGCGAACACGCCGTTCTGCTTGCCGCGGCGGATGCGCGAGAAGCCGTCGGCCATGCCAACGCCGATGCGCTCCTGGCGGCAGAGAATCGGGCGAATGTCGATGGCGGCACAGGCGTCGATCACCGGATTGCGCGGATAACACGCCAGGAACTCCGTTCCCTCGCGCTTCAGGATGTCTGCGACGACGTCTGCCCCGTTCATGGATTCAAGCCTCGACTGATGATGATTGAAGGAATTGGAGGATGCTGTGATGAAAACAACGCCGCGCGGGAAGCCCGCGCGGCGTTCGATGCGGAAAATCTACTCGGCCGCGCTCTGAACGCGGACGTGCTGCATCATCTGCTCGGCGAAGGGCGTGCCCTTCGGCAGCTCGAGACGCGTGGACCGGACGCGGTAGCTCGCGGGATCCATGCCCGGCAGCGGCTTGCCCGCTTCCATGTCGCGCAGCGTCTGCAGCAGCAGGCGGCGGATCTTGGCGATCGCCGCGTCGCTCGGAAGCAGATGTTCCTTGGAGCGGTCGGCGATCGGCCCCATCGACTCCTGGATCGAGCAGTCCTGGTTCCCGAAGCCCTTGATGCCGGTGTACGACTTGCCGCTCGCCTGCCATTCGCGATCGATCAGGTAGTCGTTGCGCTTGTTGGCGATCGAGTAGTCAGTGCCGGGGATGTTCTCGGTGTGGATGCCCTTGCCGGCCTTCGACCGCGACAGGTCCTCGTCGTTGAGCGGCCGCGTCGGGTGAAAGTCGACGCTGTAGAGCATCGTGTTGTCGTCGTCGATCGGCGCCCAGACGTGGGCGGCGCGAGGCATCGACGAGATGATCTTATGGAACGGCATCAGCATGACGTTGAGGTTCCACAGGATGGTGTCGTTGCCGGGATCGCGCCCGGTGCCGACGACGAAGCCGAAGTCGGTCGGCTGGACCTCGTACATCGTGGCGACGATCTTGCGCGTCGGATCGGAGTCGGCGCCGTGCAGGAACGTGAGGTGCGTGGCGTCGAAGCCGCCCTCGAGGCCCTGGAGCCAGTTGCACTCCTGGATATGGCGGGTTGGATAGCGGTGCGACGACGGCAGCAGCGTCCACTCGAGCTCGGGAAACTCAGGCTTCAGCTCCGCCGGACCCATGTAGGTCCAGATCACGTCGCCGCGCTCGAGGCACGGGTAGGACTTCACCGCCAACTTTTTCTGGACGTTGCGGCGCTCGATGTCGGAGAGCTGCGGCACGCACGGCGCGTCGACGCAGTTGCCGTCGACGTCGAACTTGAGGCCGTGATAGACGCAGCGCAGTCCGCCCTCCTCGTTGCGGCCGAAGAACAGCGACGCAGTGCGGTGCGGGCACTTGTCGTCAACCAGGCCGACGCGGCCCTGGGTGTCGCGGAAGAGCACCAGATCCTCGCCGAGCAGCCGGACACGGATCGGCGGGCTGTCGGGCTTCTCGACCTGGTGGGTGAACGCCGCCGGAATCCAGTACCGCCGCATCAGCTCGCCCATGGGCGTGCCGGGGCCGACCCGGGTCAAACGGTCGTTGTCTTCACGCGAAAGCATGGATGTCCTCCTGATGTAACCGCGCGCTTGAATGCGTCTTGTCGTTGGAGGCCGCGGAAAATGAAACATCCGGCGCGGCTCGCGCCGATGTTAAGCCATCGAAGGATGGGAGGCCAGCCGCAACCGGGCCCTAAGGAAAATACCCGGGCACCTCCAGTGGGTTGCGGAATTCGAAACGATCGCCGACGACTATGGTTCGCGCGACCAATGGTGCCTTGTTTCAGTGCAAGCGGTCACGCGCTGCGTGCGTCAATGACTGCGGCGGCAGATCGGCGCTCTCGAAGCCCAGGGGACACCGACGTGCCCTTGCCGCGTTCCCTCTCGATCGCGAACGCGGCGCTCATCTTGCGCATCAGCCGATTCGAGATGGCGACATCGAGACCGGTGCCATCGAAGGGATTTGCCATGACGGAAATGCTGCCGTGCGGAATGCGGAAGAACGGCTCACCGAGCCGCTTCACATCGACGTCGAAAATGCCGATGTTGCTGTCCTCGATCCGCACGGTGGTATCGCCGGCGCCCACTCGAACCATTGCCGATGGCGGTTAACGAGCGAGACGATCGCAAAGGGAGCGTTGAACGGGGTCGTGGCCAGCCGGGTCAGACGGTCGAATCTGTCGAAGCGCTCGTCGTGTTCGCTGTCGAGGATGGCGAAGCTCTCGAGTTCGAGAATCCTCTGTCGTCGATGGAAATCGGCTCAGTCGATATCGTGTATCCCGGTCTCGGACGCGTACGTCCTGAGCGGGAACCGACGCATTGACCGATGTGCGACGCTACCCAATCGACCATTAGACCGCCGTTAAGCGTTCACGGAAACTCGTGGAAATCCCGCGCTGGTCCCTCTACGGTCGACGTGTAACACGAGAGCCCGCCCATGCCCGATTGCATCGCCCTCATCGTCGCCGCCGGTCGCGGCGTCCGCGCCGCCGGACGGTCGGAGTCCCGGCCCAAGCAGTACCGACCGCTCGCCGGACAGGCGATGTTGCGACGGACGATCGCCGCGTTCCTAGGCCATCCCGCCGTCGACGCCGTGCGCGTCGTCTTCACCGAGGAAGATCGCGCGCTTTATGACAGCGCCGTATCAGACCTCGACCTGATGCCGCCGGTCCAGGGCGGCGCGACGCGGCGTGAATCGGTGCTGCTCGGGCTCGAGAGCCTTGCCGCCGATCCGCCGAAGTTCGTGCTGATCCACGACGCGGCGCGGCCACTGGTGCCGGCGCGGACCATCGCGGCTGTGCGCGCGGCACTCGATCACCACGCCGGCGCCGTCCCTGCCCTGGCGATCCCCGACACCATCAAGGACGTCAAGGCCGGGCACGTGCGCGGCACCGTCTCGCGCGACCACCTGTGGCGCGCCCAGACCCCGCAGGGATTCCGCTTCGCCGACATTCTCGCCGCCCACCGCACCGCGGCGAGCGAGATGGACGCCAACCGTTTCACCGACGATGCCATGATCGCCGAGGCCGAAGGCCTCGACGTCATCACCGTCCCAGGTGACGAGGACAACATGAAGATCACCACGGACGCCGACTTCGCCCGCGCCGAGCGGATCCTGCTCGGCCAACTGCCCGACGTGCGCACCGGACAGGGCTTCGACGTCCACGGCTTTGGCGCGCCGGGAACGAACTCGTCGATCATGCTGTGCGGCGTCGCCATCCCCCACCCGCGGCCGGTGATCGGACATTCGGATTCCGACGTCGGCCTGCACGCCCTCACCGACGCGATCCTCGGCGCGATCGGCGAAGGCGACATCGGCAGTCACTTCCCGCCGAGCGACGAGCGCTGGCGCGGCGCCGCGTCCCACATCTTCCTCGCCCACGCGGCGGAACTGGTGAAAAAGCGCGGTGGCCGTATCGTCCATTGCGATGTGACGGTGCTGTGCGAGGAGCCGCGCGTGTCGCCGCATCGCGAAGCGATGCGCAAGCGCATCGCCGACATCCTCGCGCTGCCGGTCGACCGCGTCAGCGTCAAGGCGACGACGACGGAACGACTGGGCTTCCTCGGTCGCGCGGAGGGCATCGGCGCCCAGGCGGTCGCCACCGTACGACTGCCGGCCGGCGCGTGACACCCGATCCGACACCGCCCCGCGGCGCGGCACTTATCGCCACGCTGGCCGGCCTCGGCCGCGTCGGTCCCGGGCCCGGAACCCTGGGCTCGCTCGCGACGCTGCCGTTCGCGTGGCTGGCCTCGCGCGGCGGCGTGGCCGCCGTGCTGGCCCTGGCGTTGGCGGCGTTTGCCATCGGCTGGTGGGCGAGCGAGCAGTACGTGCGCGGCCGTCGCACGCAGGACCCCGGCGAGGTCATCATCGACGAGGTCGCGGGACAGGCGCTGACGCTGGCGTTCGCGCCGCAGCCGCTCGGGCTGCTGTGGCTCATCGCCGGCTTCGCGCTGTTCCGGCTGTTCGACATCTGGAAGCCATGGCCGGTAAGCCTCGCCGAACGCCGGTTCAAGGCGGGGCTCGGCATCATGGCCGACGACATCGTCGCCGCGCTCTACGGCGGACTTGTGCTGATCGCCGCCCGCCTCATACTCGGCACATGACGACGCTCTTCCCCCCCGACATCATCGACTATGCCATGCGCGTGATCGCCGCGTGCAGGTCGCAGGACCTCACGCTCGCCACCGCCGAATCCTGCACCGGAGGACTGGTCGCCGGAGCTCTGACCGAGATCCCCGGATCTTCGGCGGTGTTCGGGCTCGGCCTCGTGACCTATGCCTACGACGCCAAGACCGATCTGCTCGGCGTCTCCGAGGAAGTCCTCGCGATGCAGGGGGCGGTCAACGAGACGGTCGCGCGGCAGATGGCCGAAGGCGCGCTCGAACGCAGCGGCGCCAAGGTCGCCATCGCCGTCACCGGCATCGCCGGCCCGGACGGCGGCAGCGCCGAGAAGCCCGTGGGCCTCGTTCACTTCGGTTGCGCGCGGCGCGGATTCGAGACGCTTCACCTGCGCGAGGTGTTCCCTGGCGACCGCACCGGCATCCGGCTCGCCAGCGTGCGCACCGCGCTCGAACTGGTGCTCAGGCGGATCGCTTGAGGATCGCGGCGGCGCGGGTCTCGAACGCGCGCACCATCCGCGTCACCGCCTCGTGGAAGAAAAGGCCCATCAGCTTCTCGAGCATCTTCGAGCGGAACTTGAACTCGACGTAGAAGTCGATTTCGGTCGCCTCGGTCCCGCCTTTCGCGCCGTCCAGCCCGACGGGTCGGAAGATCCAGCGGTTGCTCATGTGCTCCATCGGGCCCGCGATGTACTCGACCTCGATGCGGCCCTCCGACCTGTCGTCCGGCGCCGGCTGAAGCATGACGCGCGACGTGAACTTCTCGCGGATGAAGCCGGTGCCGATGACGAGATCGGCGATGACGACGTTGCCCTCGCGCGAGCGGATGCGCGCCGCGATGCACCACGGCAGGAACTCGGGATAGCGCTCGATGTCGGCCACCAGCGCGAACACCTCGCGCGGCGGATAAGGCAGGATTCGCCGCTCCGCGTGGCTCTGCATGAGCGTCAGACGTTGCCGGCGAGTGCGGCGGCACGCGCCGCCTTGAGGCGCTCGAAGTCGTCGCCCGCGTGATACGACGAGCGCGTCAGCGGGCTCGCCGAGACCATAAGGAACCCCTTGCCGCGCGCCATGCGCGCCATGTCGGCAAACTCGGCCGGAGTCACGAAGCGCTCGACGGCCGCGTGCGCCGGCGTCGGCTGCAGGTACTGACCGATGGTGAGGAAGTCGACGTTGGCGGCGCGGAGATCGTCCATCACCTGATAGACTTCCTCCTTCGTCTCGCCGAGGCCGACCATCAGGCCCGACTTGGTGAACAGCGACGGGTTCACCCGCTTCGCGGTGTCGAGCAGTTTCAGCGAATGGAAGTAGCGCGCGCCGGGACGGATGGTCGCGTAGAGCCGCGGCACCGTCTCGAGATTGTGGTTGTAGACGTCTGGCGCCGCCGCGGCGACCGCCTCGATCGCGCCAGGCTTGCGCAGGAAGTCCGGCGTCAGGATCTCGATGGTGGTATTCGGCGCGCGGGCGCGGATCTTCTCGATCACCTTGATGAACTGCGACGCACCACCGTCCTCAAGATCGTCGCGGTCGACCGAGGTGATGACGATGTGCTGGAGCCCGAGTTCGGCCACCGCCTCGGCGACATGATCGGGCTCGTGCGGGTCGAGCAGGTCGGGCTTGCCGGTGGCAACGTTGCAGAAGGCGCAGGCGCGGGTGCAGACCGAGCCCAGGATCATCACCGTCGCGTGCTTCTGGGTCCAGCACTCGCCGATGTTCGGGCACGCGGCTTCCTCGCACACGGTGTGCAGGTTGAGCCGGCGCATCAGCTTGCGCGTCTCGGCGTAGGCGGCCGAGGTCGGCGCCTTCACCCGAATCCAGTCGGGTTTCGGCGTGCGCGGGGGGCGTTGTTCGAGGGGCTGGTCCACGGCGATTCCCTGTGGTCCTTGCTGATCCCTAGATGTGGATAACGCGCCCGAAGGCGTCAAGGACCGACTCGTGCATCATCTCCGACAGCGTCGGATGCGGAAAGACGGTGTTCATCAGCTCGGCCTCGGTGGTCTCGAGCGTGCGCGCGATGGCGAAACCCTGGATCAACTCGGTAACCTCGGCGCCGATCATGTGCGCGCCGAGGAGCGCGCCGGTCTTGGCGTCGAACACCGTCTTGACCATGCCCTCGGGCTCGCCGAGCGCGATCGCCTTGCCGTTGCCGATGAACGGGAAGCGGCCGACCTTCACCTGGAAGCCCTTCGCCTTGGCCGCGGCTTCGGTGAGGCCGACGCTCGCGACCTGCGGACGGCAGTAGGTGCAGCCCGGCACGTCGAGCGGCTTCAGCGGATGGACGTCCTTCTGGCCTGCGATCTTCTCGACGCAGATAACGCCCTCGTGACTCGCCTTGTGTGCGAGCCACGGCGGGCCGACGAGATCGCCGATGGCGTAGACACCGGGCTCACCGGTGCGGCACCACTCGTCGATCACGACGTGGGTCTTGTCGACCTTCACCTTCGTGCCCTCGAGGCCGAGGTTCTCGACGTTGCCGACGATGCCGACGGCGAGGATCACGCGGTCGACGGTGACGGTCTGCGCCGCGGCGCCCTTCACCTCGATCGTCGCGGTGACGTTGTCCTTGCCGGTCTTGAGAGTCTTCACCGTGGCCGAGGTGATGATCTTGATGCCACGCTTCTCGAACTGCTTCCTGGCGAAGGCTGAGATCTCCTCGTCCTCCACGGGCAGCACGCGGTCGAGCACCTCGACCACCGTCACCTCGACGCCGAGGTCGCGGTAGAAGCTCGCGAACTCGATGCCGATGGCGCCCGAGCCGACGACGAGGATCGACTTCGGCATGGTCTCCGGGACCATCGCCTCGCGGTAGGTCCACACCAGCTTGCCGTCGGGCTCGAGGCCCGGGAACGTGCGGGCGCGGGCGCCCGTGGCCAGGATGATGTGCTTGGCGGTGAGATCGGCGACCGGCTTGCCGCCCTTGGCCACCGCCAGCTTGCGCAGATTCCCGGACGTCCCGGTGAGCTTGCCGTCGCCGTCGAACACCGTGACCTTGTTCTTCTTCATCAGGTAGCCGACGCCGTTCGAGAGCTGCTTCGCGACATTGCGCGAGCGCTTCACGATGGCGGCGAGATCGGGCTGGGCCTTGCCGTTGACCTTGAGCCCGAATTCCTCGGCGTGGTCGATGAGGTGCGCGACTTCCGCCGTGCGCAGCAGCGCCTTGGTCGGGATGCAACCCCAGTTGAGGCAGATGCCGCCGAGGTTCTCGCGCTCGACCACGGCGGTCTTCAGGCCGAGTTGCGCCGCGCGGATCGCCGCGACGTAGCCGCCCGGACCGCCGCCGACGATGATGACGTCGAAACTGGTGTCGGCCATCGTCCGCTCCTCAGATCACAAGCCGGAGCGGATGCTCGATCAGCTCCTTGAGGACTTTCATGAACTGCGCGCCGACCGCGCCGTCGACGAC
>DATJIG010000350.1:0-18519 GCA_035493495.1 Alphaproteobacteria bacterium
CGAGCTGTGGCAGGCGAACGAGGGCATTCCGGTCCACAAGACCTTCCACGTCGACGACCTCAAGGCGGTCGAGCTGTCGCACTGGGAGCGATTCGGCTGCGACGCGGCGTTCGTCAACATGGCCGACCCGTATCTCGCCACTGCCATCGTGCTCGAGCTCAAGCCCGGCCAGTCGACCAAGGCGGTCAAGCACATGTTCGAGACGCTGTGCTACGTCGTCAGCGGCCGCGGCATGACCTCGGTGAAGCAGGACGGCCACCAGGACCAGATCGTGAAGTGGCGCGACCACTCGCTGTTCGGCCCGCCGCTCAACACGACCTACCAGCACCGTAACGTCGAGACCGATCGCCCGGCGCGGATTCTGATGATCAACAACGCGCCGATCACCATGAATCTCTACCGCGACGACGAGTTCGTCTTCGACAACCCGTTCGTGTTCCGCAGCCGCTATCGCGGCGAGCAGGGCTACTTCAATCCGGCGCCGGAGTTCCTCGGCGGCCGCATCTTCCGCACCAACCTGATCGACGACCTGCGCACCTTCTACCTCAAGGAGTGGAAGGAGCGGGGACGCGGCAACAAGACCGTGTTCCTGTCGATGAGCCACCACTCGATCGCCGCCCACATGTCGGAGTTCGAGGTCGGCACCTACAAGAAGGCCCACCGCCACGGCCCCGGCGCCCACGTCGTGCTGCTGACCGGCACCGGCTATTCGCTGATCTGGAAGGACGGCGACGAGCCGCAGCGCGTCGACTGGAAGGAGGGTGCGATGTTCTCGCCGCCCGACATGTACTACCACCAGCACTTCAACACCGGGAAAGAGCCCGCGCGTTATCTGGCGCTGAAGCCCAAGGGTAATCCCGAGCATCCCGTCCATCTCGGCGCGCCCGGCCCGAACTCCGATCCCGAGTTCGCCAGGCAGCATCAGATCGAGTCCGAGGACGAGGCGCCCTGGATCTACGACATGTACGCCGAGGAGTTGCGAAAGAACGGCATGAAGCTGCGCCAGGCGCGGCCCGAGTACCGCAAGCACTGACCGGAGAACGGCCATGAGAACGGGCTTTGCCGTGCGGGCGATGGTCGTGGCGGTGGCCTCGCTCTGGGCCGCATCCGCCGTGGCGGCCGATCTGCCGAAGGCGACCCAGGCCCTTCTCAAGAAGGCAGGCTTTGATGCCTCGATCCTGAGCGGCCTCGACCACGAGCTCGTCATGCCGCAGGCGTGGATCGACGGCGTCAAGAGGGAACCGGAGCTCAAGATCCTCGCCGCGTGGGACCCGAAGCAGTTCCGCGAGATGTCGGCGCCGTTCCGCGAGCGCTATCCCTACGTCAAGGTCAACTACACCCGGGGCGGCCTGCTCGAGCGCGGCAACAAGGCGCTGATGGCCTACCAGTCCGGCCGCTACATCGCCGACATCATCACCAGCGCCAGCAACGTCTGGATCGACTTCAAGGAGATCGACGGGCTGGTCGACCTCCGCACGCTGCCCAACTTCGCGCTGCTGCCGCCGGAGAATCGCGACGACCACACCGGCCTGTGGATCGGCCAGAAGATCACGTTCCGCTGCATGGCCTACAACACCCGGCTGGTGCCGAAGGAGCATCTGCCGAAGACCTGGGACAATCTCACGACCGACCCATTCTGGCGCAACGGCAAGCTCGCGGTGCCCGACCGGCCGAGCCTGTGGCTGTCCATGCTGTGGGACGCCAAGGGGCCGGAGTGGGCGACCAGCTTTATGACGAAGATGTTCACCGAGGTGAAGCCGCAGCTCCGCAAGGAAGGGTCGAGTGCCGTGGTCGGTCTCACCGCCGCGGGCGAGACGCCGGCCTTCATCGGTGCCGCCGAGTATCGGGTGAAGGAATACGCCGAGAAGGGTGCCCCGGTCAGCCTGCACTGCCCCGAGCCGATCCCGGTCGGCGTGTCGCAGTTGATGATGCTGAAGGGAAGCCCGGCGCCCAATGGTGCCGCGATGTTCCTCAACTGGTTCCTGAGCAGGGAAGGCCAACTCGCGCAGTACGCCGGCGACTGGTCGCTGCCGGTGCACAAGGATCTGGAGAAGGATCCGCGCTTCCTGCCGTTCCCGGACGAGGTGGTCGGCAAGTCGCTCGCGGTGCGCGACGAAGAGCGCATCCGCAGCGAATATCCGAAGATGATGGCGGTGTACGAGCCGCTGTGGAAGGCCGCGGGCGGCGGCGCGCTGCCGACCGACGGCGAGTGATCGCGTTCCCGGACGCAGTCACGTGTGAAGCGTTGATATGGAAAATGTCTTAGTTGGTCAGAAAAGATATATTGGACCGAATGGGCCGCCCGGCGCTTGATGCCGATATAAAAAAGGCGGTAGCGGAGCGCATCACACGACGGGCCACGCGCGGTGGCCGTCACGAGGAGACGGGCGATGGTGAGCCGTGAAGAGAACGAGACGATGACCCGGGTCGGGCCGGGGACGCCGGCGGGCACGCTGCTGCGCCGCTACTGGCATCCGATCTGCCCCGCCCAGGAGCTCAGCGCCGACAAGCCGAAGAAGCGCATCCGTCTGCTCGGCGAGAACCTCGTGCTGTTCCGCGACGGCGGCGGTCGCCTCGGCCTGCTGCCGGAGCAGTGCCCGCATCGCAGCGCGTCGCTCTATTACGGCTTCGTCGAAGAGGACGGCATCCGCTGCCCGTATCACGGCTGGAAGTTCGCCGCCGACGGCGAGTGCCTGGAACAGCCGTTCGAGCCGAACAATCCGGCGCTCAAGAAGCGGGCCTGCCAGCGCGCCTATCCGGTGCAGCAGCTCGGCGGACTGTTTTGGGCCTACCTCGGTCCCGATCCCGTGCCGCTGCTGCCGCGCTGGTCGCCGCTGGTCAGCCTCGAGGGCACGCGCCGCATCACGATTCTTCCCGTGCTCGAGTGCAATTGGCTCCAGATCATGGAGAACTCGGTCGACACGACGCACACCTATTACCTCCACGGCCACATGATGACGATGCTGGGGATGGGCGAGAAGGCGGCCTACTACTACCGCCCGATTCAGAACTACGAGTTCGAGGTGGTGAAGGAAGACGTCTGGACCGGCGTGCGCAAGGTGCGCATCTATGGCGGCGACCAGGGCGAGCGCGAGCTCGGCCACCCGGTGATCTTCCCCTGCATCCTGATGTCGCCGCAGCGTCAGTACCTGATGATGCACTTCCGCGTGCCGGTGGACGACACCCACACTTACATCGTGCGCTACGAGTTTCTGCCGGGCGAGAAGAGCGACGCCGGGAACGCCGAGAATCCGCCAGTCGAGTATGTGAAGCCGTTCAAGAACGAGGACGGCGAGTTCCATCTGCAGACCTTCGGCTCCCAGGACGGCATGGCGTGGGAGACCCAGGGGGCGATCACCGATCGCTCGCGCGAGCTGCTCGGAAACTCGGATCGCGGCATCGCGCTCTACCGCCGCATGCTCAAGGAGCAGATCGCGGCGGTACAGGAGGGCAAGGAGCCCGCGGGCCTGATCCGCGATCCCGCCAAGAACCAAGAGATCAAGGTCCAGGTCTCGTCGGGGCAGGCGAAGATGGCCCGCGAGATGGCGGACAACTACGGCGATACATAATCGCGCGTCGCGACTGGGAGCGAAGCATGTTTCATCGGTTTGTCGGATCGCTGCGCGCGATCGCTCTTATCGCCGCGTTCGCCGTCGGCGTGTCGGCGGCGCTTTTCGCACCGGCCTGGGCGGCGGATGACTGGAACACCGTGGTCGCCAACGCCCGGAAGGAAGGCGTGGTCGTCGTTCATGGCGCGCCGGGCAAGGGCTACAACACGATCCTCGTCGGCGCCTTCCAGAAGGCCTATCCCGACATCAAGGTACAGTACAGCGGCGCCGCGGGCTCGGTCGAGGTGCCGAAGGTGCTGCGCGAGCGCCAGGCCGGCATCTACAACTGGGACGTCTGGGTTTCGGGGCCGACCAACGCGCTCGGCACGCTCAAGGACGCCGGATTCTTCCAGCCGCTGCGGCCGCTGCTACGGCCGGAGAACACCGCCGACGACCAGTGGATCGGCGGTTTCGCGGCCGGTTGGATGGACAAGGACCAGGCGGTGTTCTACGCCTTCGACGGCACCAACCAGAATCCCGTCAAGATCAACTGGGACGTCATCAAGAAGGACCAGTTCACCTCGCTCGCCGATCTGGCGAAGCCCGAGTTCGCGGGCAAGATCGTGATGCACGATCCGAGGCTCACCGGCACCGGCAACGGCACGTCGCAGACGCTGCTGCACAACGTCGGCGAGGAGACGCTCAAAGCGATCTGGCGCAACAACGTCGTCTACACCATCAACGGCCATCAGATCGCCGAATGGGCGGTGCGCGGCCGCTATCCCATCGCCCTCGGCCTCGAGCCCAACGAGCTCAAGGACTTCCAGTCCCAGGGCGTCGGCAAGAACGTGATGCCGGTGCCGGACTCCTTTTATAAGGAGCAGCAGATCAGCGTCGGATTCGGTGCCGTCGGATTCGTCGACAGGGCGCCGCATCCCAATGCCGCCGCCGTCTACATCAACTGGCTGCTGTCGGCCGAGGCCCAGAAGCTGTGGGTGAACCTGCCGCGCGGCACGCGCCGCGCCGGCATCATCTCGCCCTACAGCGACATGAATCCGCGCGCCGGCGTGTCGTATTTCCTCGGCCAGAAGGAAGCGCTCACGTCCGAGCGGACCGGTCTTATCCGGCTCGCCAAGGAGACGATCGACGGCGCCGCTCCGCGGTCGTCCCGCGAGTCGAAATGACCGCGGCCGGCGCGGCCGCGCATCCGGCGCCGCCGCTCGGCGGCTTGCTGCGGCGACTGCACCGCTCACTCGAGCTGAAGACCGTCGTCTATGTCGCCGTGCTGGCGACGGTGCTGGTGTTCGTGCTGCTGCCGGTGCTGCTGCTGGTCGCCTTCAGCTTCAGCGTCGGCTCGCCGGCCGAGCCGATCCGCATCGGCCTCGACGGCTGGCGCCACGCCGTCGAGAACCCAACGGTTTTCGGCAGCATCCTCAACACCGTCAAGCTGCTGGTGTGCATCCACGCGATCTCGTTCCCGATCGCCATCGGCATCGCCTGGGTGCTCGCCCGCACCGACCTGCCGGGGCGCAACGGCTTCGAGTTCATGTTCTGGATCTCGTTCTTCATGCCGACGCTCGCGATACTGCTCGGCTGGATCATGTGCCTCGATCCCGAGTACGGCGTGCTCAACAAGGTGGTGGACCTGCTGCCGTTCGTCGACGGCGCTCCGTTCAACATCTACTCGTTCTGGGGCATCGTCTGGGCGCACCTCGCGTGCCACGCCATCACCGTCAAGGTGATGCTGCTCACGCCGACGTTCCGCAACATCGACAGTTCGCTCGAGGAGGCCTCCGAGGTCTGCGGCGCGAGCCGTCTCGCGACGCTGCGGCGCATCGTCGTGCCCGCGACGATGCCGGCGCTGATCGCGATCCTGCTGCTCGCCATGATCCGCGCGATGCAGTCGTTCGAGATCGAGCTGGTGCTCGGCCCGCCGTTCAACTTCTACGTCTACAGCACCCAGGTCTATTCGCTGGTGGGACAGGAGCCGCCGGACTTCGCCGCCGCGTCGGCGCTCGCCACCATGGGCCTGATGGTCATCGCGCCGCTGATCGGACTGCAGCGCTGGATCAGTTTCCGTCGCAGCTACGCGACGGTCTCGGGCAAGATGAAGACCCAGCCGGTGCGCCTCGGCCGCTGGCGCACCCCGATGACGATCCTGATGACCGTGATCGTGCTCACGCTGACGGCGCTGCCGGTCGGCTTCCTGCTGCTGGCGTCGATGATGAAGCTGTTCGGATTCTTCGACATCGCCGAGCCGTGGACGTTCGACCACTGGCGTACGGTGTTCACCGACGAGGCGTTCCGCCAATCGATCGGCAACACCCTGACGCTGGCGGGCGGCGCCAGCCTGTTCGCCGTGGTGCTGCTGTCGCTGGTGGCCTATTTCACCGTCCGCAGCAAGTTCCGCGGCCGCGCCGTGCTCGACTTCGTGTCGTGGATGCCGTCGGCGGTGCCCGGGATCCTGTTTGGCCTCGGACTCCTGTACGTGTTCCTCGAGATCCCGGTGTTCCGGCCGCTCTACGGGACGATGTGGCTGATGATCCTCGCCGTGGTCGTGAGCCACATGACCTTCGGCACGCAAATCCTCAAGAGCAATCTGCTGCAGTTGAGCCAGGATCTGGAGGAGGCGTCGACCGTCGCCGGCGCGAGCTGGCTGCACACCTTCACCCGCGTCATTCTGCCGATCATCGTGCCCGCCGTGCTGCTGGTCGGCACGACGAGCTTCATCACCGCCGCACGCGACGTCGCCAGCGTGGCGCTGGTGGCGACGGCAGGGACCAAGACGCTGTCGCTGTTGCAGCTCGACTACATGGTGAACGGGCGCTACGGCGCCGCCGCCGTCATATCGTTCGTCGTCATCGTCATGAGCACGGGCTTAGCCCTGCTCGCGCGCGTGCTGGGCCTGCGCATCGGCATCCGCCACTGACGACATAAAAATTCCAGGGGAGAAACGTAATGTCCGAAAAAGCAGTCACCACCGAACGTCCCAACGACCCGGAGTCGATGCGCTACGAGAAGCCGCCGCAGTACTACCACGTCTGGCAGAAGACCCAGAACATCCCGGTTTACGACACGTTCTATCTCGAGAGCCTGAAGGATGCCGAGCTCAAGCCGTGGGACCTGTTCGGCGGTAATGGCGCCTTCGTCAACCTGACCGACTCGTTCCTGGTCGGCGCGTTCATCCTCGAGATCCCGCCGGGCAAGTCGCTCAACCGCATGCGGCACCTGTTCGAGGGCACGGTCTACGTGGTCGAGGGTCGCGGCGAGACCGTGATCGAGCAACCGGGCTACCCGAAGCTCACCGTGAGCTGGCAGAAGAACAGCCTGTTCGCGCCGCCGCTCAACACCCATTACCAGCACATCAACCGCGACAAGGATCGCCCGGCGCGGCTGCTGGTCTGCAACAACGCGCCGCTGGTGATGAGCCTGTTCCACGACGAGCGGTTTCTGTTCAACGCCGACTTTGCCTTCGACAAGCGCTTCAAGGGCGAGACGGATTTCTTCGACCGCCCGGCCAAGTACCTCGGGAGCCGCCTGTCGGAGGTGAACTACATCCGCGACGTCAACAAGCTCGATCTCTACAACTGGGAGATGCGCGGCAAGGGTGCACGGACCACGTTCCTGTCGCTGTCCGACAACACGCTCGCCGCCCACATCTCGTCGTTCGAGGTTGGGACCTACAAGAAGGCGCATCGCCACGGCGCCGGAGCCCATGTCGTCATGCTCAACGGCCAGGGCTATTCGCTGCTGTGGAAGGACGGCGAGCCGCGCCAGCGCGTCGAGTGGCGGGCCGGCACGATGTTTGCGCCGCCGGAGTGGTGGTACCACCAGCACTTCAACACCGGGTCCGAGCCCGCGCGCTATCTCGCGGTGCGCAACAACAACCCGACGCATCCGCTCCGCATGGGGTTGCCGGGCTTCGGCAGCAAGAACGGCCAGTTCGGCAAGGCGCAGATCGAGTTCGAGGACGAGGATCCGGTGATCTACGCCGACTACGCCCGCGAGCTCGAGAAGGCCGGCGTCGCGATCCGGCAGGAGAAACCGGTCTACAACAAGTAGCGCTTGGGATGGCGGGGGCGTTTGCCCCCGCTACTTCAGCAACTCGCGGTAGATTTCCGACGCGCGCTTCTGATAGGGCTGTTGGGCCTCGGTCTGGCCGCCGATGTACTCGTCGAAGTGCGCGTAGTCGACGGCGTACTCCGGGGCGGCCGGCGCAACATCCTTGCGGCGGCTGTTGAGCCTCACCGCCTTCATGATCTGGGTCTGAACGTCCCTGGTCAGCAGCCAGTTGACGAACACCTTGGTCGCGTTGGGATGCGGCGCGTCTTTCAGAGCCTGGATGCCGCCGACGCCCTGCGACCAGACGAGCTGGCCGCCGATCTTTTTGTATTCCGCGACGCTGGCGCCGCGCGCCGCGTACTCGACGAAGACGATGCTGGGCAGGCCGAGCGTGATCGGGTAACGGCCCGAGGCCATCCAGTCCATCTGCTGGCGCGGATCCTTGACCGGCGTCAGCTTCTGCACGGTGATCAGCTTGCGTAGGAAGTCGTCGCCGTAGATCTTCACCATCACGCCGGAGCCGACCAGCGACGATCCGGCGCGGGGATCGGCGATCGAGACCTTGCCGGTCCACTTGGGGTCGTTGAGATTCTTCATCCCGCCGATGCCGCCCGGGATCAGCTTGTCGTTGTAGGTGCCGAAGCCCTCCTCGTAGATGGCGAAGCCGAGGAAGTACTTTTTCTCCTTGTCGAGGAAGATGCCGTCGAGCCCGCCGAGCCAGGCGTTGTCGTCGAGCACCTCGGGCAGGATCAGCATGTCGCGCACGGGCGTCATCGCGCCCATCGCCTTGACCGAGTAGGACTGGTTGTCGGGGCCGCCGATGCGGAAGTCCCACAGATGCAGCCCGGCCTCACGCTCCTTGATGATGCGCGGCCAGAAGTCGCGTGACGCGGTCGCAGTGATGTCGACCTTGATCGCGGGATAGGCCTTCTGGAACGTCAGCAGCTGCTCGCGCCAGGCTGTGCCCGACGGGCCCGAAATGGTGAGCGCGCCCTCCTTGTTGGCGGTGGCCATCGTCTTGTCCCACGTCGCCTTCCAGTCAGAAGCGGGCTGCGCGGTGAGCGACGTCGCGACCAGGAACGTCGCCGCCAGGATCGAAAGAAGCCGGGACCAACGCACGCTCATGCCGCACCCCCGGATTGGACAAAGCCTTACTGCTTCAGCAACTCGTGATAGATCTCGGACGCGCGCTTCTGATAGGTCTGCATGACCTCGGTCTGGCCGCCGACGTATTCGTCGAGCTTGGCGTAGTCGACCGCGGCCTCGGGATCGCCCAGCGGCACGTCCTTGCGGCGGCTGTTGAGCTTCACCGCCTTCATGATCTGGGCCTGGACGTCCCTGGTCAGCAGCCAGTTGACGAACACCTTGGTGGCGTTCGGGTGCGGCGCGTTTTTGAGTGCCTGGATGCCGCCGACTCCCTGGGTCCAGGTGCGCGGCCCGGCCATGTTCGCGTAATCGGCGATGCTGATGCCGCGTTTCTCGTACTCGACCAGCGCCGCCGTCGGCACGCCGATCGAGATCGGATAGCGGCCCGAGGCCATCCACTCCATCTGCTGGCGCGGATCGCGGACGATGACCGGCTTTTGCTGGATCACAAGCTTGCGCAGGAAGTCCTCGCCGTAGGCCTTGATCATCGAGCCGGAGGCGGTCAGCGGCGAGCCCGCGCGCGGATCGGCCATCGCGATCTTGCCCGAGTATTTGGCGTCGACGATGTTCTTGAGGTCGCGCGCCGCTGGGTCGGGCAGCACGCGCTTGTTGTAGTAGGCGATGTTTTCCTCGTAGATCGCGAAGCCGAGGAAGTAGGTCTTTTCCTTGTCGAGGAAGATGCCGTCGATCCCGCCGTACCACGCGTTGCCGTCCAGCACCTCGGGCAGGATCAGCATGTCGCGCACGGGCGTCATCGCACCCATCGCCTTGACCTGGTATACGAGATTGTCGGGCCCGCCGACCCGGAAATCCCACAGGTACTGCCCCGCCTCGCGCTCCTTGATGACGCGCGGCCAGAAGTCGCGCGACGCCGCCGGTGTCATATCGAGCTTGATGTTGGGATAGGCCTTGCTGAACGTCATCAACTGCTCGCGCCAGATCTGGCCCGACGGAGCGGAGATGGTGAGCGCGCCCTCCTTGTGGGCGGCGGCGACGGTTTTATCCCACTCGGCCTTCCAGTTATTCGACTGGGCGGGCTGGGCGAGCGCCACGGCCGTGCCGAGCACGGCTGCGCCAGCCCCGAGCGCGAGGCGGCGGACGAACGGTCCGATCATCGTCATCACCGTCAGATCGAGTTCGGGAACGGCAGCTCGCCCCGGTACTTGTCGACGACCTTCTGCATCAGGTCGCGCTCGACGCGATTGACCTCCGGGAACTTGTCGCGCCAGTGGTACGGCCGCACCGCGTAGAAGATCGCGCGGCTGTTGGTGTGGTCACGGTTGGCGCGCTTGTCCGGCGGCATGCGCGGATCGAGCGGTGTCGACCAGCAGCCATCGACGAGGGCGATGTCGGAGATCGGGTCGACGCGGGTCTGCATCGCCCACACCACTTCCTTGATCTTGGTGGGGTCGATGTCGTCGTCGACCACCACGACGTAGCGGCCGTTGCGCGCGCCGCCGATCAGGCTGATCGCCGCGTTGCCGACCTGCTTGGCGTGGCCCGCGTACATCTGCTTGATCGAAATCGCGATCAGATAGGCGGTGTGGAAGTAGACGCCGGTGATGCCGGGAATACCGCCGGCCTCGAGCTGGTCCCAGAGCACGCCCGAGCGCTGGGCGATGCCGTGGGTGGGGGCGCCCCACCATTGCGGCGCCTGGTTGACGAGGATCGGGTCGTTGCGGTGATAGATCGCCTTGATGCGGATGACGGGCTGCGGGCGGTCGGTGCCGCGCGTGCCGCCCGAGTAGTAGCCAGGCCATTCGCCGAACGGCCCTTCCTCGCGCGCCTCGACGTCGGGCGGCGGGACCTCGCCCTCGATCGCAACTTCGGAGTAGGCGGGGATCGGAAGGCCGGTGATTGGGCCTTCGACGACGTCGAGCGGCATTCCGCGCATGCCGCCGGCGAATTCGAGCTCGGACTTGCCGAAGGGCAACTTCAATTGCGAGGCCTGGAACACCAGCGGATCGCCGCCGAACACGGCGACCACGGGGCAGGCCTTGCCCTGCTTCCAGTAGCGGCTGCAGATCTCGCGGCCCTGCTGGCCGGGGCTCATCCACAGGCCGAGCAGATCCTTCTCATGCACCTGGATGCGGTAGGTGCCGGCGTTGACGACGCCGCTCTCGGGATCGCGGTTAATCAGCGAATCGCCGGTGCCGATGTATCGGCCGCCGTCCTTGGCGTGAGCCTTGATCGACGGAAACTTGAAGATGTCGACCTTGTCGCCGGTCATGACGTTTTCCATCACCGGCCCGGACTTGACGACGCGCGGCGGCAGTGGCGTCGCGCCCTTGATCTTTTTGGTCCACAGGCGTACCAGCTCGAGCTTGTTCTTGTCGAGCGGCAGGCCGAGCGACAGCGCGGCGCGGCGGCGGCTGCCAGTGGCGAGGCTGACGACGCGATAGCCCTTCGAGTAGCCCTTGATGTTGTCGAACATCAGCATCGGCGGATCCTCGATCAGCTCGGAGGTCGCCTCGGTCAGCGCGCCGATCTCGAGATCCCAGTCGGCGTTGTGGATCTCCTTGTACTCACCGATGGTTTTCACGCCTTCGACGAAGGTACGGAGATCGTGATACGGAAAATCGCTGCCGTTATTGCTGCTCATGAAGGCTCCCTTCGCCCCTGCGTGCGGCGCCCGCCGAACGGTGCCGGTGATGTCTCAATAGATCGCCGTGGAGCCGAGCCGTGGGGCAGGGCGCTCGGCGGGTCGAACGCTTGCGGGAGGGCGGAGAAGGCGTGGGCGCCCGATGCGCGCCGACGCAACTTGCTCACAGACGACAGCTCTCCCAGAACTGAAAATCGATTTTGATTTTTGTTGGAAGCGAGTATAGGCGGGCCTAAATTTACGGGCAAGCGCGCGCCACGACGCATAGCGTCATAAGAGGCTTCGGAGACGTCGAAATATGCTGACCGCGGAACAGAACAAGCTGTTGACCGAGACCGGCCCCGGCACCCCGGGCGGCAAGCTCATGCGCATGTACTGGCAGCCGATCGCCAAGAGCAACGAGTTGCTCGAAAACGCGCCGGTTCCGATCCGGATCATGAGCGAGGACCTGGTGCTGTACCGCGACGAGACCGGTCAGGTCGGGCTGCTCGGCCGGTTCTGCTCGCACCGTCGCACCGATCTCAGCTTCGGGCGCATCGAGGACGGCGGCCTGCGCTGCCTCTATCACGGCTGGCTCTATGACCGGCAGGGCAACTGCCTGGACACCCCGGCCGAGCCCGAGAACAGCCGGCTCAAGTGCAACGTCAAGCACAAGGCCTATCCGTGCGTCGAGAAGTCGGGCCTGATCTTCACCTACATGGGCGAGGGCGAGCCGCCGATCCTGCCGGACTACGAGTTCCTGCAGCACGACGAGTACCACCGCATGGTCTCGAAGATGTACCTCGACTGCAACTGGCTGCAGGCGCTCGAGGGCAACATCGACCCGTCGCACCTGTCGTACCTGCACCGCCCGGTGCGCCCGGTCGACAGCCGCGCGGTGCCGGGCAGCAACAGCTCGGCCGATACCTACTACCGCAACGACTCGCGCCCGACGCTCGAGTACGAGAATGCGCCGTTCGGGCTGCGCATCTACTCGATCCGCAAATCGGGCGAGAGCGAGAAGTACGTCCGCATCACCAACTTCATCATGCCGAACAAGGCGGCGATCGTCGGCAACGAGGGCCGCGTCGGCCAAGGGTATCAGGTCAACTGGCATACGCCGATCGACGACACCCATCACATGCGGTTCGACATCGCCTTCAACCGCGTCAAGACGTTCAGCCCCGAGAGCAATCGCCGGCTGAATTCGGGGGACATCACCCAGGAAGGCTATCTCGTCCGCAACCTCGGCAACCGCTACGGGCAAAGCCGGTCCGAGATGCTGACCAAGAACTACAGCGGCATGGGGCCGTCGTTCCTCGTTCACGACGCCTTCGCCGTCGAGTCGGCCGGCCCGATCAACGACCGCACCCAGGAAATGCTGGGGACGACCGACATCATGATCGTCCAGGCGCGCCGTCAGATCCTCGCCGGCATCGAGGCGGTGATGGCGGGCAAGGAGCCGGCGCATTTGTTCCGCAACGAGCGCGACAGCGACATCGCGGAGCTCGTCGTGTGCTCCGAGGTCATCCCGGCCTCGGCCAGTCACAAGACGTTCTGGAAGGAACGGACCCGCGCCAAGCCGGCGGCGGAGTAGGGCGTACCGAAGTCGCCGCTCCGATATT
The DNA here is from genome assembly GCA_035493495.1 of Alphaproteobacteria bacterium. Taxonomy (GTDB): domain Bacteria; phylum Pseudomonadota; class Alphaproteobacteria; order SMXQ01; family SMXQ01; genus DATJIG01. The sequence continues at coordinate 12,963 of DATJIG010000350.1, forward strand.
CGTCGTCATTCCCGCGCCCCCCTTTTTAAAGGACCGCGTGCACGCGGTCCTAGAGGTGGGAATCCAGAGCCGCCTACTTGAGCGCCGACTGGTTGCCCTGGATGCCCGCTCTTACGGGCGGGTTGCACCCCGCCCGGTTTTTAAAAGAGAGGCGCGGGCATGACGCACCGTTGTGGTTAGCGCGCGCCCGCTACCAGCTCGCGACCTGGCGGGTCATCGCGATATCCTTATGGAGCTTCGCGGACTCGAGGATGCCGAAGCAGACTTCGAGGGTCGCCGTTCCCCACTCGCCGCTGTGGAACGCCTCGCGCTCGCCGACGATGCTGTCGTAGAGCTCGTTGAGCTCGGCGAGCCGCCCGCGCGCCTCGCGCTCCAGCACCAGCTCCTCGCGGCCCTTGTCGGTGTAGAGGTAGAGCCCGTCGGGCGACTGGCGGATGGTCGCATTCTCGCACTGGACGACGAGCAGGCCGAAGAACGGCTGCTTGAGGTCGTCCGGCTTGGCGCTGTAGCCGTACTTGTTCTCCGCGTGTGCATCCTGGGCGCCGTAGCGGCCTTGCTCTTTCTCGGCGGCGAGCTGCTGCTCGCGCTGGTCGGGCGGGAGCTTGGCGATCTCCTGGTAGCGCCGGCGGCGCTTCGAGGCGAGGTTCGGGTCGCGTTTCTGGCCGCCTTCGCCGCGCCACCAGAACAGCTCGGCGGTGTCGAACAGGCTGCGGCCGTCGTAGACCGCCGTCGCGGCGGCGCCGTTCTCGAATTCGAGGAACGCGGTGTAGCCGCCCTCGACACCGGTGATGCCGTCGATGATGGTCTGGGCGCGCACGCTTTTGACGCGGCCGCCGCCGATCTGGCGGACGATATCGATCTGGTGTGGGCCCTGGTTGAACAGCGGCCCGCGGGTCGCGACCAGCTCTTTCGTGAGGCGAGAGCGGTGCTGGAACTCATTGAAATTCCAGCTGTTGATCGCGTGCAGCTTGCCCACCTTGCCGTCGACGATGAGCGTCTGGATGGCGCGGATCGGCGCGTCGAAGCTGTGGGTGTGGCCGGCGAGCAGGCGGACGTTGTGGCGCTTGCACACCGCGACCATGGCATCGCACTCGTCGAGCGACAGCGCCATCGGCTTCTCGCAGATGATGTGCTTGCCGTTCTCGGCGGCGACCGTCGCGTGCTCGAGGTGCATCCACGGCGGCGTCGCGACGTAGACAGCGTCGACATTCGACTTGCGGCACAGCTCGGCGGCGTCCGCATAGGTCTCGCCGCCGAACTCCTTCTTGAACTCGTCGAGCGCGTGCGGGCGGGGATCGGCGCCGGCGGCAATGACCCACGGGCACTCCGGCGTATTGCGGATCTCGAACAGGATGTGCGAGGCGGCCTGCCCCAGGCCGATGATGCCGAGGCGGAGCTTGTTGCGGGTGGTCATCAGGTGGTCCGGAAGCCGAAGCGGCGGCTGACGGCGCGGGCGCCCATGGCGACGCCGAGCGTCAGCAGCACGATAATGACGCCGACGATCGCCGCGGATTCGTACTGGCCGTCGCTCATGTAGTCGATCTGGAGCATCGACAGCGGCCGGTTGTCGCCGGTGACGATCATGGCGATGTTCGAGATGTTGCGCGCTGCCGAGTTGAAGGTCAGCAGCGCGACCGAGATCAGCGCCGGGCCGAGCACCGGCAGGACGATGCGGCGGAAGGTGTAGAACCAGCTCGCGCCCGAGATGAACGACGCCTCCTCGAGCTCGTAGCCGATCTGCACCATGTTGCTCTTGATGAGCTGCACGCCCGTCGTCACGCTGTTGATCATCACTGCGATGATCAGCACGACGATCGTGCCGTAGAGCGGCTTGAAGATCGGCACGGTCAGGAACATCCACAAGAGCCCGAGGCCGAGGATGATGCCGGGCAGCGTCGCCGGCAGCCAGGTGACGAAGTCGAGAACCTTGCGGGCAGGATAGCGGGTGCGCACCGAGATGTAGGCGACGACGGCGAACCACAGGACACCGACGAACGCGGCGCTGCCCGCCAGGATGATGGTGTTGGAGAGCGCGTGCAGCAGCACCGGATCGCTCAGCACCTTGGCCCAGTGATTGGTCGTCCACACCTGGTTGAGCTCGAAATGGCCGAACAAGTTCATGAACGTGCCGATCATCAGGCAGGTCACCGGGGTCGCGGTGATGATCAGCCCGAGCGCGGCGATGACGCCGAAGATCGGCCAGCGCAGTCTGCGGAGACGGAGCACGCGGGCCTGGAAGTGGCTGGTGACGGTCACGTAGGAGCGCGTGCCGATCAGCCGCTGCTGCCACACGATCAGCGGCAGGATGACGACGAGGACCGAGAGGCCGAGCACGGTCGCCGCGCCGAACAGGGGCGGGTTGTCGTGGATCAGCGCGTACATCTTGGTCGAGAACACGTAGAAGCTGGTCGGCGGCCCGAGCACCAGCTCGATCTCGAACGATTCGAGCGAGTGGGTGAGGGAGATCGCGACGGTAATCAGCACTGCCGGCATCAGGATCGGAATCACGATCCGCCACACCGTCGCCAGCGGGCCGGAGCCCGCGACCACCGAGGCTTCCTCGAGCGAGGCGTCGAAGTTGCGAAACGCCGGCACCAGGAAGATGTACTTGGCGGCGATCGAGCGCGAGGCGAGATGGGCGAAGATGATGCCGGAGAACGAATAGATATCGAGCGGCGGGCCGGAGAACCCGAGGTGCATCATGAAGAACTTGTTCACGGCACCGTAGTCGGGGTCGAACAGCAGGATCCAGCCCAGTACCACCGGCAGCGACGGCAGGAACAACGCGATCCAGAAGAAATTGTCGATCAGCTTCTTGCCGGGGAGATCGGTGCGTGCGACCAGCCAGGCCAGCAGCACCGCGGCCGGAACGGCGATGATCTCGGTGAAGAACACCCGCTTGAAGGTGTTGGTGACGGCCTGGATCATGCCCGGCTGTTGCCAGGCGGTAACCCACATCTCGAAGCCGAGCGTCTTGGTGCCGTCGACCTGCTCGATCACCAGGCTGCCGTAGATCAGCAACACCAGCGGGTACAGGACCATCAGGCCCATGACCAGCAGGAGCAACGTGCACGACACGTTGCTCAGGAGACTGCGCCGTGGGCCGGTCTGGCGGACGCCGACCGGCGAGCCGGCGTCTATCGCGGCCATATCGTCACTTCGCTGGCGGGGAACGTCAGGCGGATGCGGCTGCCTTCCTCGTAGGCGGCGCGGCCGCGGGCGCGTGGCAGGAACGAGCGCACGTCCTGGCCGCCGACCTTGAGCACGCACTCGTACTTGTCGCCGACGAACAGCAGGGCCTGCACCGTGGCCTCGATCGAGTTCGGCTGGGCGGCGCCATCTGCCGGACCGACGATCAGGCTCTCGGGGCGGATCGTGGCGGTGATCTCGCCGCCGTCACGCAGCGCCGCACCATCGTGCAGCCGGCCTTCGAGGCGGCCGGCGCCATCGAGCTCGATCGTCGCGCCTTCGGGCGCGCGGCCGAGAAGCTTGCCGCGGAGCTGGAGCGAGGCACCGATGAAGTCGCGCACGAACGCGGTGCGCGGATTCTCGTAGAGGTCGGCGGGCGAGCCGAGCTGTTCGACGTGGCCCGCGTTCATCACCGCGATGCGGTCGGACAGCGACAGCGCCTCGAGCTGATCGTGGGTGACGAGGATGACGGTGACTCCGACGCGGCGCTGCAGCAGCTTCAGCTCGATCCGCATCTGCTCGCGCAGCTTGACGTCGAGATTGCTGAACGGCTCGTCGAGCAGCAGCACGTGCGGCTCGTAGACCAGCGCGCGGGCGAGCGCCACACGCTGCTGCTGGCCGCCCGACAGCATCGGCGCCATGCGATTCTCGTAGCCCTCGAGACCGACCAGATGCAGCATCTCGCGCACCTTGGTGTTGATCTGGTCCTTCGGCATCTTCCGTACGGCGAGCGGGTAGGCGACGGTGTCGAACACCGAGAGGTGCGGCCAGATCGCGTACGACTGGAACACCATACCCATGTTGCGCTTCTGCGAGGGCAGGAACACGCCGCTCTCGGCGTTGACCAGCGTCACCTTGTTGAGGGTGATGTCGCCGTGCTCCGGCTGTTCGAGGCCGGCGATGATGCGCAGCGTCGTCGACTTGCCGCAGCCCGAAGGCCCGAGCAGCGAAAAGAATTCGCCGCGGCGGATATCGAGCGAAATGTCGTCGACCGCGCGAAAACGATCATAAAGCTTCGTGACTCCGCGAAGAGTCAGAAGCGGCTCGCGTATGTCCTGCAAAATGTGCGCTCCCTGTTGGCCGCGGCTGCACGCGATGCGCCGCCAGCCTCAATTAGTTGGGCCGATCTTGAAAGCGGCGAGGCTCCGGTGTCAACGCTCGTCGCGAAATTTCGCAAGGAATTGTGTTTTTCGAAAACGGCTGTATCGCGCGGCTTGGCCGCGGTGACCGGCTATCCTACTGGCTGCGGGAACGCGCGCTCGGCGACGTCGATGAATCGCTGCGCGAGCTCCGACACCGGCGCGCTGCGCCACACCAGGGCGATGTCGGTGAGAGGAATGGTCTGGTCAAGCTCGCGGAAGATCACGCCGGGCATGTGCAGGTGCTTCACCGAGCGCGGCACCAGCGCGACCGCAAGGCCGCAGGCGACGAAGCCGACCTGACTGAGGATCGACGTGCTTTCATGGGCGATGCTCGGGCTGAAACCCGCGGACAGACAGGCATTGACGATGCTGTCGTAGAACCGCGGCGACACGCGCCGGGCGAAGATCACGAAATCCTCGTGGGCGAGGTCCCTGAGCGCGAGTTTGCGGCGCTTGGCCAGTGCGTGTTTCTCCGGAAGTGCCGCGACGAACGCATCTCGCCGCAGCGGCAGCATCTTCAGCGGCGCCTCGACGGCATCGAGGCGGATGAAGCCGAAATCGAGGCGTCCCGCCGCCAGATCGGGCAGGGCGTCGGCGGTGTCGACCTCGCGCAGCGACAGCCCGACCTCCGGATACTTGGCACGGAAGCGGTCCAGGATCGGCGGCAGGATCTGATAGAAGGCCGATGTCACGCAGCCGAGAGTGAGGCGGCCGATCTCGCCCGCGCTCGCGCGCCGCGCCGCCCGGCGCACCCGCTCGCCCTGGTCGAGCAGGCGATAGGCCTCGACCAGCATGGCCTCACCGGCCTTGGTGAGCCGCACCTCGCGCTTGGTGCGCTCGAACAGCTTGGTGCCGATTTCGGTCTCCAGCGCCTGAATCTGCTGGCTCAACGGCGGCTGCGAAATGCCGAGCCGCTGGGCCGCACGGCCGAAATGAAGCTCCTCGGCGACGGCGACGAAACGCTGGATGTGTCGTAGCTCCATCCGGCGATGATATGAAAAACGTCTTAGATGGTCAAAAAAGATATATTGGACCGAATGGCACCCGGCGGCGCTTATTGGTCGCCTCGCAGCAGCGACCAAAAACAAGAATAGCCAAAAGGATTCAGGGATGGGCCGGCGTCAGAGCATCGAAGGCAGCGGTCTGCCGAAGCACCCGCAGCCGTTTCCGACCGCGGTGAAGCTGGGGAACATGGTGTTCACCTCGGCGATCGGCGGCCAGGATCC
>DATJIG010000351.1:0-5628 GCA_035493495.1 Alphaproteobacteria bacterium
AAGGGGGCCGAACCTAATCTGCGGCGCTTCCGGAGCCTGGCTCCGGCATCCCAATGCACACGTTATGGGGCCATAGCTCAGCTGGGAGAGCGCTACAATGGCATTGTAGAGGTCAGCGGTTCGATCCCGCTTGGCTCCACCAATTGGAGGGCTCGGCCGCGCGCGGCCGGGCCCTTTCCGTTTCCGCCGGGATCGCTACACGCGCCCCTGGCGCGTGCCGTACAGATACGTGATGTTGATGCGCCGGTTCTCGTAGCCTGGCCTGAAGCGGATGTCGTCGGTGCGGTGAATGAGATCGGAATTGAAGATCACCGCACGGTTGGCGCGATAGGGTACGACGACGCGCTGCGCACCCGAGCGGCGGATGAACTCCGCCATCGCCGCGTCGTCGCAGTTGAAGGTCGCGAAGTCCCACTCTTCGGGCGCCTTCTTGTCCCATAGCACGAGCCCACCTGCCTCGGGATCGAGGTTGGCGTCGTCAGGCGTGATCCAGAAGTTGACGTTGATCGCCGCGAAGTCGGCGTGGTTGTCGATGCCCCTGACCTGCTGGCCGTACTTGAACGCCCACACCTTGCGAAGCTGGTGGTCGCCGAAGATGCCGGGCAGGCGCTGCGGCAGCTCGCGGCCGATCTGCCACAACAGCGGGCACATGAACCCTTCCTCGTCGAACGTGCCGAGGTAGTCGTTCTTGAAGAAGCAGTCGAACCACACGGTGGATTCCAGACAGAAGCGCCGCAGCGATTGCAGCGCGTCGGGCGTGAGGAAACCGTCGAGCCAAATGATGCCGGGCTCGCGCCGTTCATAGTCGCGCTCGATCGCCTGACGGTCGAGGCGAGCGACTGCGCCGGTCGCGATCTCCGGTGCGTCGGCGACGTGCCAGAGCCGGTTGTAGGTGGTGCCGATCAGCGAGCGCAGCTCGTCGTTCATGGCGACGACGTGCTCGCCGGGTTCCACCGTCGGCAGGCGATTGAGGGCGCTACGGTATCGCGCGAGCAGATCGTCGCCAGCCGCGGTGCCGAGCCGGCCCTGGCCTCGCAGGTATTCGATCTGCTCGACGTCGTGGGCGAGCTTGCCGGGCGAGGTGACGCGGAACGTCGGATGTCGATGATCGCCGCCGCCGGGCGCGCGCAGGATCGCCGCCGCCCGTGACGTCGCCTCGAGCGCGCCGCGATAATCGCCGAGGCGGTAGAGCGCGCTGCCGAGCGTCTGCCACGCCGTCCAGCGCTGCGGATCGAGCTCGGTCGCCGCGCGAGCGTGCGCGACCGCGTCGTCGGATGGCGGAACCAGTGGGGACAGCGGCGCCATCGCCGCCGCCGCGAGGCACTCGTGGGCACGCGCTTCGTAAACGCGGGTGTTGGCGGTGTCGAGGCTTGCCGCGTACCGGAAGGCCTCCGCCGCGTCGTCGAACTGCTGCTGCGCGAGGCGGAGATTGCCGAGCTCGGCGTTGGCGCGGGGCGAGCGCGGATCCAGCGCCAGCGCCCGCTCGACGGCGAGCTCGGCGTCGTTGAGATCGCGACTCTCGATCAGCATTCCCGCGTAGTCGGTCCAGGCGTCGAGCGCGTTGGGTGCGTTGCGGCAGGCGTGGGCGAAGGCGGCAAGTGCCGCATCGATCCGCCCGAGCTCGCGCAGCACGATGCCGAGATTGGCGGCGGCGCTCTCGATGGTGGGATCGAGGGCAATCGCGCGACGGAAGCTCGCGGCCGCGGCGTCGAGCTCGCCGAGGGCGCGCTCGGTGTTGCCGAGCGTGACATGAAACGCCGCGTTGTCGGGCGCGAGCGCGATCGCCCGGCGGACGAGATCGCGCGCCTCGTCATTGCGCCCCTTCATCGCGAGCGCGAGGCCAAGGAGGTGGAGAGCGTCGGGATGATCGGGTGTGCCTCGAAGCGCGTCGCGATAGAGCGCTTCCGCCGCGTCGAGCTCGCCCGCGCGGTGGTGCTCGACGGCGCGCGACAACAGATCCAGCGTGGGGTGCGACACGAACTCTCCCGTTCGCGTCACCTTAAGCCGCCGGCGACGGTCGCGGGTAGGGGGAAATGCGCGGCGCGGAGGGCGCCGGGCCTACTTTCCGAGCAGCTTGTCGATTTCCGACTGGCCGAGGTCGGAACCGCTGCCGCTGATGCCGTCGACGCCCGCGGGCTGCACCTCGGGCGCTTCGTGGCCCGTGCGCTCGACCATTTCGGCGAGCGAGCCCTCGATGCTCTGGAGCTGCGCGATGGCGCGGCGGATGCGCTGGCCGGTCAGGTCCTGGAAGCTGCACGCCTCGAAGATCGCGTGGGTCTGCTCGACGATCGCGGCGGTCGCCGGGTTGTCGCCGAAGCGCTTCATCACCAGGCTGCGGATCGCCTCGGCGGCGCCGAGGATCCGGTTCGCCGCCTCCTCGGTCGCCTGCACCACCGCCTCGAGCTCGAGGCCGGAGTTGCGCGTCGCCGCACCCGGCAGCGCGATGACCTTGGCGATCTGCGCGTGCATGCGCTCGAGCTGCTGGGTGACCTTGATCTCGCTGAAGCCGACCATCTGCACGGTGGCGTGAATCTCGGTGCTCAGCTCCGAGATGCGGCGATCCATGAAGCGCCGCAGATCGCCGAAGGCGTCCGACACTTCCGCGCGCACCGTCTCACGCACCCACTCGGGAACACGCTGAACCGCGTCGCCGTCCATGACAAATCTCCACCGGCGCCGCCGGATTACAACCTGGCGCGCAACCTAGCGGCTTCGCCTTAAAGGCCGCTTAAAGATCCATTAAGTGCGGTGGAATTTTAACGCGATGCAAAGCATAACGATCTCGTGCTGCTCAGGCGCACTCGCGCTTGAGCAGCACGGCGGCCTCGGCGGAGGTCCACTTGATGCGCTGCAGGCAGACCGCGAGCGCCTCGCGGATTTCGGTGATGGCGGCGAGCGCCGGCTCGCGCCATTCGGGGTGCGTCGCGCCCTCGTTGGCGCAGCGGCTGAGCGCCACGACGATCGCCTCGATCTGCCGTACCTTGTGAGGGCGCAGGAGCTGCGACAGCTCGGTGTCGCCGCTCGTGCGCAGTTCGAGGACCGCCACGAGTCCCCGATGCCGCAGCTCTTCGATCGCCGTACCGGTGTGCATGCACTCCACCCTTGGGACGTCCGCCCGTCGCTCCGGGCGCTGTGCTACGTACCGTCCGCGCTTAGCTTAGCCGCGCCACCGCGGTTCGCCCTTGTGTCCTCGACACGTCAAAAGCTCGGCTGAGCACGCGTGTCGCCGGACACGGTCGAGCTTCGCCCGACCGTGCTCAGGCGCGCCGCGCTGAATCGATGGAGACCACGTTCGACGACGACCCGTCCATCAGCCGCTGGATCGCGGCGGCGAGCTCCTCCGGCTTGTACGGCTTGTTAAGCCGCGGCAGCCCGAGATCGTCGCCGCCCGGCAGCTCGGCGTAGCCGGTCGCGAGGATGATCGGCATGTTGGGCCGGAACTGGCGCACCTGGCGGGCAAGCTCGACGCCGGTCATCGTCGGCATGGCGTGGTCGGTGAGCACGAGGTCGATGCCGGGATCGGCGCGCAGGAGGTCGAGCGCGCTCATGCCGGACAGCACCTGGATCGGCGCATGGCCGAGATCCTCGACGATCGCCGCCGTGCCCTCGGCGATGAGGGCGTCGTCGTCGACGATCAGGATCCGGCAGGGACGCCGCAGTCCGGGCGCCGCCTGAGGCTGGGCGGGCGGCGCTTCCGGCCGGCCGGTCGGCTCGGCGGTGGGCAGCCACAGCTCGACCGTGGTGCCGGCGCCGACGCCGCTCTTGATCTCCATGTGGCCGCCCGACTGGGCGGTGAAGCCGTGGACCATCGAGAGGCCGAGGCCGGTGCCCTTGCCGACGCCCTTGGTGGTGAAGAACGGCTCGGCCGCCCGCTTGATCGTGGCGTCGTCCATGCCGGTGCCGGCGTCGGTGACGGCGATGCAGGTGTACTCGCCCGAAATCATCCCGCGGGTGTTGCCCGCCCGGACGCTCTCCGGCCGCGCCGAGATCGTCAGCTTGCCGCCGAGCGGCATGGCGTCGCGGGCGTTGAGACCGAGATTGAGCAGGGCCAGCTCGAGCTGGTTGGGATCGACGCACACCGGGGCGAGGCTGCGGTGGAATTCGGTGCGGATCTCGATCGTCGGGCCGAGCGAGCGCCGCAGCATCTCGGTCATCCCGTCGACCAGCTCGCCGACGTCGATCGTCTCCGGCTTGAGCTCCTGGCGGCGCGCGAAGGCGAGCATGCGCTTGGTGAGTGTGGCGCCGCGCTCGGCGCCTTCGATCGCGCCGTCGATCAGACGAAGCAGGCGCGGGTCATCCATCAGCCGCTTACGCAGCAAACGCAAATTTCCTAACACGGCCATCAGCAAGTTGTTGAAATCATGGGCCACGCCGCCGGTGAGCTTGCCGAGGCTCTCGAGCTTCTGCATCTCGTGGATCTGCGCCATCGCGGCTTCGCGTTCCTGGGTGCGCTCCTCGACCCGGCGTTCGAGCTCGGCGTTGATGCGCTCGAGCTCGGCCGTGCGTTCGGCGACGCGCTGCTCGAGTTGGCCGTTGAGCGCCTCGAGCTGGCGGCTCTTGCGGTACAGCTCGATGAAGACCTTGACCTTGGCCTGCAGGAGCTCGGGAACGACCGGCACCGGCACGTAGTCGACAGCGCCCGCGCGGTAGCCGCGGACGCGGTCGAGGTCGGTCAGGTGAATTGCCGAGACGAAGATCAGCGCCGTTCGCTCGAAGCGCGGGTGGGCGCGGATCATCGACGCCAGCTCGAACCCGTCGAGGTCCGGCATGCAGACGTCGATCAGCACCACAGCCACGTCGTTCCTGAGCAGATGCTCGAGAGCCTCGTTGGCGGAGTTTGCCTTGAGCAGGTTCTCCCCGAGGTTGTTCAGCATCACCTCGTAACTGAGCAGCTTCGCCGGCTGGTCGTCGACGACGAGGATATTCACCTTGTCTTCGGTCACAGCATGTCTCTCCACTCTGGAATCCGTCTTCTAAGCTGCAATTTCTTTTTCTCCTACCGATGCAGCCACATCCGCAGCGCCGACAACAACTGGTCGGTGTTGACGGGCTTCGCAAGGTAGTCGGAGGCGCCGGCCTCCAGACACTTCTCGCGGTCGCCTTTCATCGCCTTCGCGGTGAGGGCGATGATCGGCAGGCGACGGAACGCCGGGTCGACGCGGATCGCCTGCATCGTCTGATAACCATCCATTTCGGGCATCATGATGTCCATCAGCACGATGCCGATTTCAGGCGTCGATTCAATGAGCTCGATCGCCTCGCGGCCGGTGGTCGCGGTCAGCACGTTCATGCCGCGGCGCTCCAGAACGCTGCCGAGCGCAAAGATGTTTCGCGCATCGTCGTCGACCAGCAAGATCGTGCGGCCGACCAGATCCTCGTCGGAGTTGTGCAGCCGCTCGAGCATCTCCTGCTTGTGCGGCGGCAGCTCCGAGACGACCCGGTGCAGGAACAGCGCGGTCTCGTCGAGCAGCCGCTCCGGCGATTCGACACCCTTGACGACGACGCTGCGCGCCATCGTGTGAAGCTGGGCGTCCTCGTCGGGCGTCAGCTCGCGGCCGGTGAAGATGATCACCGGGATCTCCGCGAGCGTCGGCTCGCCGGCGATCTTCTCGAGCACCTCGAAGCCCG
>DATJIG010000352.1:0-7951 GCA_035493495.1 Alphaproteobacteria bacterium
CTGGATGTAGAAGCGGTCGCCCTCGGGGGCGCGCGCGCTGATGTGGCCGCTGTAGGTCAGCAGGCCCTCGTCGTTGAGGATGCGGGTCGCCGCCGCAACCTGGGCGCGCAGCAGCGCGCCGGTGTTCGCCGTAGCCATGGAATCTCCCTAAATCAAAAAGGGCGGGGTGTTCTGAGGGGGCGGAGTTTAGCGGAAGCCGCCCCTGCCGACCACACCCCCGACCAGCCCCGACTAGCGGAGAAGCCCGACCCAGTCGCTCGGGATCACGCCGTCGTCGAGGCCGGCCTCGACGTAGTAGTTCCACAGCTTCTGGACGTGGTCGGGGCGATTGGAGCGCGCCGTCAGCAGCTCGAGCTCGGCCTGCGTCAGCGGCTTGAGCTTGCCGATCTGGGTCGCCTGGATATGGGCCTTGGCGTTTTCCTCGAAGTGGACGGCGTCGATCATCAGCGACGGCAGGTTCTCGGCGAGGATGACGCCGCCGTGGGCGCGCAAGAGCGCCGCGTTGTTCTGGCCGACGGTCTGGGCGAACTCCTTGCCCTGCTTCATCGTCTTGATATGGCTCGGGTCCATGTGGGTCGGTATGCCCGACTTCCACCGCACCGCGTGCGACTTCATCAGCGCGATGTCGACGCCCTCCACCATGGTGAAGGCCGCCGCGAGCTCCGAGTGGGTGTGGACCACCGCGTTGGTGTCGCGGCGCGAGCGCAGGATCTCCGAGTGGATGAACACCTCGATCGGCGGCTTGTAGCCCGGCGGGCCATCGAGCACGTTGGCGTCGAGGTCGCACATCACCAGACTGTCCGGCGTCACCTGGGCACGGCTCTCCGAGAACGACTGGATCAGGAACGCGTCGCGATCCGGCAGGCGCACGCTGATGTGGCCCGAGTAGTTGAGGATCTTCTCGCGGTGCAGAAGGCGCGAGCAGGCGGCGAGTTGGGCGCGCAGCGGCGCGACCTTGGGGTCGGTGTTCCAGCGGGTTTGCGTGGCCATTGGGGGAATGCTCTCTGAGGGAACGAAACGGGAGGGACGAACTTAATCGCCGAATGAACTCCGGGAAAGTGAGGTCACGGCGTGAAGTGGTCGAGGTTCTTCTTCATCGTAGCGAGCAGTGTCTTCATCCGCTCGAGGTCGGCATCGGCGATCCCGCGCGTGGCCACGCGGTTGATCTCGGGCACGAACGGCAGGAGCTTGGACTTGAGCGCCCGCCCCTTGTCGGTGAGATAGATGTTGATCTTGCGGCGGTCCTTGGCGTTGCGCACGCGCTTGACGTAGCCGCGCCGCTCCATGCCGTTGAGCGCTGTCACCGTGGTCGGCTCCATCATGCCGACCCGCTGCGACAGCTCGCGCTGGGTCAACCCGTCCTCGTCCCACAGCACGCGCAGGAAGTACCACTGGCCGATCGACACGCCGTGGGGAGAGATCTTCGATTGAAGGGCGCGAGAGAAGCCGCGGTAGGTGTCTCGCAGCACATAGCCGATGCTGCTGTCGAAGCCGGCCTCGTCGACCCCGCTCTCGGCGTGGGTCTCAGTCAGCGGACGAGCCTCGTTGGCGCGGGTCATGGGTTCCGTTCTGCGTCTCGGACGCTTCGTCCGGTCCTGGTTCCGGATAGGCGCAACGGGCCTCGACGGCCGATGTCACGCCTCCTAGGTTTGCCGGAGTGCCTCTCCACGGGGTATTCTACCGGCTAAACTTAGAATTCCAAGGGTTACCCCCGCGCCGTGACTGACGCGGGGGCGACTGCATTTGCTGGATTCATGGACGCACCTGCCGACGCCAAGGACCGGATTCGCGCCCGCGCCCTCGAGATGGGCTTCGCGGCGGTGGGATTCGCCCGGCCTGCAGACGGCGAGTCCACCGGCCACGCGCTGCGCGCGTTCCTCGCCGACGGCCGTCATGGCGACATGGGCTGGATGGCGGCGACGCCGGAGCGGCGCGAGAGCCCGCGCGGCCTGTGGCCCGAGACCGCGAGCGTCATCGTGCTGGCGCTCGACTATGGTCCACCCGGCGATCCCCTCGTCCACATCGAGCGCCCCGAGCGCGGCGTGATCGCCGCTTATGCGAAGGGCCGCGACTACCATTTCGTCGCCAAGAAAATGCTCAACGAGTTCGGCGGCTGGATCGCGCGCACTTTCGGCTGCCAGGTGAAGCACTTCGTCGACACCGCGCCGGTGATGGAGAAGCCCTTGGCGCAGCAGGCCGGCCTCGGGTGGCAGGGCAAGCACACCAATCTGGTGTCGCGCGAGCACGGCTCGTGGCTGTTCCTGTGCGAGCTGTTCACCGACATGGCGCTCGAGCCCGACGAGGCGGGGCGCGATTCCTGCGGCTCGTGCCACGCCTGCATCGACGCCTGCCCGACGCACGCGATCACCGCGCCGTACCGATTGGATGCGCGACGCTGCATTTCGTATCTGACGATCGAGCACAAGGGCACGATCCCCGAGGAATTCCGCGAGGCCATGGGCAACCGCATCTACGGCTGCGACGACTGCCTCGCGGCATGCCCCTGGAACAAGTACGCCCAGCGCACGACCGAGCTCGCGTTCCTGCCGCGCATCGAGCTGACGGCGCCCAAGCTGCTCGACCTCGTCGAGCTCGACGACGAATCGTTCCGCGACGTGTTCTCGCGCTCGCCGATCAAGCGGCTCGGCCGCGCCCGGTTCGTCCGCAACGTGCTGATCGCCATCGGCAATACCGCGGGCCGCGTGCCCGGCGCGGTCGCCGCCGTGCGCCGCAGGCTCGACGACGAGGACGCCCGCGTGCGCGCCATGGCGGTGTGGGCGCTCGCGAAGCTCAATCCCGACCGCTTCGACCAGGAGCGCGCCGTGCGCTTCGACAACGAGACCGATCCCGACGTCTGCGCCGAGTGGCGCGCCGGGTCCGCCTGTGCGGCACCACAGCAACGCCTCACCGCCGCACACTGAGCCAGCACGATCGATGAAGCTGTCCGAGTTCGATTTCGAGCTGCCGCGCTCGGCCATTGCCCAGCATCCGGCCGAGCCCCGCGATTCGGCGCGACTGCTGGTGATCGGCAATCCGCACTCCAACGGCACTTTCGCCGACCGCATCGTCCGCGATCTGCCCCAACAGCTCGCACCCGGCGACCTGCTCGTGGTCAACGACACGCGCGTGATTCCGGCGCGCCTGTTCGGCGCGCGCGGCACGGCGAAGGTCGAGGCGACGCTCCACAAGCGCGACGGCACCGGCCGCTGGGCCGCGTTCGTCAAGGGCGCGAAGCGCCTCAAGGACGGCGACCGAGTCGTGTTCAGCGACGACTTCGCGGCGAACGTGGCCGGACGTGGCGAAGGCGGGACGGTGATCCTCGACTTCGCCGTGAGTGATGCCGATCTGCTGGCCGCGCTCGACACCCACGGTCGCATGCCGCTGCCGCCCTACATCGAGCGCGGCGACGAGCCCGATCCCGACGACTACGATGACTACCAGACGCTGTTCGGCATCGAGAGCGGCAAGCGCGGCGCCATCGCGGCACCCACCGCCGGTCTACACTTCACCGAGGACTTGATGGCGGCGCTCGAAGCGCGCGGTGTCGAAAGGGCGACGGTGACGCTGCACGTCGGCGCCGGCACGTTCCTGCCGGTGCGGGTCGAGAACATCGCCGACCACGTGATGCTGACCGAGATCGGCGAGGTGCCGCCCGCCGCGGCCGAGGCGATCGAACGAACGCGCGCGCGCGGCGGCCGCGTGGTCGGCGTCGGCACGACGGTGACGCGCATCCTGGAGACCGCCGCGAGGGAGGACGGCATGGTGAAACCGTTCACCGGCGAAACCACGCTGTTCATCACCCCCGGCTATCGCTTCAAGGCGATCGACCTGCTGTTCACCAACTTCCACCTGCCGAAGTCGACGCTGTTCATGCTGGTGTCGGCGTTCGCCGGGCTCGATCGCATGCGCGCGGCCTACGCCCACGCCATTGCCTCGGGCTATCGGTTCTATTCCTACGGCGATGCGTGCCTCCTTTACCCGCAGGCGGGTGCCACGGTGCGCTCAGGCGCGCGCTAGTTCCGCATCCACGGGGGCGCTCGCCTCCAGCGCCGCGAGAAACCGCTCGCACCACGCGGAAACCGTGTTCGTCCGCAGTACGTCCAGCATCGCCGCGTGCCGCGAGCGCCGCTCGTTGAGCGGCATCGTCAGCGCCTGATGCAGCGCATCGGATATCTGATCGATGTCGAACGGGTTGACGACGAGTGCGGTTTTGAGCTCGTGCGCGGCCCCGGCCCGCGATGAGAGGATCAGAACTCCAGGGTCTTCTGGATCCTGCGCGGCGACGTATTCCTTGGCGACGAGATTCATGCCATCCCGAAGCGGCGTCACCAGACCGACCCGCGCGGCGCGGTAGAAGCCGGCGAGCGCGGCGCGATCGAAGTTCCGATTTAAATATCGGAATGGAACCCAATCGAATTCGGCAAAGCGGCCGATCAGCCGGCCGGCAGCGGCATCGATCGAATGCCGCAGCGTCCGGTACTGCGCGACCTCACCACGGGATACCGGGGCCACCTGCATGAAGGTGACACGGCGGCGATGCTCGGGCCGCCGTTCGAGAAGATCGTAATAGCCGTCGATCTTCTGGAGAAATCCCTTCGAGTAATCGAGGCGGTCGACGCCGATCACCAGCGCGCGGCCGGCGAGACTTTCCTTCAGCCGCGCGGTTTCGCGTGAGACCACACCGCGCATGGCGAGCGCCTCGAAGTCGTCGGTATCGATGCCGATCGGGAACACGCCGGCCCGCGAGGAAAGGCCGAAGGCCTGAAAGCGGCCATCCGTTGCAACCGTCGCTCCGGCTTCGGTCGAGAGGTAATCGAACAGCGCGCGGCGATCCTTCTCCGTCTGGAGCCCGATGAGATCGTAGGCGCACAAGCCACGCACCAGCACCGCATGGGACGGCAACGCCGTGAACACCTCGGTCGCGGGAAATGGGATGTGCAGAAAGAAGCCGATCCTGTTCCGCGCGCCAAGGCGGCGGAGCTCGGCGCCGAGAGTCATCAGGTGGTAGTCGTGGACCCAGATCACGTCGTCGGGCTGCAACAACGGCAGCAGAGCCTTCGCGAACGCCGCGTTGACCCGGAGATAACCTTCGAAGTGGCTGCGGCGAAATTCGAGCAGCCCAAGACGGTAATGGAACAGCGGCCAGAGCGTGCTGTTGGCGTAGCCGACGTAATACGCCTGG
This sequence comes from Alphaproteobacteria bacterium, assembly GCA_035493495.1. Classification (GTDB taxonomy): domain Bacteria; phylum Pseudomonadota; class Alphaproteobacteria; order SMXQ01; family SMXQ01; genus DATJIG01. The sequence continues at coordinate 5,183 of DATJIG010000352.1, forward strand.
TGATCGCCCGACGTGAGATCGATGGACGCGTAGGTGACCTTGCCGGCGGTGACGATCGACGGCGTGGCGCTCGGCGTCTCGGCGATCCTGCCGCTCCAGCCGAACCACACGCCTCCATGGCTGTGCAACGCTTCGCGCAAGGCGACGGCAAGCCCGCCGGCGCGCGACGAGCGATCGCGGGGCGAGACCATCCGATTGGAGACCACAACCAATCGTCCCATCGCGTACTCCTCTCAAAGTGTCGGGGAACACGGCACTTCGAGGGCATCCTCCCAAATGCGGACGACACCATAGCAAGCGGAGACCGCGTAGCGATACCTATGAATACGAATCACTGCCGAGCGGCAACGATGAAGAGTTTGAAACCGGCAGGGCCTGCTTCAATCGCAGGCGCGATCCGTCGAGTGGACCTGATGAATCAGCGGATCAGCGCGGCCGACACGTAGACATGGAAGGGCGCATCGTCGGCCTCGATCTCCTCCGGCACCGGGTAGGCGTTGGCGCAGCAGTCGATCTCGACGTAGCTGAGATTGCCGCTGCGGTCGGCAAACAGGATGATTTCCAGCGTCTTCTCGTCCGGTAGGGTGAAATACGCCTCGAACACCATGCCGGGATCGCGCTGCGATTTCGCGGCGATGCGTGGCACATTCGCCTCCGACGGGACCGAGACCGCGAAGCTGTTGCAGCCGCAGTCGCAGAAGTCGGAGAACCGCGCGACGGCGAATTGCGCGCGCAATCGCTCCGGGTCCGGAAACCGGCATCTCTCGCAGATAAACTCCGCCCAGAACGCAGCGCGGTCGACGACTTCGGCCATGACCAACTATAACCCGGGCCCTTACGACGGTCCGCCATTTCATTCCGATGACAGCGCCGTGTCCTGTATTCTGCAGCACGCAGCGAGCCCCCTCACCCTTGCCCTCTCCCCAAGGGGAAGGGATGCGGAGGCTTGGCGAGCAAATGCGAGCCTTACCCGCAGCTGGGTGGGGAGTACAATTCACAAAGCGATTCCGATCACGTGACTCCCGGCATTCAGTTCGACCTCATCGCCCGCGACGGCAGTGCGCGACGCGCGCGCCTGACGACGGCGCACGGCGTCGTCAACACGCCGGCGTTCATGCCGGTCGGCACCCAGGCGACCGTGAAAGGAATGGGCTGGCAGTCGGTGATCGACACCGGCGCCGAGATGGTGCTCGCCAACACCTATCACCTGATGCTGCGGCCCGGCGCCGAGGCAGTGGAGAAGCTCGGCGGCCTCCACAAATTCTCCGGCTGGAAGGGTCCGATCCTCACCGACTCCGGCGGCTATCAGGTGATGTCGCTCGCGGCGCTCAGGAAGATCACCGAGCAGGGCGTCACGTTTCGCTCGCACATCGACGGGACGATGCACGAGCTCTCGCCCGAGCGCTCGATCGCGATCCAGCACGCGCTCGACGCCAACATCTCGATGGTGCTCGACGAATGCGTCGCGCTGCCGGCGCCGGTTGCCGAGGCCAACCGCGCGATGGAGCTGTCGCTGCGCTGGGCCGCGCGCTCCAAGGCCGCGTTCAGCCCACGCGCCGGCTACGGCCTGTTCGGAATCGTCCAGGGCGGCATCGACGCGGCGTTGCGCCGCCGCTCGGCCGAGGGTCTCGTCGCAATCGGCTTCGACGGCTACGCGGTGGGCGGCCTCGCCGTCGGCGAAGGCCAGGAGGCGATGCTGGCGACCCTCGACGTCACCGTGCCGCACCTTCCCGACGAGAAGGCCCGCTATCTGATGGGCGTCGGCACGCCGTCGGATCTCGTCCAGGCGGTCCAGCGCGGCATCGATCTGTTCGACTGCGTGATGCCGACGCGCTCGGGACGCACAGCCAAGGCCTTCACGCCGTTCGGCGAAGTCAATCTGCGCAACGCGCGGCATTCGGGCGACCCGCGGCCGATCGACGAGACCTGCGACTGCCCGGCATGCGCGGGCCCGACCGCGGGCTCGGGACGCGCCTATCTCCACCACCTGTTCAAGGCCGACGAGATGCTCGGGCCGATGCTGCTGACCTGGCACAATGTGCGGTTCTATCAGCGGTTGATGGCCGGCGTGCGTGACGCGATTGTGGCGGGAAACTTTCCAGAGTTCGCTGCGCGGACTCTGGATGACCTCGGGCGCGGGGACATTCCGGCGCTATAACGGTTCCCCACTCGGGGAGGCCGCCATGCGCAGAATACTGCGTCAGCTCGCGTTCATCGCCTTCACTCCCTTGCTCTTCATCGCCTCGGCCTGGGCCCAGCATGCGGTCGTACCGGACCGACCGGACAGCGGCACCGACGGCAATCCGGCGAATGCGGTCACGGCGGTGGGACTCGCGTCGGCGTTTCTCGCCACTTACAGCCCCGTGGCGGGAAACGCCATCCGCGACACCGGGTCATGGAAAGCCGTCAGCGTCGGCCAGACATGGGAAGTTCACGTCCCCTCTACGGGCCCGTCAGGCGACACGTTCGTGATCACCGTCGGCAAGACGGACGGTAATATCGTGAGCGTCGTCGAGCAGCCATAAGTGGCGTGGACTTGTGCGGCCACGCGCGGGCCCGTACCTTCCGGCCATGGCAAAGAGACAGAAATCCGACACGTCCCTCACCCTGCTCGGCGGCAAGTCGGCGCTGCCGAAGTCGCCCGCCGAAGCCAGGCTCGAGACGTTCGCCAACCCGCATCCCGGGCGCGCGTACGTCGTGCGCTTCACCTGCCCCGAGTTCACCTCGCTGTGCCCGATCACCGGCCAGCCGGATTTCGCGCACATCGTC
>DATJIG010000353.1:0-4350 GCA_035493495.1 Alphaproteobacteria bacterium
TGGAATTGCGCCGCAACGGTCGACCCATCGATCCCACGCCATGGCTCGGCGCCCCCACGGACAAGGTCAGCGGATGAAAAAGCAACTCGTAGTCGGTCTTCTCGCCGGTGTGGCCGTCGGCGCCCTTACCGCCACCTACGCTCCCACGCTCATCGGCTCTGCTGAGGCCCAGCAAAACCAGTCTCAGAATCGCAATTCCGAGACGTATCGCCAGCTCAATCTGTTCGGCGACGTCTTCGAGCGCGTTCGCGCCGATTACGTCGAGCCGACGGACGACAAGGAGCTGATCGAGAACGCGATCAACGGCATGTTGAGCTCGCTCGATCCGCATTCGAGCTATCTCAACGAGAAAGCCTACCGCGACATGCAGGTGCAGACGCGCGGCGAGTTCGGCGGTCTCGGCATCGAAGTGACGATGGAGAACGGGCTCGTGAAGGTGGTGTCGCCGATCGACGATACGCCCGCCGCGAAGGCCGGCATCCAGCCGAACGATCTCATCATCCAGCTCGACAACGAGCAGGTCATGGGCATGACCCTGCAGCAGGCCGTCGAGAAGATGCGGGGTCCAATCAACTCGCCGATCCGCCTCACCATCAAGCGCGTCAACAAGGATCCGTTCGAGGTCACGCTCAACCGCGCGACCATCACCATCAAGTCGGTGCGGTCGCGGCTCGAGCGCGACGATATCGGTTACGTCCGCATCACCTCGTTCAGCGAGCAGACCTCGTCCGACCTCGAAAAGGCAGTGACCAATCTCCGCAACGAGTCGAAGAACCGGCTGCGCGGCCTGGTGCTCGACCTGCGGAACAATCCCGGCGGTCTCCTCGACCAGGCGGTCGCCGTATCCGACGATTTCCTCGAGAAGGGCGAGATCGTCTCGACGCGGACGCGCCGCTCGGACGACGCGCAGCGCTTCAACGCCAAGGCCGGCGATATCATCAAAGGGTTGCCAATGGTGGTGCTGGTCAACGCGGGCTCGGCCTCAGCGTCGGAGATCGTCGCCGGTGCGCTCCAGGATCATCACCGGGCGATCATCGTCGGCACCCGCTCGTTCGGTAAGGGCTCGGTGCAGACGATCATCCCGCTGCCGGGCCACGGCGCGATGCGACTGACCACGGCGCGCTATTACACGCCGTCGGGCAAGTCGATCCAGGGCAAGGGCATCGAGCCGGACATCAAGGTCGAGCAGATGAAGCTCGAGGCGGTGTCCGACGATGAGCGTCGGCGCGAGGCGGATCTGCCGGGTGCGCTCGATGTGAAGGCCAACGGCAACCAGCCTCTCGACGTGAAGAATCCGCCGCCGGGTACCGTCGCCAAGCCGACCGGCGGAGAGGTCCCGGGCACGACCGCGCAGGATTACCAGTTGAACCACGCCCTCGATGTCCTTCGCGGCATTACGCTCTACAGCGGCCGGGGCTCGGAATAGGCGTCGGGCACATCCGGCTCGCGGACCGCAGACCGTGAGGCGATCGCCGCTGTCTCCTCCGAGCCGAGGGCGCTCGGGGCCGTTGCTGGCGGGGCTCGTCCTCCTCATCGGCCTGTTGGGCCTGCTGGTGTGGCTCGGGCTGACCTACGATCCGTCGGAAGGCCCGCAGACCGCGGCGGTCGACCTGCCGCTGCCGGCGCGGGCCGCGGGTCCAACAGAGGCGGGGCCAACAGAGGCGCCCGCGCCCCAGGTACCGATCGAGACGGCGAACGTTCCGGCGCAGGACACCTCTGAAAGCCCTGCTCCGATACCCGCACCTGTCGAGACGGCACATCCCCCGCAGGCACCCTCCGCACCCACAGGGCAAGCACCAGCCGTGGTCGCGCCGCAGATTGCCTCCAGCCCCGACGCCCTGCCGACCGCTCCCGATCCGGCCTTGGTGGAGCGCAGCGGCGGCGGGCTGCTGCCCGTCGTCGGGGCGGACGGTCGGAAGCCCTGGAAGGTCTACGCACGTCCGTTCGACGCCAACAATCCCCGCCCGCGCATTGCCATCATCATCTCGGGCCTCGGCCAGTCGGCGGCGGTCACCGAGGCTGCGATCCAGACGCTGCCGGGCTCCGTGACCCTGGCGTTCAATCCGTACGGACAGCGGCTCGAGTATTGGGCGGCGCGCGCCCGCGCCGCCGGCCACGAGGTGCTGGTGATGGTGCCGATGGAGCCCGTCAACTACCCGGCCAACGACCCGGGTCCGCAGACGTTGCTGACGACGTTGAGTGCGCCCGAGAACCGCGAGCGGCTCAACTGGTCGCTGGCGCGGTTTCCGGGTTACGTCGGCGTGCTCAGCCTCGCCGGATCGAACTACACCACGGCACCCGAAAGCCTGCGACCGACGCTCGACGAAATTCGCGCCCGCGGTTTGATGTTCGTCGACATGCGGACGTCGCTGCGTTCGTCGGCGTTCCGTATCGCCGGCGACATCGGCGTGCCGCGCGCGTTCAACAACCGCGTCATCGACATTCAAGCCTCCAAGGACGAGATCGACCGCAAGCTCGACGACCTCGTCAAAATCGCGACGACGTCGGGCTTTGCCGTCGGCGTCGGTCAGCCATATCCGGCAACCGTCGAGCGGGTGCTCGCGTTCGTCCGCTCCGCGGAAGAACGCGGCCTCGCGATCGCGCCGGTGTCAGCGATCGCCGATCACCAGAAGGAATAAATCAGGACATGGCCAGCATTCCGGGCGGCACAGCGGCTGCCTCGCTCCCCTATCGGCGCGGTGTCGGCGTGATGCTCGTCAACACCCCGGGCCTCGTGTTCGTGGCCAAGCGCATCGACATGCCGTCAGATGCCTGGCAGATGCCGCAGGGCGGGATCGACGCGGGCGAGACGCCGCTCCAGGCGGCCAAGCGCGAGATGTTCGAGGAGGTCGGCACCGACAAGGCGGAGTTCGTGGCCGAGAGCGCCGGCTGGCATCGCTACGACCTGCCGGCCGATCTCATCGGCAAGATCTGGGGCGGACGCTATCGCGGGCAGGAGCAGAAGTGGTTCGTCGCCCGGTTCACCGGCAAGGACACCGACATCAACATCGCGACTGAGCACCCCGAGTTCCTCGACTGGAAATGGGCCGAGCCTCAGTTACTTCCGGACCTGATCGTGCCGTTCAAGCGCCCGCTCTACGCCGAGATTCTGCGCGAGTTCTCGGGCGTGATCGCCGGCCTGCGTCCGCGCGCCCGCTGATCGGAAAGAGGTCGGTGACGGCTAGGCTGCCTGCGCCAGGCGGCGCTGCCGGTAGGCCATGAACCGGCTCGCCGCCTTGGACAGCGCCGCCGCCACCCAGCCGTCCGACTTGAAGCCCGATGCCTTGAGCGACATCGCGATGCCGCGCTCGATGATCGGCGGCTTGTAATAACGATAAGCGCGCTTCGCGTATTCCTCGTTGCAGCGCTTGCGGTTGTAGGCCTCGCCCTCATCGTTCGCCGCGAAATAAGCATACGACAGCTCATCGTCGTCGGTCTCTGCGATGCGGCCGAAGGCGACCTTGAGTCGTTCCCAACGCGACAGGCCCTCGGTCTCGAGGTAGCGGCAGAGGTGGGCGTAGAACAGGTTGTAGTGGCGGATCTCGTCACCGGCGATGTGCTGGCAGATCGCCTTCAGCACCGGCTCCTCGGTGGCGTCGGCCAGCGAGGCGTAATAGGAGCTGGTGCCGACCTCGACGATGCAGCGGGCGACCAGCTCGCCCGCGCGCGAGCCACGGACCGATGCGGTGGCATCGAGCGGCAGATGGAAGCCCTCGCGGAACCGGCCGAACGCATGATCGAAGTCGAAAGACGGATCGGCGAGCATGGCCCAGCGCCCGAGAGCGTCACCGTGCTGGACCTCTTCCGTCGCCCAGTGCTCGGCAACCCGCTTGAATGCCACGTCCTCGGGGAAGACCTGTGCGAGGTACGCCGCGTAGTCGAGCCCGTTCTTCTCGACCAGGGCCGCAGCCTTGGCGAGCTTCAGGAGATCGGGGTCGACCTTGGAAGGATCGAACGACTCCCACGGGATGTCGTCGAGCGTCCAATGCTTCATCACACGATGCCTGCGTCCTAGGTCCCGTCCGATGGACGGCTTGTCATGATTATAGAAAAGCGCCGCCCCTCCGGGAAAGAGGGACGGCGCTCGAAAGGCAGTGATCTTTTAAGGGCTTAGAAGACCTAGGCAGAAACCGCCAGCATCGCCTCGGCAACCGCGACCGCGCGCTGCGCCTGGGCCTTGCCCTCGTCGGTCGTGGCCTCGTCGAGCTTCGAGCGGGCGTCGGCCAGGCGCGCCTCGGCGCGGGCGCGGCTGATATCCTCGACCGGCACGGCCTCCTCCGCCAGCACCGTGAGGCGCGAATCCGCGGTCTCGGCAAAGCCGCCGGCGACGAAGATGCGGGTCTTCAGGTT
>DATJIG010000354.1:0-15845 GCA_035493495.1 Alphaproteobacteria bacterium
TTATTATCCCAGTCACGGGAGCGTAGCTTAACCGTAAGGCAGGCCGCCAGAAGCGGTCGCCTGGGGGTAGTCAGTGCAGCACTTCAGCAAGGAACGGGCTCGGCGGTTCCGCGACAAGGCCGAGGAGTTGCGAGCGGCGGCGCGCTACATGCACGATCGCCAGTGCCGCTCGATGCTGCTCCAGATCGCCGACGACTACGAGAACCTCGCGAATGCCGCCGCGACGCGCTCGCACCGGCCGTCAACGATCCCGGACGACGGCACCCTGATCGACGGCGACGATCCGGTGGTCGGCCTCAGCGCTTCGATGTCTCGGCGAGAAGCTTCTTAACTTCGTCCAGATAGGGCTTCGCGTCGTCCGACTGGCTCGAGTCGTAGTCGTCGATGCGAGAGCGATCGAGGGCGAAGTCGGGCGCGCCCAGCGGCACATCGGCTCGCCGGCTGTTGAGCTTGACCTTCTGCATCAGACGCTCCTGCACGTCCTTCGTCAGCAGCCAGTTGACGAACACCTTGGTCGCATTGGGATGCGGGTTGCGGGTCGGCACCGAGATGCCGCCGACGCCCATCGAGATCTGCGTCACGCCCGTCATGTTGCCGATCATGGAGACGTCGCCGCCGCCGTCGGCGTACTCGACGAGCATCGCGCTCGGCAGGCCGAACGCGATCGGGTAGCGACCCGACATCAGCCAGTCCATTTGCTGCCGCGGCACGTTGGTGAGCACCGGCTTCTGGTCGGCGAGGAGGGTGCGGACGAAGTCGGCGCCGTGGTGCTTGTAGAGACTGCCCAATCCGTTGAGCGCGTTGCCGCCGCGCGGATCGGCCATCGAGATCCTGCCCGACCATTTGGGATCGATGAGATCGGCGGCAGCGAGCGTCGGGCCGACGAATTGCTTATTGAACCGTGCCACCATCGCGTCGACGGCGACGAAGCTCAGCACGTACTTCTGCTCGCGGTCGAGGAAGGCGAGGTCGAGTCCGCCGATCCAGCGGCTGTCGTCGGTGACCTCTGGCAGCACCAGCAGGTCACGAACGGACTGAAGGTGCCCGGCCTCCTTGATCTGATACAGCTGCGCGTCGTAGCCGCCGATGCGCAGGTCCCACAGATACTGGCCGACCTCGCGCTCCTTCATGAACCGCGCCCAGAAGTCGCGGCCCGAGAACGCGGTCATGGCGAGCTTGATGTCGGGATAGGCGTCCTGAAAGCGGGCGAGCTCGGCGCGCCACACCCCTCCCGACGGCGCCGAGACGGTGAGCTGGCCTTCGGCCTTTGCCGCGTCCAGCGTGCGTTGCCAGTCGTCTTGCCAGTTGTCCCTCGGGGGCGCCGCATGACAGATGGCCGGCAGAAATCCGGCGGCGACGGCGAGAGCGGCGAGGGCGCGGCGCATGGCCGGATGCTAGCGGAGCGGTGGAGGCGCGTCGACGGGGCGCCGACCTGCTGTCGTCATTGCCGCCTCTCGTCATTCCCGCGCCCCTCTGTTTAAAGGACCGCGTGCAAGCGGTCCTAGGTCGGGAATCCAGTGCAATACGCACGACCGCAGTGTCTGTTGCTCTGGACCCCCGCTTTCGCGGGGGTGACGCATCAGGGGCGCTCGCTATTCCCCGTCGACGAAGATCCCCGAGCCGGTGCGTGGCGCCTCGCCCGCGGTCGCCATCAGGAACGCGGCGGTGTCCTCGTCGCGCGGGATGCCGCGGCCCTGGGCCACCATCTGGGCGACGTTGGCGGTCGCGGGCGCGTAGCCCTGGCCGGCGGCGGCGGAGTAGAGGGCCAGCGCCTGCACGTCGTTCTGCGGCGCGCCGCGCCCCTCCTGCAGCATCATCGCGAGACTGGTCTGGGCCGGCGGATAGCCGCGGTTGGCGGCGCGGCGATACCACTTCACGGCGGTTTCGTCGTCGCGAGTCACGCCGCGGCCCTCGGCATACATGTAGCCGAGGTTGTTCTCGGCGGGAGCGTAGCCCTGATCGGCTGCGATGCGGAACCAGCGCACCGCCTCCTCATCGCTCTTGCGCGTGTTGTGTCCGTCGACGGCATCGACGCCGCGCTGGAACGCCTGCTCCGGGCTCAGCGGCCCGACGTCCCGGCTGCGGGCATTGGCCGGGGGCCGCGGCACCACCGCGACCTCCATCTCGTGTGTCTCACGCCGGTCGAGCGACTGCGCGGCGGGCCGGTCGGCGGCCTTCGGCGGCTGCACTGGCAGTGCGTTGGATGCCACCGGCACGTCGGCCTCGGGTTGCGGCATCGGCGCCGCGTCCTCCTTCTCGGGCGGAGTTTCCGGCGCCGCGTCGTCACGTTCGTCGCGCGCGACGGCCTTGGGCCGCTCCGCGGCCTGGATCTTGGTTTGCGGCGGCGCGCCGCTGTTGGCCTCGCGGATGTCGAGACGCTGCTGGACGGAGCGGACGATGCCGCGTGCCACCGTGCCAAGCGCGTTGCGCGCGCTGGCGCTGATCGCCGTCGCGGCGCCCGAGCAATGCGTAATCTCGGCACGGCCATGGCCGCGCGCCGACACTGTCTCCTGCGTCGCGTTGCCCGCCGCCGGGCGGATCGACACCGTCACCGACAGCTCGATGTTGCCCTGCGCGGTGCCGCTGACCGCGTACACCGGCACGGCAAAGGTCGAGTTGGCGCCGCCCTGGCCGATGACGATCTGGGCGTCGAAGCCGCGCGCCTTGAGCTGCTGCGGCGTCAGCAGGTCGGGGATGAACGTGACACGCTCGAGCACGCGCTGGAGGGCGTTGCGGATCGCGCTTTCGTAGGAGGTGTTGAGGTCGGTGTCGAAGGTCCAGGCCCCGCAGATCGACCGGTCGGTCGTGGTCTTGAGGAGCCACGATCCGGTCTGGACCGTTGCCGCGTAGTGCCCCGGAATCGCCTTCGCGCCCGAGGTGGACGAAATGTCCACCGGCGGCACGATCGCCTGTCCGGAGCAGCCGATCAGGACGACGGCCTGGAGCAAGGCGAGGGCGCCGAGGGCGCGCGACACCAAGCGGCCGGATCGCCGCCGGAAATCAACGGAAACCCCCGCCGGACCGCTCAAAAGCCTTGCGCGCACGCGACCAACCATGACGGAATAACGCCCCGGAGCGCCTTTGGTGCCGTGGTTCGCCCCGCTCACAGGGAACGCGCGGCACCATCGGTCGTTACCACGGCTAAGGTTGCCGAGGCTGACGGGAGAGGGCCCGATGTCGATCATCGTTACCATTGTCATCGGATTCCTGGTGGGGCTCGTGGCCAAGTTCCTGATGCCGGGCCGCGGCCCAGGCGGCTTCATCGTGACGATCCTGCTCGGCATCGTCGGCGCGTTCGTCGCCACCTACATCGGTCACACGCTGGGATGGTATCGCGAAGGGGAGGCGGCCGGATTCATCGGTTCCGTGATCGGCGCCATGATCGTGCTCTTCATTTACCGCGTCGTTGTCGGTCGACGCGCCGCGTGATACCGCCTCGTCCCCGATTGCCGGCGGCGCTTCCGTGAACATACAAATTCCGGGATGATGGGCGCCCGCGCCGTTCAGGGAACCGTTCATGTCCGACTCTCATGAAGACCGCATCGTCGAGCTCGAGCGCCGGCTCGCGCTCCATGAGCGCATGGCCGAGGAACTGTCGGCCGTGGTCGCCGAGCAGGCGCGCACCATCGACGCGCTGAATGCGCGCCTGCGCGGAATGACCGGCCGCCTGCACGCGGTCGAGGACGCGACGTGGGAGCGCTCGCCCCAGGACGACAAGCCGCCGCCGCACTACTTAGCGCGGCGGCGCACCGTCAGCCGTTCGCCGTCATCCGATCGACCTCATCCATCACGCCTCATCCGTTCGACGGCCGGTCGCCGGAGGTGAACCGCCGCTCGGGATCGGACGGGTCCGAGCCGGTGTCCTCGGCGCGGCTCTGCCGCTCCTCGTCATCCGGCTCCGATCCGTGATCCATCCGGTCGAGGGACGATTCGCCCTCTTCCGCCATCTCCCGGGTGCCCTCGGCCGCGCGGTCGACGACGTCGTGGGCGGCCGACTTGAGCCGGTCGGCCTGCTCGTCGACCATGTCGCGGGCCTTCGCCCTGGCGTTCTCCGCCGCGTCGCCCATGACGCGCGACTCGGCCTCGGTCGACGGCAGGGCCGCGCCGAGGGCCGCGCCGATGGCGACACCGAGGGCTGCCACGACCAGCGGCTGCTCGCGCGAGAAGTCGACCAGCGCCTGAGTGGTGTCCGAAATGCCGCGACGGGCCCGCGAGGCCGACTCGCCCATGCGGTCGCTCGCCCGACTTGCGGCACTGCGCGGGCTGCCATAGAGCTCGCCCGCGCGTTCGGTCGCGCTGCCGTAGAGCTCGCCGGCCCGCGTCGTTGCCCGGCGCGACACGTCGCTCGTACGATCGGCAAGGTCACTGGCACCCTCGCGGATGCTCGTTCCCGTGCTGGCCACGCCCGACCGCGCCCGCTCGTATCCGGCCGCAGCGGTGTCCGACGCCGACCGGTAGCCCTCGCCAAAGGCCTCGGCGGCATCACGCGCGCTCTCGGCCATGCGCTCGCCGACGCGAGGCATCATCGACTCACCGTCGGGCAGCCGGTCACTGGGTGAGCTACGCCAGCCATTGCCGGCGTAGCCGTCGTGTCGGCGGGGAAGCGCATTGGAGATCGCGAGCCACGCCAGTCCGGCTCCGATCACCGTCACCGGCAGCGGGTTGTCGACGATCTGCTTCTTGAGATTTTCGTAGAACTGCGCACCGGCCCCATCGCGCACCTGGTCGACGAACTGGTCGACCAGGTGGCCCGGCCGCAACCGGACGCGCAGCTCCTCGATCGTCTCCTCGATGTCGGCGCGATCGCGTTCGGCCTCGTGCTCAAGCTGCTCGCTGTAGGTCATGGCGGGTCCTCATCTGGTTCTTCGCGACTTCGGCGTCGCGCGACAACTGCCCGAGCGTGCGGTTCGGGATCAGCCGCTTCGGCTTGAGCGACTTCATTCCGACGACGACGAGCACGATTCCGATCAGCAGCACGATGCCGCCGACGATCAGCGCAGCGATGCTGCTCGACATGCCGTTCTCGACCAGCGCGCTGACCGCGGCGCTCAGCAGCACGACCAGCGCCGGGATCACCAGCACCGCGCCGGCGACCACGAGCGCGAGCGCGGTGCCCATTCGCGACAGGCCTTCGGAGACTTCCGCCCGCGCGAGCTCGCCTTCGGTGCGCACGAGATGGGTGAACTGGTTGACCAGCGTCGATAGCAGCCCGGGAATGCTGCGGTCCGCGGTGGCGTGGCGTTCGCCGTACAGTTCGGTCATCGGTGCCTCCTCAGGTGCGTCGGACGTGTTCGTGAGATGGCGGCGAGCTCTTGAGGAACCGAGCCAGCGCGAATCCCGCGAGCACGGCTCCGCCGAAGAACGCTCCTGGCCGACGGCGGGCGAAGTCGCCGCAGGCGTGCATCAGGTCGTCGACGTCGCCGTCGCGCATCTGAGCGGACGCACGCTCGAGGCGATCGGCCGCCTGATGGATGTATCCGGCGGCGGTCGGCAGGTCGTGCTCGAGATCGTCGGCGGCGCCGTGGACCGCCTTGGCGATGTGCTCCATCTGGCCGGCGCCGGCATCCTTCTGACGGTCGGCCATCTTCCGCATCTTGTCGCGCAACGGGTCGATGACGTCGCCGAAGCGGTCGCGGGCGGTATCGGCGATGTCTTCGCCGGTGTCGCGCGCCATCTGGCCGACGGTGCGACGGTGGTCGGCGTCGTCGCGTTCGTGGGAACCGTCGTCGCGCATAGCGTCGTGGGTCATGGGCTGCTCCGGTCAAGCTGGCGGCGGTCGCGGTGCGATGGCATGATCGCGGCGCGTGTCCGCGCATTCGCGTCTCGTCCCATTAAGTTCGGGATGCGCGCGTAAGTTCCGGACACGCGTCGATGTCGACGGTCGCAACGACGGGTCGCGAAGGGCAAGCGGGAACTCGGCTGGAATGTCGGAGGCGGTGAGCGAGGCGTCGCTGTATTTCGTCTACGTGCTGCACAACGCGGCCGGCATCCTCTACACCGGCATCGCCAAGGACGTCGATCTCCGGCTGTGCCAGCACAACGCGGGACGCGGCGCGCGCTTCACGCGCGGACGCGGTCCGTGGACGGTGTGCCATCGGGAGGGGCCGCTCGGCCACGGCGACGCGCTGCGCCGCGAGGCGGCGATCAAGATCGACCGGACGTTCAAGGCGGCGTTGCGCGAACGCATCGCCGCGCTGGCGGCGCTCGCCGGCAAGGGTCTCGCACGCAAGGGCGTCGCCAGAACGAAACCGCCCCGACCGCGGACGATGAACGCGCGCGTACCTAAAGGATCGGCAAAAGAAAAGCGGACCGGGTGAACCCGGTCCGCTGGTCGTTAGCCGGTCAGACCCTAACGCTTGCCGTACTTGCAGCGCTTGGCGACTTCCTCGCCCACCTCGATGCCCTGCTCGTAGGAGAGCGAATCCTCCGCCTCCCCACGCTTCATGGCTGCGGCCATGCCCATCGCGGTGTTGTTGGTCTCGGAAAAGCCGTTTCTCTTGAGAGCGTCGATGACGCCCTTTCTCCACTCGGTGATCTGGTCCGTCATAGTCCCCAATGTCTCCTACGTGATGCCGGCCCGATGCGCCGGCCGGCGCCTGTCGGGGCGGGATGCTACCCCAAAGTCGCGGCGTGAAAAAAGCGCCGAGACCGCGCCATGACCGGTCGGGGCGTTCGAAGCCGCCCGGAACCGGGGTTCTCGCAGCCGCGTTCCTGATACCGCCAGGACGGACGAGGAGGGGCTGATGGGCCGGACCGCGTTGCTCGCGTTGGGCCTGCTGCTGCTCGCGGCGGCGTGCCCACCGTCGGTCCGACCCGCGTCGGCCCAGGCGATCGCCGGGCAGACCTCGCCCGCCAACGATCGCTTCGTGCCCGACCCTCCGGGCGTCACCGTCACCGAATGGGCCAAGGGCCTCAATATCCCGTGGTCGATCGTGTTCCTGCCCGACGCCCGCGCGCTGGTGAGCGAGCGGCGCGGGCGGATCCTGCTCGTCGACCGGACCGGGCAGGTCAGTCGCGACCCCTACGCCACGTTCAACGTGTTGGCGCGGGGCGAGGCGGGACTGATGGGGCTCGCCCTCGATCCCGGGTTTCCGCAGCGGCCCTACGTCTACGCGATGATGTCGCGGCGCGACGGCAACCGCGAGGTGAGCGCGATCGTCCGCCTCCGTCACGACGGCGACCGCGGCACCGTCGAGCGGACCATCTTCGACGGCATTCCGGTGGGGCCGGTGCACGAAGGCGGCCGGATCGCGTTCGGCCCGGACCGGCTCCTCTATGTCGGTACCGGCGATACCGCACGGCCGAACCTCGCGGCCGACCGCAACTCGCTCGGCGGCAAGGTCCTGCGCATCACCCGCGACGGCGAGATTCCGCCGGACAATCCGTTCCCCAACTCGCCGGTCTACAGCTACGGCCATCGCAATATTCAGGGCCTCGCGTGGCATCCCGCCAGTCACGCGCTTTACGTTTCCGAGCACGGCCCGTCGGGCGAGTTCGGTCTGCACGGCCGCGACGAACTCAACCGCATTATGCCGGGCGGCAACTACGGCTGGCCGGTCGGGACCTGCGGCCTGCATCGCGAGGGGCTCATCGATCCGCTGATCTGTTGGCCCGAGCCCGCGATCGCGCCGAGCGGCATCACGTTCCAGGGCGACGATCTGTACGTCGCGGCGCTGCGGGGTACCGCGCTGTTGCGGATCCAGATCGGGAGCGACGGCACTCCCGGCGACGTCGAGCGCTGGTTCGTCAGCGCCGCGCAGAACGGCCGCTACGGACGGCTGCGCGACGTCGTGGTCGGGCCCGACCGCGCGCTCTATGTGCTCACCAACAACTGGAGCGGCTCCGGCGGCGACCGCGTGCTGCGGCTGACGCGGCGCTGAGCCGCTGCGCCAAGAGGCTGGCGAAACGACCGCGAACGCTGCTTTAATCCGCGCACAACGACGCGGAGCGGCGATGCGGGTCCTCTTTCTTCATCAGAACATGCCGGGGCAGTTCAAGCACCTCGCACAGCATATCGCCGCCGACCGCGCCAACCAGGTCGTGTTCGTGACCCGGCGGCCGGATATCCAGCTCCCCAACATCACCAAGGTGCAATACCCGCCGCCGCGACCGGTCAACGAGGGCACGCACCATTACTTGCGCAGCTTCGAGAACGCGATCCTGCACGGCCAGCAGGTGGCGCGCGTCGCCCTCGAGCTCAAGCAGAAGGGTTTCGTGCCCGACGTCGTCGTCGCCCATCCCGGCTGGGGCGAGTCGCTGTTCGTCAAGGACGTGTTTCCCGACGCGCCGGTGCTGAGCTTCTGCGAGTTCTATTATCGCGCCCACGGTGCCGACACCAACTTCGACCCCGAGTTTCCGCTCGAGTTCGACGATGTGTTCCGGCTGCGCGTGCGCAACTCGCATCTGCTGCACGCGCTCACGAGCTGCGATCGTGGCCTCAGCCCCACGGAATGGCAGAAGGCGCAGCATCCCGCCGAGCTGCGCGACAAGATCTCCGTGGTGTTCGACGGCATCGACACCGAGGCGATCCGGCCCGATCCAACGGTGCGCTTTGCGCTGCCGAACGGACGGGTGCTGACCCGCGACGATCCGGTCGTCACCTACGTCTCGCGCAACCTCGAGCCCTATCGCGGCTTCCATATCTTCATTCGCGCGCTGCCGGAAATCCTGCGCCGGCGGCCCGATGCCCAGGTCGTGCTGTTGGGCGGCGACGAGGTCAGCTACGGCCGCCCGCCGAAAGAAGGTGGAAGCTGGCGCGAGGTGATGCTGAAGGAGGTGCCGCTCGATCTCTCGCGCGTACACTTCCTCGGCAAGGTGCCATACCCGCGCTATCTCGATCTTCTCAAGGTGTCGGCGGCGCACGTCTATCTGACGGTGCCGTTCGTGCTCTCGTGGTCGATGATCGAGGCGATGTCGGCGGGTTGCCTGATCATCGGCTCGGCGACGCCGCCGGTCGTGGAGGCGCTCGAGGACGGCCGCAACGGCCTTCTGGTCGACTACTTCTCGACGTCGGCCGTCGCCGACCGGGTGGTCGAGGCGCTCGATGACCCGGCGCGGTTCGCCGACATCCGCCGCCGTGCGCGCGAAACCGCGATCGCGCGCTACGACGTCAAGGACTGCCTCGCCGGACACCTAGCGCTGATCAACGGCCTGTTGCCCAAGTAGCTAGTGTCCCTGCTGCGGACACTCCGCGCCATTGGGCGGTGTCATTGGGCAATTCGGGGCGTTGCTGGCGCCGCCGCGCCCGCCTTCCGTCGAGCTTCCGGGGTTCGCGTGATCCTGTCCGGTGCTGGCGCCGGACTGTCCGGTGTTGGTGTCGCTGCCATTCGGCACGCCGCTCTGGCCGTGCGATGGATCCGACGTGCTGGAGCCGCGGTCGCTGGCAGTCGGCGGAGCCTGGCCGCTGTTGTTGTCTGTGTTGTAACCGGATTGCGCGGCGGCCTCGTACATCACCGCCGAACCGGCGATGAGGGCGCAGGCCGCTGCCGAACGCAGGAATATCGCAATCATCATGGTTGTCTCCTCTCTGGGGGGTGTCGCTAGCGCTGCGGCGCCGGACCGTTGCACTCGGCGGCATTGGCCCCGCCGTTCGCGCACGAGGACTTCTCGCCGGTGTTGCCGCGCGTCGTTGCTCCGCTCGGCGGCGTCTGGTCGAGTCCCGGGACCTTAGTCGTGCCGCTCGATGCACCGCTGTTGCCGGGTCCCGGAACGTCGGTGCCGTTTGTCGTCCCGGCGTTGCCGCTGCCGGCCGGGGCAGGGACGGTCGGGCCGGTGCTCTGGTTCGCCGGGCCCGACTCACCGGACGAGCTGCCGGTCGCCCCTGCCTGCGCCCATGCCGCCGCTGAAGCGCCAATGAGGAGAACTACGGGTAGGGCAAACAAAATGAAGCGGCGCGCGGCCGCGTCGTGTCTGGGCATGGATTCCTCCGCTGCGGGCGCGGGGCCGGCGTGGAGCGGCCCGTGAGTTCCGACGCAAATTTCAAACGGCGAGGCTTCGTCATCCACGTCGCCTCATGCGTTAACGGTCAGAGGCTGCTTTGGCTCCGGAGTCATTGAGGAAAGAGTCATGGATGACGCGTGGGCGTACCACTTGGATCGGCCACTGCCGACCTATTACCGCGATGTGCGCGGGATCATTCACGTCTGCGACGTGCAGGGTGACGCGCCGGGCGAGCTGTTCGTGCGGACGCTGTGCAATCGCGACGCGCCGCCGAAGGAGGTGTTCACGTCGGAGACCACGGTCGCGGTGACGTGCGACGCATGTCTCGCCCGGCATGTCTGGGCCGAAGACACTCCATACGGCGGCTGACGAGAAGGCGGAGGGACACCGGGACGGTTTGGCCGTCGCGGCGCCTCCGCGTGAGATGCCGCGCTAGCGGTTTCCGCACCCGTTGGATGCCGACGTTGAGCAAGCCGGGTTCGATGGCGACTGAGTGACGCCCGACGTGCCGCCGTTCAGGCCGGACGACGACCCACCGAGGCCGGACGAACTCCGCTGAATCCGGATGATCCCGATGTGCCGCCGTTCAGGCCGGAGGAGCTTCCTCCCAGACCAGACGGCGTTCCGTTAGCGCCCGACGATCCCGAAGTGCTTCCCGGCGGAGGCAATGCGTTGCCGCCGAGGCCGCCGGATCCGGTCGGGCCCATGCCGGTGCTGGAGCCGCCGGTCCTGCCGCTCGGGCTGCCGATCCCGCTGCTGGAGCTGCTGCCTATCGTGCCGGAGGTGGTGCCGCTCGCGCCACTGCTGGCGCCGCTTGCACCCCCGCCGGCGCCGCCACCGGAACCGCCGCTCTGCGCAAACGCTCCGCTCGCCGCAAACGCGATCGCCGTCGCGAGTGGCAATGCGAGCGCGATGCGGGTGTAAGTCGGCCGCTCGTCGACGTGGTGACCTTTGTCATGTCTCATCGAGACCTCCATCGAATGTCGGTTCGTTTCCGTCGACATGGATGTTGGTGCGCGAGCTGTAGGGTCGCTGTGAGCAAGGGGCGAAATCTTCCGAGCAGCTTTGCCGCGCGGAAACAGTGGAATTACTTAACTTTTCTTGGTGTGGAGAGCGTTCCGTATACGCGTGCGCATCGCGCGGGATTCGCGATCGTCAAATGCGTCGACGCGATGGCACCGGGACCGCCGAGCCGTCCCGGTGCCATATCGAAGCAACGCTACCGGCCCGTCGCGCAGTTGGTCGAACCCGACAACGTTCCGCATGCCGGGTTGGACGGTGGCTGTGATCCTCCCAGCATCGGCGGCGGGCTGCTGAAGCTCGATGAGCCGCCGAAGCCTGACGAGCTTCCGAAACCCGACGAACTGCCGCCGAGTCCCGACGACCCAGAGGTGCCGCCGAGCGGCGTTGATCCCGACGGGATCGTGCCGAGCCCCGACGAGCTGCTACCAAGCCCTGACGAACTGCCGGCGCCGACGACCGGCGAGCCGGCCCCAAGGGGCGTCGCTCCCGAGACATTTGCGGGCGGAAGCGGCACCAATGTGCTGCCGCCGATGCTGGGGCTCGTCGCGAAACCGGGGCTCGTGCCCTGCGGGGCGGGAGCGCCTTGTCCGATCGCGCCGGCACGGGCCCCGGCGCCGGCGGCAGCACCGCTTCCGAGTGGACCGGTGTTGTTCAATCCGGGGCTCCCGGTCGTGCCGCCCATGCCGGGATCGGGGCTGCCGGCTCCGCCCTGGAACCGCTGCGCGTTCGCCGTCCCGCTGCCGACGAGGGCAGCCAGGGAGGCCGCGAGCGCCAAGTGCCTCCAAGTCGCCGAGCAGCGCCGTCGCGCCGCCACGGCCTGGTCATTGTCCAGTCTCATCGGGACCTCCATGACGTCCTGAGATGCGCGGTTGAATTGCTCCGCTGCCATGTTGAAACGCCGAGCTGTAGCGTTGCTGTGACGACTCGGAGCGTTCTGCGAATCAGCTTGGCCGGGGCGATCGCGGCCAACCTTTGCCAATCGTGGAAAGGGAGTGATATGAGTCGTGGGAAGACGCCCAAAAGCGACGGGCGCGAGGGGGAACATCGTGAAAAACATCTGCGCTTGCACCATCGGTGCGCTGCTGGCCATTGGACTCACCGTTCAGGATGCCCAGGCGGATACGCCGCGCATGTTCTTCGAAGGCGACATGGTGCTGGCGCAGGCCTGCGTGCTGAAGAGCCGCTTCACCCACGGCGAAGGCGTCGTCTTCCGGGTTCGAGTCCTGGATCCGGGTACGGGCCAGCAGCTCGATGCCGCGAAGCTGAAGAGCCTCGTCATCGAGCTTGGCGACGGCAAGAAGATACCGATGAAGTACGGCGGACATCCGCGCGGCGGAACCGAGGACGCCTTCTGGAGCGGCTCATGGAAGGTGCCGGAGAGTTATCCGACAGGCACCCTGGCCTACACCGTCGTTGCCACCGACCTGAAGGGGCAGGAGGTCCACTGGCAGCCGTTCACTGTCAAGAATTCGACGCTGACCATCGAAGACTGAGCCGGCGGATGATCCGCTGGGTTTTCTTCATCGCTACGCTGGTCATCGCGACTTCGGTCGCGCAGCCGCACGCGGTCATGGCCACGCCGGCATCGGCGCTTGGTCCCGAAATCGCGGCGGCCCAACCCGCCAATGGCTTCGTCGGACGTATCGCCGTTGAGCCGAAACATGCGCCGGCGGGCACGCTGGTCCACGTCACCGGCCAGGGTTTTTCCGCCGGTGAGTCGCTCGATCTCGTGTGGCGCACGGTCAAAGGGCGCTGGAAGGTCGCCGACGGCGCCTATAACGGCCGCGAGTACGCGCCGGTCGGCTACCGCATCGCCAACGTGACCGCGGATTCGGCCGGCCGCATCGCCACGACGTTCACCGTCCCCGACGACTTCGGATTTCAGCACGACGTCGTCGTGCAGCGGGGCGCGCGTCTGCTGACCCAGACCGGCTTCGGCGTCGATATGACGATGACGGTGACGCCCGAGAGCGGGCCGATCGGTACGCCGATCACGATTGAAGTGAAAGGCATCGGCTGGCGGCCGCTCGAGAACAGCTGGCTGCTGTCCTACGACAACAGCTTCACAGGCTGGGTGTCGGCGGTGAGCACCGAGGGCACCGCCCGCGTGACGATTCCCGCGACCGGCGTCTCGGGTGTCCACTCGCTGCGGCTGATCCACGGCGAATTCACGTTTCCCTATCTCAATCCGCAGCAGAACCCGGTGCCCAACCGCCCGCGATTCGCATCGCGGTTCACGGTGACGGACGGCGCGCCCGTGCTGCCGCCCGCCCCGGAAAAGCAGGTGCAGGCGCGCGTTCGCGGGCTTCCCGGCGACGGCGAGCTGACAGTCTCGCCGCCGTTCGCGCCCGTCGGCGCACCGGTCGAGGTGCGGGGCACGGGCTTCGCCCCGAACAAGACGGTGCGTCTCGACTGGAACACCGTCACCGGAAACCGCGTGGCGGCCGGATCGTGGGAGGAATCGTCGAAGACGATCGCAGAGGCGAAGAGCGATGCCAGCGGGCGCGCGGTGTTCCGCGTCAACGTGCCGGATGACCTCGGCGGTGCCCATTCGATCGTCGCGGACGACGGCGCGCGCAAGCTGACCGGAAGCGTGTGGGTGACACCCACCGCGCTGCCGCTCGACATCGCGAGCGGGCCGGCGGGGACGACCTTCACGATTCACTTGAAGGGAATCGGCTGGACCGAGACCGCCAACATCTATCACGTGGTCTACGACAATAACTATTCGGGCTATGCCTGCGGCTTCAACAGTCAGGGCGACATCACCGTGTTCCTGCCGATGACCGGTGAGCCCGGCTGGCATTTCGTCGACCTCTATCCCGGCATCTACAAGGGCCAGGAAAATCGTCCGAACAACTTCCGTATTCCGCAGCTCACTTACGCCGCCGATCATCCCGGCGAAGACCTGCCGGCGTTCCATTTCGCGGTCGAGGTGACGGGAAAGTCGGTCGGCCAGTAGCTCAGGTCGACGGCGGCGCCTTTTTCGGCGGACGCTTGGCCTCGGACTTCATCTGCGACGCCCGGGTCGGTTGCAGCTCAAACAGCAGGAACGACCGCGCGGTTACGTCATAGACCTCGCCCGCTTCGAATGTGTGCGCTGCGGCCTCCTCCGGCAGGTTGGTGTCGATCAAGAGCGACCAGCAATCGCCGCCGACCGTCTCCGGCAGGGTGAACTTCACCGGCTCGAAGTGGGCGTTGAATACCAGCAGCATGGTGACCTCGTGGCCGCGCTGGCGGATACCGGTGGTCTGAGCGCGGCCGTCGATCAGCATGCCGAAGCAGTGCATGTTCTCGTCGGACCAGTCGCCGTTCTGCATTTCGGAGCCGTTGGCGTTGATCCACGTCACGTCCTTGACGCCGAGCTGATCGTTGTACTCGCCGGTCAGGAACCGGGTGCGGCGCAGCACCGGGTATTTGTGCCGCAACGCCGTCAGCTTCTGCACGAAGCGCGTCAGCGCGTGGCCCCTGTCGTCGATGTTCCAGTCGACCCAACTGATGTCGTCGTCCTGGCAATAGGCGTTGTTGTTGCCCTGTTGGGTGCGGCCGAACTCGTCGCCTGCCAGCATCATGGGCAGGCCCTCGGAGAGCAGCAGCGTGGCGAGGAAATTCCGCTTCTGCCGCTCGCGCAGCGCGACGATTTCGGCATCGTCGGTCGGGCCCTCGGCGCCGCAGTTCCACGACCGGTTATCGGAGTGGCCGTCGCGATTGTCCTCGCCGTTGGCCTCGTTGTGCTTGTCGTTGTAGCTGACGAGATCGTTGAGTGTGAATCCGTCGTGGGCGGT
The DNA here is from genome assembly GCA_035493495.1 of Alphaproteobacteria bacterium. Classification (GTDB taxonomy): domain Bacteria; phylum Pseudomonadota; class Alphaproteobacteria; order SMXQ01; family SMXQ01; genus DATJIG01. The sequence continues at coordinate 14,748 of DATJIG010000354.1, forward strand.
GATGAAGTTGACGCTCGACCACGGGCCGCGTCCGCGATGGTTGAACTCGTCGCCCGAGGCGCACAGGCGCGGCGCCAGATACGAGACCGGCGCCATGGCTCGCCAGTAGTCACGCACGGTGTCGCGGAATTTGTCGTTCCACTCGGCCCAGCCGGGCGGGAAGCCGCCGACCTGGTAGCCGCCGGGACCGCAATCCCACGGCTCGGCGATCAGCTTCACCGTGCCGAGCACCGGATCCTGCGAGCACGCCTTGAGAAATCCCGACTGGTTGTCGAAGCCGTTCGGCTCCCGGGCGAGGATGGTGCCGAGATCGAAGCGGAAGCCGTCGACGTGCATTTCCTGCACCCAGTAGCGCAGGGAGTCGGTGACCATCTGCAGCACGCGCATGTGCGTGGTGTTGAGCGTGTTGCCGGTGCCGGTGTCGTTGATGTAGTAGCGTTTCTGCTCGGGCATCAGGCGGTAATAGGATGCGTTATCGATGCCCTTGAAGCACAGCGTCGGCCCGAGCTCGTTGCCTTCGGCGGTATGGTTGTAGACGACGTCGAGGATGACCTCGAGGCCGGCGTCGTGAAACCGCGCGACCATCTCCTTGAATTCCTGGAGCACGCGCTCCGGGTACGCGGAGTAGCGCGGGTCGGGCGCGAAGAACCCGATGGTGTTGTAGCCCCAGTAGTTGGTGAGGCCCTTGTCGAGCAGATAGCTGTCGTTGATGAAGGTATGGATCGGCATCAGCTCGACCGAGGTCACGCCGAGCGACCGGATGTAATCGACGACGTCGCGGGTCGCGAGCCCGGCAAACGTTCCGCGCTCGTTTTCGGGCACCTTCGGGTGAAGCTTGGTGAACCCGCGGACGTGGGTCTCGTAGACGATGGTGCGGTCCCACGGAACGTGGTGCCACTGCGCCTCGCGCGCCCAATCGAAGTTCGGATCGACGACGACGCACTTGGGCACGTAGGGCGCGCTGTCCCGCTCGTCGAACGAGCGGTCGTCGTCGGGCGCCCCGATGGTGTAGCCGAAGATCTCCGGGCGCCAGGCGAGCCGGCCCACGTGCGCCTTCGCGTACGGATCGAGGAGCAGCTTGTGCGGATTGAAGCGATG
>DATJIG010000355.1:0-16061 GCA_035493495.1 Alphaproteobacteria bacterium
GACGCCGACACCGACGCCGCTGTGGTGCGATCCGCCCCACGCGCCGACGCCGACGTTGCCGCCGCCGGCGGTGTAGTCGTAGCGCGCCTGGGTCCGGGTGATTTCGCGCGAGGCGAACGCCCGTCCGTCGGGGGCGACGAGGTCGATGCGCTCGACGCGGTAGAACGATGCCGGATCGATGACCTCGACCCAGATCACGCCGCCCTGGAATCCGGAGCGCCAACTGACGGCGGGACCGCCCGGCGTGGCCGGCACCATGGTGGACGCGCTCGGCTGCGGCGTGTTCCAGCGGATGCTGCCGGAGTTTGCGCTGTCGGGTGGCGGCACCACGGTGCCCGGCGGCAGCTTGGTGGCGCCCGGCGGAGGCGCGCCGGTGGCGGCACTGTCCGGTAGCGGCACCACGGTGCCCGGCGGCAATTTCGTCGCGCCCGGGGGCGGAGCGCTGGGAGTGGCGCTGCCCGGTACCGGCGATACCGTCCCGGTGCTCGGCGCCTGCCCCGGCGGATCGTTCCACTGGATGGTGCTATTGGACGTGGCGGACTGCGCATTCGCTCGCCCCGCGATCAGGACGAGCGCGGCAAGGCCGAACGCGGCGACGGAGATATGAGCTGCGGAACGCGTCATCGCAATTAACCTACCTGGGACCTTTGGCGGGAACGTTTGAAACCGTTCGACCGCCAAAGCGTCAACCTCAATACCGGCAAAATAAGGACACGTTTCGGGGGAGGAAATCCGTCGTTCCGCCTATGGCTCGCCGAGCGCCAAAACCGCCGGCGCCTGCAGCGGCTCTCCGTCGGCCGAGAACTGCGAGCCGTGGCAAGGACAATCCCAGCATTCCTCGAAGCCGTTCCAGTGCACCATGCAGCCGGCGTGGGTGCAGGCGGCAAGCCGGCGGGTCACCGCTCCGGTGTTCGCCCGATGGACCGCGTTCATCCTGCCGTCGATCTTGACCAGCGCGCCGCTGCCCGGAAGCACGTCGTCGACCGACTGCGCCTCGCCGCCGCCGAAACCGGCGACCCATTCCTTGGCGGTATCGACGTTCTCCTTCACCGTCTCGGCCATGTTCTGGCTGAACTTGCGCAACGGATCGTAGAGCTCGGCCCATGGGTTGCGCTTGCCGGCAACGAGGTCGCGCAGGAGCAGCGCTGCGGCGACGCCCGTCGTCAGTCCCTGGCCGCTGTCGCCGGTGACGACAAAAACACGCTCGTGCTCCGGGCTCTTGCCGATGAAGGCGACGTAATCCTCCGGCTCGTAGACCTGCCCTGACCAGCGGTGACTCACGACGCCCGAGGCCGGATAGCGCTCGCGCATCCACTGCTCGAGGCGGCCGAGCCGCTCGCCGATGTCGTCGGCCTCGCCCGATTTGTGGTCCTCGCCGCCGACGATCAGCACGTCCTCGCGCTCGCCGGGCTCGATCCGCACGTAATGGTACGGATCGAGCGTGTCCCACAGCAGCACATCGGCCACCTCGCCCTTCGGCACCGGCGCGGCGATGACATAAGTGCGGTACGGCGCCTGCTTGGAGTGGATCGCCGCCTTGAGGTGGAACGGCGCATTTGTCGCGACGATCACATCCTTGGCGCCGATCACGGCACCCCGCTCCGTCTTCGCGGTGACGCTGCCGCCCTTCTCATCGAGCGAGACGATCCCGGTGTTCGCGTACAGTTGCGCGCCCCGGCGCCGCAGCGCCGCGATCACGCCGTTGAGGAACTTCATGGGATGGAACCGCGCCTGGCGCGGGAAGCGGATCGCTGGTGTGGTCAGCCACGGCTGCTGTCCGGCGTCGACCCAGGCCGCATCGGCATAGCCGCAGGCGCGCGCCGCCTCCAGCTCGTCGTGCAGGAGATCGACATCGGCCTCCTCTGCTGGCACGAGATAGCCGTCGAGGCGCGCGAAATCGCAGGCGATGCGTTCGTCGCGGCAGATCGCCTCGATGCGGTCGACCGCCGCCGACTGGCTCGCGTACCAGCGCTTCGCCGCGTCGCGGCCGCGCAGATCCTCGAGCTCGCTGTAGAAGTTGTCGAGCTCGAACGAGAGATGGGCGCTGGTGCGCGCCGTCATGCCGCGACCGAGCCGACCCCGGTCGATCACCGTCACCGCGCGGCCGATCAGGGCCAGCTCATAGGCGGTGATCAGGCCGGCGATCCCGGCTCCGATCACCAGCGCGTCCACGGTCGCATCGCCGTCCAGCGGCGGAGCGTCGATCGCGGGCTCGTCCATCCACAGCGACCGGCTATGCTCCTGCTCGACGCTCGCCATCGTTCCCTCCGTCGGCCACACCTCCCTTCGCTCCGGAGGCGCTCAGAAAACGGACAGCGACAGGATTCGTTGCTCCGTCATGCCGAAAGGGGCGCGGCCATGGCGGCGCCCCTTGTCCAAAGCCGATCGGCGAACCTCAGCCGATCGCCGCCTTGATCTTGTCGGGCGTGAGCGGCGCATCGCGCAGCCGGAGCCCGGTGGCGTCGTAGATGGCGTTGGCGACGGCGGCGCCGGCCGGTCCCTGGGCCGCCTCGCCGGCGCCCAGCGACGGCAGGTCAGCCCGATTGATGAGGTGGACCTCGACCTCGGGCGCCTCGGCGAAGGTGATGATCGGGTATCCGGCCCAGTCGCGGCTGGTGATCCGCGACTTGTCGTACGTCACCTGCTCCTTCAGCGCCCAGCTCGCCGCCTGCACGAAGCCGCCCTCGAGCTGGTTCGCCATGCCGTCGGGATTGATGTACTGCCCGGCCTCGCCGGCGATGGTCGCCTTGAGCAGCTTCACCACGCCGGTCGCGCGATCCACTTCGAGATCGACGACGATCGCCGCATAGCACTTCTCGTTCTTGTACTGGGCGAAGGCGATCCCCTGCCCCTTCATCTTCCCGTTGCCCCCATTGCCGTTGGCACCGGCAGGAGCCGTGCGCTCGCGCCAGCCAGCCTTCTGGGCGGCCAGCGTCAGCACCTCGCGGGCGCGGTCGTCCTTGAGATGGTTGAGGCGGAACTGAACGGGGTCGATCTTCGCCCGGTAGGCGAGTTCGTCCATGAACGACTCAATTGCGAACACGTTCGAGAACGAGCCGAGGCTGCGGGTCGAAGAAACGCGGACCGGCATCTTCTTGCAGAAGTGGCGGACGATGCGCGCCTCGCCGACGTCGTAGATCGGATCGGTGTTGCGGTGCTCGCCGTAGTGGCGGCCGTTGTTGATCTCGGCTTCGGGAAGCGGCATCGCCTCGGCCTTGTGCCACGCGGCGGTGAGCTCCGAGCCCGGCCCCCTGCCTCGTGGCCGGGTGCCGTGCGACGTGCTCCAGAGGTCGTAGTTCCAGTAGGCGATGCGTCCGTCCTTGAGACCGGCCGACACCTCGAGCAGCATCGCCGAGTTGTACGGCTCCCAGCCGTGCTCGTCGTTGCGCATCCACTGGACTCGCACCGGACGGTCAGGGAACCCCGCGGCGAGCATCGCCGCGTCGCCCGCCGCGTCGTCGGCGGCGTTGTGGCCATAGCACCCCGCGCCCTCCGCATGGATCACGTGGATGCGATTCTTGTCCATCTTGAGCATCAGCGCGATGGTGTCGCGCAACGGATAGACGCCCTGGCTGTGCGACCACACCGTCAGCATGCCGCCGGTCATGTGGGCGACTGCCGCAGACGGTCCGATCGAGCCGTGCATAATGTACGGCTTGCTGTAGACGGCCTCGACGCGGTCGACGCCATCCTTGCTGATCGGGTCGGGAACCGGCGCATCCGGCTTCGGGGTGCCGTCGACCACCCGCATCACCGAATCGACGTTGGCCTTCAGCCACGCTGGCATGGCGTTCATGTCGGGCAGGTTCGCCTCTTCCTGCCACTTGGCCGAGGCCCGCAGCGCGTCGGCGGCGCGGATCGCCTGATCCTCGCGCTCGGCGATGACGCCGAGGAAGCTGCCGTCGTGCATCACCTTGAGGACGCCGGGAAGGCGCGCCACTCCGCCTTCGTCGGCACTCAAGAGCTTCGCCGAGTAGCTCGGCGGCTGGACGACGCGGCCGTGGACCATGCCGGGCAGCCGGATGTCCTGAACGAACGCCGGCTTTCCGAACACCTTGTTCGGCAGGTCGAGGCGCGCGACCGACGTGCCGGCGACGGTGTAGCGCGACGTGTCCTTCGGCTTGACCTTGCCTTCGGCCTTCTTGGCGAACTTCTTGCCGCCGATCAGCTCGCCGTAGCCGACCGACTGGCCGCCGGGCACGCGGACCGCACCGTCCGCGGTCTCGAGCTTGTCGGCGGGCGTGTTGAGACGCTCCGCCGCGAGTCCGACCAGGATCGCGCGCGCCTCGGCCGCCGCCTGGCGGATCGCGCTGCCCGAGTCCTGGATCGACTGACTGCCCGCGGTGTAGCCCTCGTTCGGCGTCTGCGCGGTGTCCGCCGTGATCATGTGGATGCGACCGATCGGCAGGTCGAGCTCCTCAGCGGCGATCTGGGTGAGCGCGGTCTTGATGCCCTGACCGAGCTCGGCCTTGCCGGTGAACACGGTGACGCTGCCGTCCGACTCGACACGCAGCCACGCATCGAGATCGGCATTCTTCGACAGGCTGCCCGGCAGGCGCGGGCCCCGTACCTCCTGGGCCATCAGCCGCGGCACCAGGGTGAAGCCGATGACGATGGCGCCGGTGGTGCCGAGAAAGGCGCGACGGGAGATCGTTGCGGTGCTCATGGTCACGCCCCCATGTCCTTGGCCGCGCGCTTGATCGCGCGGACCATCCGCGGATAGGCGCCGCAGCGGCACAGGTTACCGTTCATGTGCTCGCGGATCTGGCTATCGTCGGCCTTCGCGTTCTGGCTGAGCAGCGCCGAGGCCTGCATGATCATGCCGCTGGTGCAGTAGCCGCACTGGGCGGCCTGCTCGGCGAGGAAAGCCGCCTGGAGCGGGTGCGGTTTCTCCGGAGTGCCAAGGCCCTCGACGGTGGTGATGTCCTTGCCGCTGGCGGCACTGACCGGCATGTTGCACGACCGGACGGCCTGGCCGCCGACAACCACAGTGCAGGCGCCGCACTGCGACAGCCCGCAGCCGTACTTCGGGCCCGACAGCCCGAGGTCGTTGCGCAGCACATAAAGAAGCGGAGTGTCCGCCTCGACGTTGACGGTTTGGGCCTGACCGTTGACCCGGAGTGAGATTTGCGCCACGAGCGCCTCCCCAGACAAGCACCGACGCCTTGCACGCCGGCCATTCACGGTCGGGAACTCTAGCACAACGTGCGATGTCGGAAATGGGGCTTCGCGGCTACAATCCGGGCGCAAACCTTTTTGCGCAAAGGGGAATCCGAGGTGAAGCGAGCGAAATCACAGGGCGCCGCAGTGGCGCCCGGACTTCACGTGCGCGTCGAACTGGGGCCGTTCGGCGCGATCGGGCCCGGCAAGATCCGGCTTCTCGAGCTGATCGAGCGTAACGGCTCGATCGCCACCGCCGGCCGCGCCATGGCGATGTCGTATCGCCGTGCGTGGCTGTTGATCGAGAGCCTCAATCAGGCGTTCGACCAACCGCTGGTGACCACCCAGCGCGGCGGAAAGTCGGGCAGCGGCGCGGTGCTTACGCCATTCGGCACGACCGTGGTCCGTCATTATCGGGCGATCGAGACCGATGCCACCCGAGCCGCGTCGAAGCACATCAAGGCGCTGGCCAGGGCGCTCGCCGCCAAGCCGCCGTCGCGGCGGCGGGTCTCGCCGCCGAAGCGGCGGAGCTGAGTTATCTCTGATTATCTGAAGACCCGGAAGCCCTGCTTCTCGAGCAGCGGCTTCGCCGTGACGGAGCTCAGGAACGCGACGAACGCCGCCGCATCCGGTGACCTGGCATTGGTCGTCAACGCGACCGGATACCGGATCGGCGGATAACTGCTCTGGGGAAACTGCGCGACGATGCGCACGTTGGAATCGGCAGCGGCATCGGTCGCGTAGACGACGCCGAGCGGCGCCTCGCCGCGCGACACCAGCAGGAGAGCGGCGCGCACGTTCTCGGCCTGGGCCACCTGCCCGCTCACGCCGCTCCAGAGGCCGAGCGATTCGAGCGCGGCCTTCCCATACTTCCCGGCGGGCACGGCGTTGACGTCGGCCATCGCCAGCTTGCCCCCGCGCAGCAGGAGCTTGAGATCGGTCTCGCGACCGAGCGACAGCGGCGGACACGATGACGTTCGCTCCGCCACCATCACCAGCGAGTTGCCGAGCAGATCGCGGCGCGTGTCGCCGCGGATGAGATTTCGCGCCGCGAGGTAGTTCATCCAGTCTTCGTCGGCGGAGATGAAGACCTGAGCGGGCGCGCCCTGCTCGATCTGCTGCGCCAGCGTCGAGCTCGCGGCATAGGAGATCACCGCTTTCTTGCCGGCCTCGCGCTGCCATGCGGCGTTCACATCGTCGAGGGCATTTTGCAGACTCGCCGCCGCGAACACGAGGAGGTCGCCGCTCTGCGCACGCGCGGGCATGGCGGCAAAGATGCCCACCACGGCCAGCATGGCGATGAGGAACGGGCGAGAGACGCGAATCATGGCCTGGGTCCGATGAGGAGGGCGAAATATACGACAGGATATTTCGGGTAACCGCGATTGGTAAAGTGGCTTTGCTTGGCCTTGAGCGAACGTGGGTAGAAGGCCTATCTTTCCTCTATGGACGATACCCTGCCCCGCTTCGACGACCACGACGACGTTCTTGGCGCCGCCCGCGCGATCCTTGCGCACGGACAAAAAGGCGCGCTCGCCACCGTCGTGACGACGTGGGGCTCGTCGCCGCGTCCGGTCGGCAGCCTGCTGACAGTCGCCGAGGGCGGCGCGATGGTCGGCTCGGTGTCGGGCGGCTGCGTCGAGGGCGCGGTGGTGTCGGAGGCTGGCGCGGTGATGAAAGGCGCGCCCGCCAAGCTTCTGAGGTTCGGCATCACCAACGAGCAGGCATGGGACGTCGGGCTCGCGTGCGGCGGCAAGGTCGAGATCCACGTCGCCTCGCTCGACGGCACCGCGGACGCTCTGAACAAGATCGCCTCCGCGCAATCCACTCATCGCGGCGCGGTGCTGGCGACCGATCTCGCGACCGGCAAGGTCACCGCTCTGATCGAGGGTGAGACGCCGTCGGACGCGCTCGGACAATCGGTCGCCGACCAGGCGCGCGCGGCGCTCGCCGACGATGCAAGCACCACGGTCGAGGTCGCCGGCCGCAGCGTGTTCCTCAACGTGTTCGCGCCGCCGCGCCGTCTCGCGCTGGTCGGCGCCGTCCACATCGCCCAGGCGCTGGCACCGGTGGCGGCGCTTGCGGGCTACGCCGTCACCGTCGTCGATCCGCGCAGCGCGTTCGCAACCGAGGCGCGCTTTCCCGACGTGACAATCGTCCGCGAGTGGCCCGACGAGGCGCTCGCGGCGTTCGCGCCGGATCGCCGCACCGCCGTGGTGACGCTGACCCACGACCCCAAGCTCGACGACCCGGCGCTCGCGGCGGCACTCCGCTCCGATGCCTTTTATATAGGGGCGCTCGGCAGCCGGAAGACCCATGGCGCCCGCCTCGGCCGACTCAAGGAGCAAGGCTTCAGCGACGCGGACCTGGCACGCATCCACGGCCCCGTGGGGCTCGCAATCGGCGCGGTGTCGCCGTCGGAGATCGCGATCTCGATCATGGCCGAGATCACCCGCGAGCGGCATCCCCCCCGGTCATCGGATAATTCAGGCGACGGCAAAGCCGCCGACAAGTCGTGAAGTTCGGACCCGTTCCGCTCGCAGACGCCGAAGGCGCGGTGCTCGCGCATCGCGTCCGCGCGGGCACGCGGATGCTGACCAAGGGTCACCTGCTCAGCGCCGACGACATCGCCGCGCTGCGCAGCGCCGGCATCAAAGAGGTCATCGTCGCCCGCGCCGAAGCGGACGACATCGGCGAGGACGAAGCGTCGGCGCGCGCGGCCAAGTGCGTGACCGGCAACGGCCTCACCGTCGCCAAGGCGTTCACCGGCCGCGCCAACATCTTCGCCGCGAGCGACGGCGTGTTCACCGCCGAGCGCCAGACCGTCGACGCGCTCAACCGCATCGATGAGTCGATCACGCTGGCGACGGTACCGGCACTCACGCCGGTGAAGGCCGGCGACATGGTCGCAACGGTGAAGATCATTCCGTTCGCGGCTCCGACGGCGGCGGTCAACGCGTGGGAGGAGATGTGCCGCGCCTATGGCGCGGCGCTCGGCCTCAAGCCGTTCAGGGCTCTCGCCGCGGCGCTGATCCAGACCCGGCTGCCGGATACCAAGGCGTCGGTGCTCGAGAAAACCGTGGAGACGACGCGCGGGCGACTCGCCGCCATCGGCGCCTCGCTCGTCTACGACACCATGGTACCGCACGACGAGGCGGCGGTGACGCAGGCGATCGCCACCGCGAAATCCCACGGCGCATCGCTCCTGCTGGTGATGGGCGCTTCGGCAATCCAGGATCGCCGCGACATCATACCGTCGGCGATCGTCGCCTCGGGCGGCCGCGTCGACCACTTCGGAATGCCCGTCGACCCCGGCAATCTCCTGCTGCTCGCGAGCCATCCCGACATCGGGCCCGTCGTGGGGCTCCCCGGCTGCGCCCGCTCGCCGAAGATGAACGGGTTCGACTGGGTGCTCGAACGCATCGCCGCCGGCATCCCGGTCTCCGGCCGCGACGTCATGGGCATGGGCGTCGGTGGTCTGCTCGCCGAGATCCCGGTGCGCGGCCAGCCGCGCGCGACGCCGCCGAAGCTCGCCGTCAACGGCACTCACAAGATCGCCGCGATCGTGCTCGCCGCCGGGCAGTCGCGGCGGATGGGCGTGCGCAACAAGCTGACGATCTGCGTTCCCGGCGCGTCGGGCGACAAGCCGATGGTGGCGCAGGCCGTCGACGCGGCACTCGCGAGCCAGGCGCGGCCCGTGGTCGTCGTGCTCGGCCACGAGCAGGACCGCGTCCGCATGCTGCTCGCGGGCCGCGATCTCACGTTCACCGTCAATCCCGACTACGCCGAAGGCCTGTCGACGTCGCTGCGCGCGGGTGTGCGGGCACTTCCGCCCGGCCTCGACGGCGCGCTCGTCATGCTCGGCGACATGCCGCGCGTCGGCACGCGCGAGATCGAGGCGCTGACCGCCGCCTTCAATCCCGTCGAGGGGCGATCGATCGTCGTGCCGACGCATCTCGGCAAGCGCGGCAACCCGGTGCTGTTCGGCTCGGCCTACTTCGAGGCGATGGCCAATGCCTCGGGCGACACCGGCGCCAAGCACCTGATCGGCGAGAACGAGGATCAGGTGGTCGAGGTCGAGATGGCGAGCGACGCCATTCTCGCCGACGTCGACGATCCCGCGGCGCTCGCGGGTCTTCGCTCGCCCGCTCCTTAGATCAGCTCACTCCACCGCCGTCGGGATCGGCCGACCGGTGCGCACGTGCCGGACGGGCATCGTCGGCCCCACACCGGCGCCGCTCTTCTCGATCGCGGTCGCGATTTCCGCCATGTCGGTATCGGTGAGCTCGAGCGTCGCCGCCTCGATCCAGCCCTCGACCTGCTGCGGCGTACGCGCGCCGACGATCGCACCGGTCGTCGCGGGCCATGCCAGTGTCCAGGCGACCGCCACCGCCGCAATGGTCGTACTGTGGACGCGCGCCACCGTCTTCAACGACTCCGCGAGTTGCAGGTTGCGCTTCAGTCCCTCGCCGCTGAAATCGGCACTGCGCCGACGCCAGTCGGTCGGCGCGAGTTTCGCCGCGCGCTCCTCGGAGAACGCGCCGCTGAGCAGGCCCGATTGCATCGGGCTGTAGACGATGACGCCGGTCGCGTGCTCGCGGCACCACGGAAGTACATCCGATCCGGCCTCGCGGTTGATCGCCGAGAACGGCGGCTGAAGACTGTCGACGTGGCCGAGTTTCTCGGCGCGCTCGAGTTGCGCGACGCTGTGGTTGGACAGGCCGACGGCGCGCACCTTGCCCTCCGACTTGAGATCGAGCAGCGTCTGCCAGTACGCGTCGACCGGCGTGCCGTCCTCGGCCGGCCAATGCATCTGGTAAAGGTCGATGCGCTCGACGCCGAGGCGCTTGAGCGAGCCCTCGACCTCGCGGCGGATGCTCTCGGCCGCGCCGACGCGGCGCGGCGACGCCATCGGATCGCGCGGGTTCCCGATCAGGCCGCATTTGGTGAAGATCAGCGGCCGATCGCTGCGCGGGACCTCGCGCAGCGCTTCCGCGACCACCTCCTCGGAGTGGCCAAGGCCGTAGATCGCGGCGGTGTCGATCCAGTTTACGCCCTTCGAAACGGCGTGACGGATCGCGGCGATCGAATCGGCGTCGTCCTGGCATCCCCAGCCGAACGCCCAGTCACCGCCCACCGCCCAGGCGCCGAAACCGACGCGTGTGATCCTCAGATCCGATTTGCCGAGCGGATGCACCGGCAACGCGGCGGTCAGAACAGTCCGGGCCATTGGGTCCTCCTCGGGAACGTGGTCCCCACACCTGATCCCCACCTCTGATCCCCATCCCTGATCAATGTCTCGCGGGACCGTCCGCTCCCTCCTCCGCCACCGCGTGTCGAATTTGCCGCAGGACCGAAATGCAACGAATTTTGAAATGCCTGGGATGCGCCCACCCCCGTGTCACTTACGTGACCTGAGGCGCGACGCGCCGCGTCCCGATGCCCTTTGGGTGCTGGCGCTTCCTTGACGCCGCCTAAGCGAAGCGGGATGCTCCCGACCTACAAGGCCGAACGGCCACGCTTTTTCCCGGGGGCACTTTATGAGATCGACCGCTACGCGGCCGTGCGCCCGGGCCCATTCCGTCCGTTCCTTTCGGGGCGGCACAACCGGAGACATGACCGCATGAGCGAGACCATCACCCTCCACGTCAACGGCGAGACGCATCGGTTCCAGGCCGAGCCCGACATGCCGCTGCTCTATGCCCTCCGCGACGAGCTCGCGCTCAACAATCCGAAGTTCGGCTGCGGCCTCGCCCAGTGCGGCGCCTGCACCGTCCACGTCGACGGCGAGGCGGTGCGCTCCTGCTCGATGCCGGTGTCGCTCGCCAACAACAAGAAGGTCACCACCCTCAACGGCCTCGGCACGGCAGACAAGCCGCACCCGGTGCAGAAGGCCTGGGTCGAGGAGCAGGTGCCGCAGTGCGGCTACTGCCTCAACGGCTGGGTCATGACGACCGCCGCCTTCCTCGCCAAGAACAAGAACCCGAGCGACGCCCAGATCCGCGAAGGACTCGCGGGCCTCAAATGCCGCTGCGGCACCCACGCAGCGATCCTCCGCGCGGTCAAACGCGCGGCCTCGGAGATGTCGAAGGCCTGATGGTGAGCACAAGTATGCATTCGCTTGAAACGCTGTCCCTGTCCCGCCGCCGTCTGCTCCAGGCATCCGGCGCCCTGATCGTCACCGCTGCGGGCCCGCTTCCCTTCCTCTCGGCCGCCATGGCCGAGGAGTCCGGTTTCGGCGCCACGAAGCCCGCGCTCAATGCCGCCCAGCTCGACACCTGGATCGCCATCGCTCCCGACGGACGCGTCACTGCGTTCTTCGGCAAGATGGACATGGGCCAGGGCGTCGACGTCGCCGTCGCGCAGTTCGTCGCCGATGAGCTCGACGTCGCCTTCGAGAAGGTCGGCGTCATCATGGGCGACACCGCGCTGACGGTGAACCAGGGCGGCGCGTCGGGCTCGACCGGCGTTCAGGAAGGCGCGCCGCAGCTCCGGAACGCGGCGGCCGAAGCGCGCCGCGTGCTGGTCGAAGCGGCGGCCAGGCAGTGGAACGTCGCGCCCGAGACGCTGACCGTCGACGACGGCGTGATCGCCGCGAAGGACGGCAAGAAGATCAGCTACGCCGAGCTGATCGGCGGCCGCTACTTCAACACCGGCCTCGAGTGGAACAAAAAGATCGGCAATGCGCTCAAGGTCAAGGGCAAGGCGCAGCCGAAGAAGGTCGCGGACTACAAGATCGTCGGCAAGTCGCATCCGCGCTCCGACGTGCCGGCCAAGGTGTACGGCACGATGAACTACGTCACCGACGTCCGCCTCCCGGGCATGCTGCACGCGCGCGTCGTCCGCCCGCCGGTCGCCGGCCAGGTGCCGGCCTCGGTCGACGAATCGTCGATCAAGGGCATGGGTGCCAAGGTCGTCCGCGTGAAGGACTTCCTCGCCGTCGTCGCCGAGAAGGAGTGGAACGCGATCCGCGCCTCGCAGAATCTGAAGGTGAACTGGAAGGGCGCGAAGAATCCGTTCCCCGACCAGAACGGCATCTACGACCACATCCGTACGGCCAAGAGCACCAAGGAAGCAATCGAGCAGAAGCAGGGCGACGTCGACGCGGCGTTCAAGACGGCGGCGAAGACGGTGACGGCCGAGTACGAATGGCCGTTCCAGTCCCACGCCTCGATGGGTCCGGCCTGCGCCGTGGTCGAGATCAAGGATGGCAAGGCAACGGTGTTCACCGGCTCGCAGAAGCCGCACTACACCGCCGACGGCGTCGCCGCGATGGCCGGCCTCAGGCTCGAGGACGTGCACGCGATCTGGGTGCCGGGCCCCGGCTCCTACGGCCGCAACGACGCCGGCGATGGCGCCGCCGAGGCGACGGTGATCGCCAAGGCGACCGGCCGCCCGATCCGTCTCCAGGGCATGCGCAACGAAGGCACCGGCTGGGACCCGAAGGGCCCGGCGTCGGTGCACACGGTGCGCGCGGGCTTCGATAAGGACGGCAACGTCGTCGCCTACGAGTTCATGTCGAAGGGCTTCTCGCGCGTCGACGTCAATTCGAACGAGAGCAAGCCCGGCGACCTGTGGGTCGGCCAGGTGCTCGGCGCCGACCTGTCGAAGCGGCAGTACGCGTTCCGTGTGCCGGAGGAGTCCTATGCCTACGGTACCAAGCGCATGGGCTGGACCACGATCGCGCCGCTGCTCGACCGCTCGTCGCCGCTCCGCACCTCGCACCTGCGCGATCCGGTCGGCCCGCAAATCCACTTCGCCACCGAGTCGTTCGTCGACGAGATGGCGAACGCGGTCGGCGTCGATCCCGTCGCGTTCCGCCTCAAGTACCTCACCAAGGACCGCGACAAGGCGGTGATCCAGGCCGCCGCCGAGAAGGCGGGCTGGAAGGCGCACGCCAAACCGCAGCGCCTCAAGGGCCCGAACGGCACGCTGGTCGGCCAGGGCATGTCCTACGCCCAGCGCTCCGGCACCGTCGTCGCGGTGGTCGCCGAGGTCGAGGTCGATCCCAACACGGGTCATGTCTGGGCGCGCAAGTTCACGGTTGCCCACGACTGCGGCCTGATCGTCAACCCCGGGACGCTGCACACCGTGATCGAGGGCAACGTCACCCAGATGGTGAGCCGCTCGCTGTACGAAGAGGTGATGTTCGATCGCGACAACGTGTCGAGCATCGACTGGGCGACCTATCCGATCGGCGAGACTCCGGACACGCCCGAGACGATCGACATCGTGCTGATCAACCGCCCCGACGTTCCGTCGTCGGGCGCGGGCGAGCCGTCGAGCCGGCCGGTTGCCGGCGCGATCGCCAATGCGATCTTCGACGCGACCGGAGCGCGGATCCGCCGCGCGCCGTTCACGCCGGAGCGCGTCAAGGCGGCGCTCGCTCAGGTCGGGTGAGCGAGGCCGGCTGAACGAGTTGAGTACCCGGCGCGCCGCCCCTCCAAAAGGGGGCGCGGCGCGCCGGTGATAACGCGGCGACGCAACGAACGTCGCCCGACGACAGGGTCAAACAGGCCAACAAAGGGAGCGTTTCATGTCCGACTCCGTTTCCACGCCCGAGCAGCTCTCCCTGTCGCGACGGCAGATGCTCAAGGCCGCGGGCGCGCTGATCGTCAGCGTGGCCGCCCCGCTGCCGTTCCTCGCCGAGGCCGAGGCCGCCGATGCCCAAGGGGCCATGGGCGCGATGGGTGCGGCGTTCGGCACCTCGCGCCCGCCGTTCGTGCCGACGCAGCTCGACTCGTGGCTCGCGGTCGCACCCGACGGCGGCGTCACCGTGTTCTTCGGCAAGATGGACATGGGCCAGGGCACCGACGTCGCGGTCGCGCAGATCGTCGCCGAGGAACTCGACATCGCCCTCGGCAAGGTCACGGTGATCATGTGCGACACCGCGACCACCATCAACCAGGGCGGCGCGTCCGGCTCGACCGGCGTGCAGCGCGGTGGTGCCGCGCTCCGCAATGCCGCCGCCGAGGCGCGCAGCGTGCTGCTGCAGGCGGCGTCGAAGCAGCTCGGCACGTCCGCCGACTCGCTCGTCGTCGACAACGGCGTGATCTCGGTGAAGGGGACGCCCGCGAAGTCGATCAGCTACGCGAATCTGATCGGCGGCCGCTACTTCGACCACGAGATCGAGTGGAACAAACAGATCGGCAGCAACCTCGCACTCAAGGCGAAGGCGCCGCTCAAGAAGCCCGAAGACTACAAGATCGTCGGCAAGACCGCGCCGCGCTCCGACGTCTCGGGCAAGGTCTACGGCACGACCGACTACGTCACCGACATCCGGCTGCCGGGCATGGTGCACGCCCGCGTCGTCCGTCCGCCGGTCGCCGGACAGGTT
Organism: Alphaproteobacteria bacterium; assembly: GCA_035493495.1. Classification (GTDB taxonomy): domain Bacteria; phylum Pseudomonadota; class Alphaproteobacteria; order SMXQ01; family SMXQ01; genus DATJIG01. The sequence continues at coordinate 14,498 of DATJIG010000355.1, forward strand.
CCGGCCAAGGTCGATGCCTCGTCGATCAAGAATACCGGCGCCAGGGTCGTCCGCGTGAAGGACTTCCTCGCCGTCGTCGCCGACAAGGAGTGGAGCGCGATCCGCGCGTCGCAGAACCTGAAAGTCACCTGGAAGGGCGCAAAGACCCCCTTCCCCGACCAGAAGGACATCTACGACCACATCCGCAAGGCGAAGCCCACCGAGGAGAAGGTCGACAGGAAGGGCGGCGACGTCGACGCGGCGTTCGCCAAGGCCGCGAAGGTCGTCAACTTCGAGTACGAGTGGCCGTTCCAGTCGCACGCCTCGATGGGCCCGGCGTGCGCCGTGGTCGACGTGAAGAAGGACAGCGCGCTGGTGTTTACCGGCTCGCAGAAGTCGCACTTCACCGCCCAGGGCGTCGCCGCCATGGTCGGATTGCCGGTCGAGAAGGTGCACGCGGTGTGGGTGCCGGGCCCCGGCTCCTACGGGCGCAACGACGCCGGCGATGCCGCCGCCGAGGCCGCGGTGATCTCCAAGGCGATCGGCAAGCCGGTGCGCCTCCAGGGCATGCGCCACGAAGGCACCGGCTGGGATCCGAAGCCCGCGGCGTCGGTCCACACCGGCAGCGCCGCGCTCGACAAGGACGGCAACGTCATCGGCTACAAGTTCATGTCGAAGGGCTTCTCGCGCGTCGACGTCAACTCGAACGAGGGCCGACCGCAGGATCTGTGGGTCGGCCAGGTGCTCGGCGCCGACAACTCGAAGCGCGCCTACATCTTCACGATGCCGACGAACTCCTACAAGTACGAGGCATCGGCTATCGGCTGGCAGACCATCGCCCCACTGATCGAGAGGGCGTCTCCACTGCGCACCTCGCACATGCGCGATCCGCTCGGTCCGCAGACGACGTTCGCGAGCGAGCAGTTCACCGACGAGGTGGCCGAGGCGGCGAAGATGGATCCCCTCGCCTTCCGTCTCAAGCACGCGACCGAGGAGCGCGATCGCGCGGCGCTGCAGGCAGCCGCCGACAAGGCCGGCTGGAAGGCCCACGTCGGGCCGCAGCGCATGAAGGGCGAGCGCGGCGTGCTCGTCGGTCAAGGCATCTCCTACGCGCAGCGCAACGGTGCCGTGGTCGCCATCGTCGCCGAGGTCGAGGTCGATCCGGCGTCCGGCCGCATCTGGGGCCGCAAGATCACGGTCGCCCACGACTGCGGCCTGATCATCAACCCGGGCACGCTCAGGACTGTCATCGAGGGCAACGTCGTCCAAGCGACCAGCCGCGCCCTCTATGAAGAGGTCACATTCAGCCGCGACAACGTCACCAGCATCGACTGGGCGACCTATCCCATCGCCGAGACACCGGACGCGCCGGGCCAGATCGAGATCGTGCTGATCAACCGGCCCAACGTTCCAGCGGCAGGCGCCGGCGAATCGGCCACCCGGCCTATGGCGGCCGCGCTCGCCAACGCGTTCTACGATGCCACCGGGGTGCGGTTGCGCCGCGCGCCGATGACGCCCGAACGGGTGCGCGACGCCCTCAAGGCGGTGGGGTGATCCCGATGGCGCCGACCGATTTCTCTCTTTC
>DATJIG010000356.1:0-6475 GCA_035493495.1 Alphaproteobacteria bacterium
GCCGCAGCGCCGCGCCTTCGACGAGGTGATCGTCTGCCTCGCGGGCCACGGCAGCGTCGCCGTCGAGACCGCCGACGGCGGCAAGCACACGTTCGAGTTCGGGCCGCGCGCGATGTTCGCGCCGCCGATGAACGCGCGCTATCAGATCTTCAACGGCTCCGGCCGTGAGCACGCGCGCCTAACCGTTGCCCACGACCTCGTGTTCGTGATGAATTTTTTCCGCAACGACAAATTCATCTTCGACAACCCGGTCGGCTTTCCGGAGCGCTCGGGGCAGGCCGGCTACTACGCTGGCGAGGGCGAGCTGACGTCGATCCGGCCGGGCCGCAACCTGTGGGAGACGAACTTCGTTTCCGATCTCGCCAACTTCCAGCTGATGGCGTGGGAGGCGCGCGGCGCGGGCTCGTCGAACATGCAGTTCCTGCTCGCCGAGGGCTCGATCGGCGCCCACATCTCGGAGATGCCGGTCGGCACCTACAAGAAGGCGCACCGTCACGCCGCGGGTGCCCACGTCTTCGCGATGACCGGCACCGGCTACTCGCTGCTGTGGTACGAGGGCGAGAAGGACTTCATCCGTCGCGAGTGGAACTACGGCTTCGTCTACGCGCCGCCCGAGAACATGTTTCACCAGCACTTCAACACCAGCGGCGAGCCGGCGCGCTACATGGCGATCCTGTTCGGCTCGAAGCGCTACCCGATCACGCTCGAGCGCCGCGCCAACTCGGAGACGCAGCGCACCGACACCAGCGTCAAGGACGGCGGGCGCCAGATCGAGTATCGCGACCAGGACCCGCGCATCCACACGATGTGGCTCAAGGAAATGCGTGCCAACGGCGTGCCGTCGCTGATGGGAAAGCACATCGACGAGAGCGCGTTCGCGTGAGGCGGACGCGGCGCGGGCGCTAGGCCTTCGACAGGGTGCTTCGCAGGAACGCGATCACGCGTTCGTTGAAAGTTTCGGTGTGGTCGAGCTGCGGGTAGTGGTTCGCGCCTTCGATCACCGCGAGCGTGGAGCGCGGAATGCCCGCATGCAGAATGCGCGCGCTGTCGAGCGGCGCGCGGCCGGCCACCGACGTCGCGTCGCGGTTGCCGGCGACGATCAGCGTCGGGCAGCGGATTTCGGAAAGGCGCGCGGTAACGTCGAAGCGGCCGAGATCATCCATGATCGCGATGTAGCTTTCAGGATCGTTGGCAAGATAGTGACGTTGATACCAGGCGCAGACGTCGGGGTTGGCGGCGGCGAACTCGGGCGGGAAATGGCTGTCGAGTTGGTGGGCGGCGGCGGCGGCCATGCCGGAGTCGCGGATTCGCCGGTTGCGCTCGGCCCGCCGCTCGGCGTTGCCTGTGTAAATCCGGCTGGTGGTCGACACCAGCACGAGTGTCGAAACCACGTCGGGACGCTTCAGGGTGTAGGCCTGGGCGACGAAGCCGCCGAGCGAGATTCCCATCAGCGCGGTGCGGGTGACGGCCAATTCACCCAGAATCGCCTCGAGATCGTCGGCGAATGTGGCGACGCCGAGCGGCGCATCGCCGCGCGAGGACTGCCCCAAACCGCGGAAATCGAACGTCAGCACGGTGAAATGGCGGGCCAGCGGCGCGATCTGGTTGCGCCAGCCCTCACGGGTCGAGAGGCCGACGCTGTGGAGAAGCGTGAGGTAGGGGCCGGAGCCCGTCAGCTCGTAGACGCAGCGGTGGCCCCGGACGTCGATCTCCATCAGCGGCACCAGTCGGGAAAGCGCGCGGCGTAGGGGCCGGGCGCGATGGTTTCGCCGTGGGCGACCGCCCACAGCGCACCCCAGAACGCCTCGTCCCGGGGGCTGACATTGGCGAGCGCCTCGGCCCGCACCGCGGCGAAAACGTCCTCGCCGCGCCGCCAGCGCGCTTCCGCATCGGGTTCGGCGAGCGCCACCAGCACCGCGTGCGCGAGCTCGTAGCCGGCGAGCCGCAGTCCGTGCCGGTGCAACACCGCCCAGACCGCTTCGTCGCAGGCGGTGCGGAATACGGTTGCTTCATCGATGTTGGCGTCGTCCGTCCTCTCGCCGCGGAACAGCCGCTCGCACACCTCGGCGGAACGCGACAGCGCGCCGCGGCACACCGACGGTCGCGCCGAATACACCGAGCACGCGCCGTCGACCAGGAACGCGCAGAACGCCTTGTTGAGGAAGCGGCCGTAGGTGTCGAGGCCGCGCGTCCGCGCGTCCGCCGCCGCGATGCGCGCGATCTCGGCGGCGAGGTCCGGCGCACTCGCGCGGAGATGGTCGGCGACCGCGAACACCTGCGGCGCCGAGGCCGAGACGCTGAGGCTGCAGCAGAACGCGCAGCCCTTGCGGCACGCCACCTCGCCGTGGAACGGCGCGGCGGCGTTCGACTTGTCCTGGATCGCGGCGATGCGCGCGACGGCGCGCTTCACGCCGCCGGTCGCCTCCAGGCCGTCGTCGACGATCGCCGCCATCGCGGCGAGTTCGACCAGCTCGGGTGCTGCCGACAGTCCGGAGCGCTCGATGCGCTCGGTTACCTTGGCGAGTTTGGCGAGGCGCTGTCGGCGTTCCTGGCGGGACGTCATCCCGCTCAGGCGACCTTGTCGACCTGGTCCTGTTTCACAGGCTCGGTGGCGCTCATCTGCTCGACGAGGTTCCAGCGCAGGGCGACCTCGTTGAGCTTGTCGAGCACGCCGTTGAGCTCGAGGCCGCGCGGCGCCAGCGTGTAGCTGACCTGCGGCGGGATGGTCGCGATGTGCCGGCGCTCGATCACCTGGGCGCGCTCGAGAAGCCGCAGGCGCTCCGTCAGCACCTTCGCCGAGATGCCGGGCACGCGGCGCTTGAGCTCGCCGAAGCGGACGGGCTCGTTGGTCGAGCGCAGCACCCAGAGGATGTAGGTCGTCCACGGCCCCATCAGCAGCCGCAACAGGGCGTCCATCGGGCATTTGGTCTGTCGATCGCGCATGGGCCTTCCTCCAGTTGGCGCGCCGATTTTTCCACACTGGCGCGCTATTAAGTTACAAAAATGTACCTACTTTACAAACCACACTCAAGGGCTCATTTTCGACCCGTTACTTTCGATAAGTAACAACGCCACTAAAGGTAATCAAGACGGCCAGCCCAGCGCTGCCGTTCGTCACAGGAGATCGAAATGCCCCGAGTCGCCGTGGTTTTCCATTCCGGTTATGGGCACACGCAGGTCCAGGCCGAAGCCGTCGCCCGCGGCGCCGCAAAAGGTGGCGCCAAGGTGTCCCTGATCCCGGTCGCGGAAGCCGCCGACCGGATCGCCGAGCTCAATGCCGCCGACGCCATCGTCTTCGGCACGCCGACCTACATGGGCAGCGCCTCGGCGGCGATGAAGTCGTTCATGGAAGCGACGTCCAAGCTGTGGATGGAGCGGACGTGGAAGGACAAGATCGCCGCCGGGTTCGTTAACTCGGCCTCGCAGAACGGCGACAAGCAGGGCGTCTTCCAGCAGCTCATCACCTTCGCCCTGCAGCACGGGATGATCTGGGTCGGCCTTGACCTGCTGCCCGGCAACAACTCGTCCACGGGCTCGGTCGAGGACCTCAACCGGCTCGGCGTCGCCGCGGGTGCCGCCGCCCAGTCGAATGCCGACGAGGGGCCGGACAAGGGCCCGCTGGCGAGCGACCTCAAGACCGCCGAGCACCTGGGCCGCCGTGTCACCGAGACGGTGAAGAAGTTCACCCTCGTGGCTGCTTGAGTTCGCGACCCAGACGGAGATCGAAGGAGATAATGATGATCGACGATCGCACGGCGCCGTTGGGCGCATTCGTCCTGAGAGCCGCGTTGGGCGTGATGTACCTCGCCCACTCGGTGATCCTGAAGTACCTCGAGTTCTCGCTTCCGGGCACGGCCGAGTTCTTCCGCTCGATCGGCTTTCCGGGATGGACGGCGTACGCAACGTTCGCCGCCGAACTCATCGGTGGCGCATTGCTGCTCGCCGGCGTGTGGTCGCGGGCGGTCGCGATCGCGCTGATCCCGGTGCTGGTCGGCGCGCTGACGGTGCACGCGGGCAACGGCTGGGTGTTTTCCAACCCCAACGGCGGCTGGGAGTACCCGGTGTTCCTGATCGTGATCTCGCTGGTGGTCGCTCTGCTCGGCGACGGCGCCTACGCGCTCAAGCCGACGCCGCAATGGCGACCGCGAGCACGCTTTGCGTGAGCTTCCGTTGAAGGTGCGTAAAACGAACGAGGCGGTGGACCATCCACCGCCTCGCGTCGTTTTCGGCTCGTCGCTTAGTGCGCCTTGCTCTCGGCGCTCTCGCGGCTGACCAGCTTGCCGAAGTTCCTGTCCTCCTCGTAGACGAGTGCGAGATCGTTCTCGTCGAACTTCTCGAAGAAGTCGTCCCAGGAAATCTCCTCGAGATTGTCGTGCTCCGAGTGGGGCGCCTTCGGGAACATGATCCGGAGGATCCCCGGGTCGTCACCGCGGTGCGTGCTCTTGACGGCGGCGGGCTTGCCGCCGTGCCGCTCGGCCCAGTGCCGGATCTCGTCGTGGTTGGTGGTGGTCTTTGCCTTCGCCATATCGTGCGCTCCTCTGCTCCGGTCAGCTCTCGCCGGATTAAAGGCGGAACCGGGCCGTCCGTTCCCCGGCGCAGCCTTGCCGGACCGGTCGCCGTTCGGGCGAAACGCGGCCTTGAAACACCGTGCGATTTCGGTGAAAAAAGCCCGGGGCTAGGGGATCCATTCCAACAGGCGTCACAACAAGCGCACGTCGGGGCGAGTTGAACACCATGCCGGAAGACGTCTGGTCGGACGCACCGCGCCTCTGCGGCAGGGCGGGATAAGACCCATGCGCGCGCTGCTGCGGATCGCCCACCTGATCGATACGCTCAACGCCCGGATCGGCCGGGTCGCCTGCTGGCTCGTCCTTGTCGCGGTGCTGGTCAGCGCCGGCAACGCGCTCGCCCGGTACTCGCTCAATGCCAGCTCCAACGCCTGGCTCGAGATCCAGTGGTACCTCTACTCGGCGGTGTTCCTGCTGTGCGCCGCCTATACGCTGCAGCGCAACGAGCACGTCCGCATCGACATCTTCTTCGCCCGGCTGCCGCCGCGCGCCCGCGCCTGCATCGACATCTTCGGCATCGTCCTGTTCCTGATGCCGATGGCGGTCATCATCGCCTGGTTCGCCTGGCCGATGTTCGTCGAGTCCTACGTGCGCGGCGAGTATTCGAGCGATGCCGGCGGACTCATTCGCTGGCCGGCCAAGATCCTCATCCCGGTCGCCTTCGTGCTGCTGGCGTTGCAGGGCATCGCCGAGCTGATCAAGCGCGTCGCGTTCCTCGCTGGCGCGATTGCCGATCCGACCGAGCCGCCGCGCGACGCCTCCCTCGACCTTCTCCAGGAGGAGCCGCGGTGACGGCCTTCCTCGTCGCCAACATGGGCCCGCTGATGTTCGCGGCGCTTGTCGTCTTCCTGCTGCTGGGCTACCCGGTGGCGTTTGCGCTGTCGGCGATCGGGCTGTTCTTCGGCTTCATCGGCATCGAGCTCGGGCTGCTGCAGGTGTCGCTCCTCCAGGCGCTGCCCGAGCGCGTGTTCGGGATTATGCGCAACGACACGCTGCTCGCGATCCCGTTCTTCACCTTCATGGGCATGATCCTCGAACGCAGCGGCATGGCCGAGGAGCTGCTCGACACCATTGGCAAGCTGTTCGGCCCGCTGCGCGGCGGCCTTGCCTACGCCGTGATCTTCGTCGGCGCGCTCCTCGCCGCCACCACCGGTGTCGTCGCGGCCTCGGTGATCTCGATGGGCCTGATCTCGCTCCCGATCATGCTGCGCTACGGCTATGACCGGCGGCTGTCGGCGGGGGTGATCGCCGCCTCCGGCACGCTCGCCCAGATCATCCCGCCGAGCCTGGTGCTGATCGTCATGGCCGACCAGCTCGGCCGCTCGGTCGGCGACATGTACGCCGGCGCCTTCATCCCCGGGCTGATGCTCGCGGGCCTCTACGCCGTGTACGTGCTGATCGTCTCCGTGGTGCGGCCGGCGGCCACGCCCGCCGTGCCGGTCGAAGCGCGCGCGACCTGGGACCTCCGCTTCCTGCGCCGAGTCGTGACCTCGCTGGTGCCGCCGCTCGTGCTGATCTTCCTCGTCCTCGGCACGATCTTCATCGGCATCGCCACGCCGACCGAGGGCGGCGCGATGGGCTCCGTCGGCGCGCTGATCCTCGCCCTGATGAATCGCCGCCTGAGCTGGCCGCTGTTGCGCGAGGCGGTGGACAAGACCGCGCGGCTGTCGTCGTTCGTGATGTTCATCCTCGTCGGCTCGACGGTGTTCAGCCTGGTGTTCCGCGGCGTCGACGGCGATCTCTGGGTCGAGCATCTGCTGACCAGCCTGCCGGGCGGACAGCTCGGGTTCCTGATCGTCGTCAACGCGCTGGTGTTCTTCCTCGCGTTCTTCCTCGATTTCTTCGAGCTCGCGTTCATCGTCGTGCCGCTGCTGGCGCCGGTCGCGACCAAGCTCGGCATCGATCTG